>WFUE01000081.1 GCA_015485125.1 Lysobacterales bacterium | reverse complement strand
GGTTATACCAGTGGCAACCGTGGATACCGTGCCACGGACAAGAAGAACCCTGCACGTGCAATGACGGTCAGACCAGACACCCCGGAAGGATTGAAGCCTAAGGACTTGCAGGGCATCCCGTGGAGATTAGCTTTTGCTCTTCAGGATGATGGGTGGTATCTAAGAAGCGATATTATCTGGCATAAGCCTAATGCTATGCCTGAGAGTGTGAAGGACAGACCGACGAGAGCGCATGAATACTTGTTCATGCTCACAAAATCGGAACGCTACTACTACGATTATGAGGCAGTGAAGGAACCCGGCTTGAATGGCAAACCCCGTAACCGTAGAAGTGTATGGAGCATCAATACTCAGGCATTTGCAGAAGCACACTTCGCCACGTTTCCGACACAATTAGTCGAACCTTGCATACTAGCATCAACAAAGCCGTGTGATTATGTGCTTGACCCCTTCTTTGGTTCGGGAACGGTCGGGGTTGTCTGCGCGGAGCATCAAAGGCGGTATATCGGCATCGAACTTCATCCTGAATATGTAGCAATTGCTGCAAATAGACTCAGTGCCACGGAAGAAAGAATAATCAAGGTTGCTGTGTAATGCCCAGTATCAACATCCCGGTTCCAGAGCTTCAAATAGATTTCTCCTTTGCTCTTGGTCAGATTCGGAGTCTTTACCTTCAGGATGCACTGAGTAAGACGGTTGACGATATTGACCTGGCAGAACTTGACGAGGAACTTTCTACCTATGTTCCACAAGACAGCTTGAAGGCGTTAGCTAAGCACGGCTTACGGGGTGAACTGGTGTTTCCGGTTCCCTGTCTTCTCGTAGCCAATCCACGCGTTCTTGGTTATTACCGGCTATTGTTGGGATTTAGTCAGAAAGAGTTCTATACAACCAAGTTCGGATGTTCCGGGTTCAAGTCAATGGAAGTTAAAGGAATCCTGACCGACAAGAACAAGAAAGCTTTGCCGGACTTGTGCAATGGTCTTATTGGTAGTGCTGTTTCCCTCCTTGATGGTATTGGGGTTGATAGAGTAAGCAAAGAAATGCTTGATGACTTAACTCTATTGACGGTTGGTCCACAGTTGCGGGGCGGCGCAAATGTAAAGAAAGGTATTATCAGTATTGTTGATGTGTTCCAAGCCATTCATGATATTGTTGAACATGCTACAACTTCATCAAGTGCCAGCAAGATAGAAATTCAGAATGCAGCTGGTAGAAAGGTTGTGATTGAGTTTGCCCCCGACCCGGATATTGTCATCCGTGAAGAGATTAGTAAGGGTAAGTACCGGAATATCATTGCAATTGAAGTGAAGGGTGGAACGGATTTTTCCAACATTCATAACCGCGTTGGCGAAGCAGAGAAGAGCCACCAGAAAGCACGTGCAGCCGGGTATGTGGAATGCTGGACTGTGGTAAATGTAGATCGTATCGACATGGATATGGCGCGAAGAGAATCACCGTCGACAAACAAATTTTACCGGCTGTCTGCACTAAAACTGGCTGATGGAGATGAATACCAAGATTTCAAAGATCGAGTAATTTCTCTGACTGGGATACGCAATGGCTAAAATAGCACGCCCAACAAGGCGCTTCACTTGACCGCATTCCGCTAGCGCTCCATGCGGCAAGTGAGCTTTGTCGTTGTAGATCAAACCCAATCCATTGAACAGACCAGTGCATCGTTGCACTGGCCTGTACCATCGGATTGCTGAAACCACAGCGCATCAGGGCGCACAAACCCCAGTGGCACCCACGGGTACGTTGATGATGCGTTGCAGGGAGAAGCTGCCGGTGCCGTAGCTGCTGGAGTCGTAGCTGACATCGATCTGGTTGCAACTGACGAACTTGAAGGTGATGTTGCCCCAGGCTTGCCGGTTGACATCGCTGGGGTTGAAGGCGTTGCCGAAGTGGGCACCGCTGGCGGTGATCATGCTCAGGGTGGTTTCCGAGCCGCTGATGGGGCCGGCGCCGACGATCCACAGGGGTTCGCCGCTGCCGTCGTTCTTGTAGGTGAAGTAGTAGGCGGCCAGCAGCGGGTTGCCGTCGTTGTCGGGGGCGATGTCCAGCAGGAAGCCCTCACCGTCTCTTGCCGGGTCGTACCAGGAGCCGGCCAGCGTGCCGTCCACCTGTATGGCACCGCCGGCGCCGGTGATGTAGAGCCGGCCTTCATCGGAAGGGCCATTGCTGATGCTGATGGTGTCGTAGTCGTTGTCGTTGTCCGTACAGGTTTCAAAACGCAGGCGCACATAGAGATAGCGACCGCGGCTGCTGTCTTGCAGCATGTTGCCGACATAGCTGTCCAGCGAGATGCCCAGTGGATTGAACAGGTCGGCCGGGTTGAGACGGGTGATTTCCGTGTAGCCGTCCAGATAGGCATTGTTGCGGGCGGTGCTGTTTCGATCACCGGGCTGCTCATCGAAGTTGCGCGCTTCGATGATGACCTTGCCCAGCGAGGCGGGCAGGGGGTCGTTGGGAAAGCGGTTTTTCAGTACCAGCGAAAAGTTACCGCTGCCCCAGTTGGCGGTATCGAAGGCGAGTACGCCAAAACTGGTCGTGCTGCTGCCGGGTTGGTCGCCGATATTGAGCAGGCTGCCACCGTTGAGGCCGGGATTCATCGGTGGGGTACAGCTGTCGGCATCGACGATGTCGATATCGAAGGCGACATCATTGATGCCATCGTCGTTGACGGCGTAGAACTTGTCCTGGGCCTGGGCGGCAAACAGGCTGGTCAGCAACAGCAGTGCGAAGATGGATTTCATGGTGGCTCCCCTTGAGGTGTTTGAAATCAGGACGCTGATCCGGCCCGGTTGTCTCATTTGCCGGTTCACATGCCGTTTTTGAACCGCTCGTCAAAGAGCTTGCCGCTGGCACGTACCTGGGCCAGCGCCTCGGCATAGGCTTCCAGCACGCCCAGGGCAAACACGCTGCGCTCGCGGAAATAGGTATCGGCTTCCGGGTCGTTTTCCCCTTCGGGGTTGAGCACGCTTTCCACGTCACGAATGATCAGCTGTTCCGGGATGTAGCACAGGCGGTTGTTCTTGTAGCTGCTCATGCGCAGTTCAGCGATGGGGTAGGCGCCCCCGGGGCCGCTGGAGACGGCTACCAGCAGCGCCGGCTTGTGCCCGACCAGCTGGGCGTTGAGCATGAGAAAGAAGTTCTTCAGTGCCGCCGGAGCCATGCCGTGGTATTCCGGGCTGATGACGATGAGCGCGTCCGAGGCCTTCAGCCCTTCGCGGATGGGGTTCAGGCGCGCTTTCCAGGCCGGGTCGCCGGACCAGATGGCTTCTTCCCACAACGGTAGCGGCTGGTCGGCCATGTCCAGGCGGTAGAAACGGTCGAAAGTGGTTTGTTCGCGGGCGGTCTGTTGCAGAAAATCCGCCACCTTGGCGCTCTGGCTGGGCTTGCGGTGACTGCCGCAGATGATGGCACATTGCATGGTGAACTCTCCTGTTTTGTCAGCCCCAGTGCCTGGGCAGCCAGGTGGCCAGCTCGGGCCAGGCCGCCAGCAACAGCAGGGTGAGGATCTGAATGGCGATGAAGGGCATGACCCCGCGATAGATGTCGCCGGTGGCGATCTGTTCGTCGGCCACGCCACGCAGGTAGAACAGGGCGAAGCCGAAGGGCGGGGTCAGGAAAGAGGTTTGCAGGTTGATGGCGATCATGATGCCCAGCCAGACCGGATCCAGCCCCATGGCCAGCAGTACCGGCCCGACGATGGGCACTACCACGAAGGTGATCTCGATGAAATCCAGCACGAAGCCCAGGATGAACATCACCGCCATCACCACCAGCATGCTCCCCACCACGCCACCGGGCATGTTGGATAGCAGGTGATGGACCACATCGTCGCCACCAAAGCCACGAAAGACCAGTGAGAAGACCGCCGCGCCGATGAGAATCATGAACACCATGCCGGTGACCTGCAGGGTGCTTTCGCCCACATCCCGCAGGGTGGCCAGGGTCAGCTGGCCCTTGCGCCAGGCCAGCAGCATGGCACCGACCGCGCCGATGGCGGCCGCTTCCGTGGGCGTGGCCATGCCGGCGATGATGGAGCCGAGCACAGCCACGATGAGAAACAGCGGGGAGAACAGGGTGGCCAGCAGGTGGTGGAGGTCGATCTTTTCCCGTTCCGGCAGCGCGGGCAGTTGTTCCGGTTTGCGCAAGGCCAGCAGGCCGATCCACAGGGCGTAGAAGGCCACCAGCATCAGGCCGGGTATCAGGGCGCCGACGAACAGGTCGCCCACCGAGACGGTTTCCGGCGAGTAGATGCCCATCTTCAGCTGTGCCTGCTGGTAGGCGTTGGAGAGCACATCGCCCAGCAGCACCAGCACGATGGAGGGCGGGATGATCTGCCCCAGGGTGCCGGCCGCGCAGATGGTGCCGGTGGCAATGCGCGGGTCATAGCCGTTTTTCATCATGGTGGGCAGGGAAAGCAGGCCCATGGTGACCACGGTGGCGCCAACGATGCCGGTGGAGGCGGCCATGAGCATGCCCACCAGCAGCACGGCAAAGCCCAGCCCGCCGGTGCGCCGGCCGAACAGGGCGGCCATGTTCTCCAGCAGGTCGCGGGCGATCTGGCTGCGTTCCAGCATCACGCCCATGTAGACGAACAGCGGCACGGCCAGCAGGGTGCCGTTGCCCATGATGCCGTAGATGCGGTTGGGCAGGGCTTGCAGAAAGGCCGGGTCGAAGGCGCCAGCCAGCCAGCCGATACCGGCAAAGGCCAGGGAAACGCCGGCCAGGCTGAAGGCCACCGGATAGCCGGCCATCAGCACCAGGCAGAGGATGAGAAACAGGCTCAGCGGCCAGATGCCTTCCATCAGCGGGGTGCTCCGCCAAAGGCCAGACGGGCGTTTCTGGCCAGCAGATGCAGGCCCTGCAGCAACAAAAGAACCGCCATGGCAGGAATGAGGGTCTTCAGCAGGAACACGCCGGGCAGGCCGCCGGCCTCGCGCGAGCCTTCCAGAATGCGCCAGGAGGCGGCGACATAATCCAGACTGATCCAGAACAGAAAGCCCATGGCCGGCAACAGCAGCAGCAAGGTACCGAAGAAATTCACCCGTGCCTGCCCGCGCGGGCCGAGCTTGCGGTAGAAAATGTCCACCCGCACATGTTCGTCCTGTTGCAGCACCCAGCCCATGGCCAGCATGAAGGCCAGCGCGTGCAGGGCCTGGGCCAGTTCCTGCAGGCTGATCCAGTTCAGGTCGAAAGCGTAGCGCAGCACGGTCAGGGCAAAGACCAGCAGTACCACGAAGGTGGTCACCCAGGCGAGAAAACGCCCCAGCAGGCGGTTGAAATGTTCCATCCAGTGCAGCATGACGGCGGGCTTACCAGGTAAACAGTTTCCACATCACCGGCTGTACATCGCCAAAGTCTTCCCGGCGGGTTTCCAGCACACCGTCACCGTCCAGATCCAGCAGATACCACGGCGGGCCCTTTTTCGGAATGAACTTGACCATCACCACCTGGCCGTTGCGCTTGTAGGTTTCCTCGATCACATCACCCTTGCGGGTAATGGTCACGGTGGGTTCGAGGCGGTCCTCCGGCTTGACCACCTTGGGCGGCAGGGGCGGATCCTGCACCGGACGGGGGTCATTGGCCCAGGCCGTGTTTACGAGCAACAGGGCAAGCAGCAGCACTCTCATGGCAATCTCCGCATTCTCGGGCTGGATGGCGGTATCATACCCGTTCCAGAGCATTCTGCGGAAAATCGCCTGCATGTCCAAGCCCAGCACCGAAACAAAGCCCACCTTGTATCTGGTGGATGGCTCCTCCTACCTGTTCCGGGCCTTTCACGCCCTGCCGCCGTTGACCAGCCCCCAGGGCATGCCCACCGGCGTGCTCTATGGCATGAGCAACATGCTGCGCAAGTTGAAAGAGCAGGCCGGCGAGCAGCCGGTGGTGGTGGTTTTCGATGCCGGTGGCAAGAATTTTCGCCATGAACTCTACCCGGCATACAAGGCCAACCGCCCACCCATGCCGGAAGACCTGCGCCGCCAGATCGAACCCATGCTGGAGCTGGTGGAAATCATGGGCTTTCCGCTGATTCGCGTGGAAGGCGTGGAAGCAGATGATGTCATCGGCACCCTGACCCGGCAGGCGCGGGAACAGGGCATGGAGGTGGTGATCTCCACCGGCGACAAGGACATGGCCCAGCTGGTGCAGCCCGGTGTGCGCCTGATCAACACCATGAAGAACGAATGGATGGACGCCGAGCAGGTGGAGGCCAAATTCGGGGTGCGGCCGGAGCAGATCATCGACTGGCTGGCACTGGTGGGTGACAGCTCGGACAACATCCCCGGCGTGCCGGGTGTGGGGCCGAAGACGGCCGCCAAGTGGCTGCGACAGTATGGCTCGCTGGATGCACTCATCGCCCACGCCGATGAAATCAAGGGCAAGGCGGGCGAGAACCTGCGCCAGCATCTGGAGCAGCTGAAGCTCTCCCGTGATCTGGCCACCATCCGCACCCATCTGAATCTGGAGATCGACCCGGCCCAACTGAAAAACCAGGCGGAAGACCGGGAAAAGCTACAGCAACGGGCGCGCGAATACGGCTTTCGCAGCTGGTTGCAAGATGAAGCGGAAAAGCCGGCGACTGCCGACCCGCGCCAGAATGAAACCGGCCACTATCAGACCATTCTCGATGAAGCCACACTGAAAGACTGGGTGGAAAAGGCACTGGCCGCAGAATATTGCAGCGTGGACCTAGAAACCGACGATCTGGACTACATGCAGGCGGACATCGTCGGCATCGGCCTGTGCAGCGCGCAGGGCGAGGCGGCCTACATCCCGGTGGGCCACGCCGGCCCCGACGCGCCGGCCCAGTTGCCGCTGGAGGTGGTGCTCCAGACGCTGCATCCCCTGCTGGAACAAAGCCGGCAGCGGGTGGTGGGCCAGCATTTCAAGTTCGACATGAATGTACTGGCCCGCGCCGGCGTGGCACTGGCCGGCCCCGCCCATGACACCATGCTGCAATCCTATGTGCTCGACCCCACCGGTTCGCGCCACAACATGGATGCGCTGGCGGAGAAATACCTCGGCCTGAAAACCCTGCACTACGAGGACATGGTGGGCAAGGGCAAGCAGCAGATCAGTTTTCGGGACGTGGCGGTGGACGATGCCACCCGTTACGCGGCCGAGGATGTGGACATCACCCTGCAACTGCACGAAACCCTCTGGCCCCGCTTGCAACAAAGCCCCGGCCAGCGGCGGGTCTACGAGGAAATCGAGCTGCCGCTGATCCCGGTGCTGGCGCGCATGGAGCAGACTGGCGTGCTGATCGACTGCGACCGGCTGCGCCGACAGAGCCAGGAACTGGGCCAGGCCATGCTGGCACTGGAACAGCGCTGTCACGAAGCCGTGGGGCATAGCTTCAATCTGGGTTCTCCCAAGCAGTTGCAGCATATTCTCTTTGACGAAATGGGCCTGCCGGTCAAGCGCAAGACTCCCAAGGGCCAGCCATCCACGGCGGAAGACGTGCTGGAGGAACTGGCCGCCGAAGGTCACGAACTGCCGGCGATGATCCTGCAATACCGCAGCCTGAGCAAGCTCAAGTCCACCTACACTGACAAGCTGCCGGAACTGGTCAACCCGCGTACAGGCCGGGTGCATACCTCCTACCATCAGGCGGTGGCGGCCACCGGTCGCCTGTCCAGCTCCGATCCCAACCTGCAGAACATTCCCATCCGCACCACCGAGGGCCGGCGCATCCGCGAGGCCTTCATCGCCCCGCCGGGATGGCAGGTGCTGGCGGCGGACTATTCCCAGATCGAATTGCGCATCATGGCCCATCTCTCGGGAGACGAAGGGCTGCTGCAGGCCTTCCGCGAAGGGCGGGACATCCATGCCGCCACCGCCGTGGAAGTGTTCGGCCCCGACGAAAACGGCCAGGCCAGCCCGGAACACCGCCGCGCGGCCAAGGCCATCAACTTCGGCCTGATCTACGGCATGTCCGCCTTCGGGCTGGCGCGGCAGCTGGGCATTGGCCGCACGGAAGCCCAGGAATACATCGACCGCTATTTCGCCCGCTATCCCGGTGTGCTGCGCTACATGGAAGAAACCCGGGAACAAGCCCGGGAGCAGGGCTTTGTGGAAACCCTGTTCGGCCGCCGGCTGTATCTGGCGGAAATCCGCTCGCGCAATCCGCAGCGGCGTCAGGCCGCCGAGCGGGCCGCCATCAATGCGCCGATGCAGGGCACGGCGGCGGATATCATCAAGCGGGCCATGATTGCCGTGCATGCATGGCTGGCACCGCAGCAAGACCGGGCGCGCCTGCTGATGCAGGTGCATGACGAGCTGGTGCTGGAAGTGGCCGCCGAGGTACTGGAAGACATCCGCGCCGGGGTGGTGGCGCGCATGCAGCAGGCCGCCGAGCTGGCCGTGCCGCTGGTGGTGGATACCGGCAGCGGTGACAACTGGGAGCAGGCCCATTGAACCGCCCGGCGCTGCTTTTTGCCGCTTTTCACGGCTTTGCAGCCATCGCCTGCGGCGCGGTGGCCGCCCATGCCCTGCAACTGGACGCACGCGCGCTGGGCTGGTGGAACAAGGCCGTGTTCTACCAGAGCATGCAGGCGCTGATGCTGCTGGCGCTGGGGCTGGCTGCCCTGCCTGGCCGCTGGCAGGGGGTGATGGTGTTTTCAGCCGCCGCCGGGGCGGCACTGTTTTCCGGCAGCCTGTACCTGCTGGCACTGACCCACTGGCATCCGCTGGTCTATGTCACCCCGGTCGGTGGCCTGCTGATGCTGACGGCCTGGGCGGTTCTGGCCCTGTACGCCTGGCGCGGCACCACCCATTCGGCACATGGTGAATAAGCAAACACTCATGTAAGCTTGGCATCAAAACGCTGGAGAGAACCATGAGCAACAAACCCAGACCCACCGAGCTGAAACTGCACAAGCAATCCCGCATGCTGGAAGTGGCCTTCGACGATGGCAAGCGCTTTGAGCTGCCCTGCGAATACCTGCGGGTGTTCTCGCCTTCCGCCGAAGTGCAGGGCCACGGGCCGGGGCAGGAAAAGCTGCAGACCGGCAAGAAATACGTCAACATCGACGAGATTCGCCCCATGGGCAACTACGCGGTGAATCTGGTCTTCGACGACGGTCACGAATCCGGCATCTACTCCTGGGAAGTGTTGTATGATCTGGGCCTGAACCAGGAAGAAAACTGGCAGGATTACCTGATCAAACTGGAGCGCGCCGGTGAATCAAGAGAACCCGCAGGGCACTGAAACCACCCATTTCGGCTACAAGGAAGTTCCCGTCGAGGAAAAACAGCAGCTGGTGGGCCAGGTGTTCGATTCCGTGGCGGAAAAATACGACATCATGAACGATGTCATGTCCATGGGCGTGCACCGGCTGTGGAAGCGCTTTTTTGTGCAGACCTGCCAGATCCGCCCGGACGATCAGGTACTGGACCTGGCCGGGGGCACCGGCGACATCGCCGCGCTGATCTACCCGCAACTGGATGAACGCGGCCAGATCGTGCTGTCCGATATCAACCCCAACATGCTGGCGGTGGGCCGGCGGCGGCTGATCGACCGGGGCATGGTGCGCAATCTGGCGTTTGTGGAAGCCAACGCCGAGCAGCTGCCTTTCGAAGACAACCGCTTCGATCTGGTGACCATCGCCTTCGGTCTGCGCAATGTAACCCGGCAAGACCGGGCGCTGGCGGAAATGCTGCGGGTGCTCAAGCCCGGCGGCAAGGCGCGGATTCTGGAATTCTCCCGGGTACAGTCACCGCTGCTGGCCAAGGCCTATGATGCCTATTCCTTCGGCTTTCTGCCGGCCATGGGGCAGCTGGTGGCGAAAGACGCGGAAAGTTATCGCTATCTGGCCGAATCCATCCGCAAGCACCCGGATCAGGAAACGCTGGCTGCCATGATGCGGGAAGCGGGTTTTTCAGGCGTGCGTTACCAGAACCTCAACGCCGGCATCGTGGCCATCCATACCGGCTACAAGGCCTGAGTACCGGCTAGAGCAGCAGGTTGGGGTAGAGATCCAGCCACAGCGGGTTTTCCTGCTCCACCAGCCGGAACAGCCAGCTGCGTTGCCACCGGTGCAGCTCCCGCTCGCGCTTCAGCGCGGCTTCCGCTGAATCGAATTCTTCAAACCAGACCAGCCGTTCTGCAAAAGCCAGGTCGGTGCCCACGGAAGCCGTCTTTTGCCGGCGAAGGGTCCAGATGGTGTGCACCAGATCCATGCTCACGCCCACTTCCAGGCTGCCGCGACCGCCATGGGCCAGTATGTAGACTGCAAAGGTATTCATGCCCGCTCTCCTGCCCGCCGCTTTGTCTGTATCTCATCCTACCGGTTGGTGAAATATTGACCATATCCGCAGGAGCTGGCCGGGGTCAGTGAAAGCGAATACGCTTGCAGGAAAATTCCTACAATCACCTTTTCAGCCCGGCTCCCGCCCGTTACACTGGCGGCCATTGGCGGGGTGGAAACAGGCATGAGCATCAGCATTTTCGAACTGTTCAAGGTGGGCATCGGCCCGTCCAGTTCCCATACCGTGGGGCCGATGCTGGCTGCCGGACGTTTCGTGCACGCACTGGAGGCGCAGGGCCACCTGCATGGCGTGGCCCGGCTGCAGGTGGATCTGTATGGCTCGCTGGGCCTGACCGGTCGTGGCCATGGCAGTGACAAGGCGGTGGTGCTGGGGCTGATGGGGCATGAACCGGCCAGCGTGGATGTGGAGCAAGTGGATGAATGGATGCGGCAGTGGCGCGAAAGCCAGCAGCTGACACTGGCCAACGGGCCGGTGATCCGGTTGCACCCGCGCGAGGATCTGATCTTCCACAAGCGCGAGAGTCTCAACTTCCACCCCAACGGCATGCGTTTTACCGCCCTGGATGCCAACGGGCAAATCCTGTTGCACCGCGAGTACTTTTCCGTCGGCGGTGGTTTCGTGCTGGATGAGGACGAAACCGGGCAAAAACGGCTGGTGGAAGATGATACGCCCGTTCCCTTCCCCTACACCAGCGCGGTGGAGCTGCTGGCTTTCTGCCAGCGGGAGCACTGCTCCATTGCGGAAATCCAGCTGCGCAATGAAGCGGCCTGGAGAGCGCCCAATGAAGTACGCCGCCAGTTGCTGGCCATCTGGCAAGTGATGGAAGCCTGTATCGAGCGGGGCATGCAGACCGAAGGCGTGCTGCCCGGTGGCTTGCAGGTGCCCCGGCGCGCGCCCGCCCTGTACCGGGAGCTGCGTGAGCGGCCGGAAAGCCAGCTCTGCGACCAGCTGTCCATCCTCGACTGGGTCAATCTCTATGCCCTGGCGGTCAACGAGGAAAACGCCGCTGGCGGGCGGGTGGTGACCGCCCCCACCAATGGTGCTGCCGGTACCCTGCCGGCCATGCTGATGTATCTGGTGCGCTTCTGCCATATGGGCCATGAAGACCAGATCGTGAATTTTCTGCTTACCGCCGGTGCCATTGGCTTGCTATACAAGATGAACGCTTCCATCTCCGGCGCCGAAGTGGGTTGCCAGGGTGAAGTGGGCGTGGCCTGCTCCATGGCCGCCGCCGGCCTGACCCAGGCATTGGGTGGCAGCCCGGAGCAGGTGGAAAACGCGGCGGAAATCGCCATGGAGCATCATCTGGGCATGACCTGCGACCCCATCGGCGGGCTGGTGCAGATTCCCTGCATCGAGCGCAACGCCATGGCGGCGGTCAAGGCCATCAACGCCCAGCGCATGGCCATGCGCGGCGATGGCATGCATTTTGTCAGTCTGGACAAGGTCATCCGCACCATGCGCGAGACCGGTGCCGACATGCAGAGCAAATACAAGGAAACCTCACGCGGAGGGCTGGCGGTCAATGTGGTGGAATGCTGAACACGCGCGCAAAACCCTGTTGCTGGTACTGATACTGGCCAGCCTGCCGGCGGCCGGCAAGCGCTACTGGAAGTATCAGGATGAAAACGGTATCTGGCACTACACCGACCAGCCACCGGCCACCATGGAGGGCGTGGAAGAAAAGCGGGTCAGGACCGAAGCGCAAATGCCACTGGAGGTGGAACAGCACCTGCAGGACAACGGCTTTGCCTTGAGCGCCAACATCCACCTGCACGGGCCGGTGAGCTTGTGGGTCAGCCTGGCGGGCAGCCGCAACCTGAAACAGCCGGAGGTGGAATGGCCCCTGCGCCTCACCGGGCCGGGGCGGGTGGAGCTCTGGCAACTGGATCGGGTGGATGCTGCTCAACCGGCCCAGCTCAACCTGGCTTATCGTGCCTTGCCCGGCTGGCCCATGGCCCATCCGGAAAAAGACCAGTGGCTGCAACTGCCCTTTCCCGCCGACCGGCGCTTTCTGGTGGGGCAGGGCTTTCACGGTTCAAGTACCCACAACAGCCCGCAAAACGAATTCGCCGTGGACATCAACATGCCGGAAGGCACCCCTGTGCTGGCGGCCCGGGATGGCGTGGTGATGGAAGCGGAAGAAAACTTCTGGGGCCACGGGCAGAAGGAATACTATCTGGACCGGGCCAATCGTGTGCGCCTGCTGCACGAGGATGGCAGCATGACCGTCTATGCTCATCTGGGCTTCGAACAGGTCAGCGTACAACCGGGGCAGACCGTGCTGGCCGGAGAACTGCTGGGCTATTCCGGCAACACCGGTTACTCCTCCGGCCCCCACCTGCATGTTGCCGTACAGGCCATCGTTAACGATGAACTGGTGAGCCTGCCCTTCCAGTTCATCACCAGTGACGGTGAGATTCTGCAGCCGGAAACCGGCCAGTGGTTGCCAAAAAAACCACCACAACTGCCATTGCCGTAAGTTTTTACTCCCTTTTCAACTTATTGATTTTCAAGATATAAATATCTTCATCATATCTTCATCATCGAATTTCCTCCCCTTCTGAGCGCAGACTGAGCCCGAGATCAAACAGGGAGTCTCGCCCATGAAATTCAAAACCGCAGTGGCGCTCTGTGCGCTGGCCCTGCCCTTGCTGGCACTGGCCCAGAACCAGCTGGAGCGCGTTGTGATCGACAGTGGCACACAAACCCTGACCGCCAACGGCGGCACGGTGCAGGTGCAAGTCACCATCGGTCAGGCCAATGCCGACCCCCAGCCACTCCAGGCCGGGGCCTACAAACTTTCCACCGGGTACTGGGGGCCGGAAGCCGACCCGGACCTGGTGTTCAAGAACAGCTTTGAATAGGGAGCAGAAACCATGAACAAGATGATGAAGGTTGTATTCGCGCTGTTGCTGGGCCTGGCCCAGGCCAGCTGGGCCCTGACACCGGTGGAGAGCACCTTTACCGTGCAGGGCAAGTTGCAGTTGTCGGGGCAATACCCCACCGGCAGCTACAGCTTTACTGTGGAAGCCTGGGATTCGGCCAGTGGTGGCACCCAGGTGGGTACCACGCAGAATTTTCCCAATGTGCCCGTCAACGGTGGCCAGTTCAGTCTGGATGTGGATCTGGGCTATCTGTTCGACACCGAACAGGTCTGGCTGGATATCAGCGTCAGTGACGGTGCCAATACTTTCGCGCTGACTCCACGCACGCCGGTACGGGCCGCGCCGGTAGCCCAGTACGCCCTGCAGGCGACCATGCTGGCCAGTGCCATCGGCACTTCGGATGTGGATGCCAATGCCATCCAGTTGCGCGTCACCGGCACTTGTCCTTCCGGGCAGGCGATGACCGCGGTGGCAGCCGATGGCACGGTCACCTGTGCCAGCACCGGTGGTGCCAGCAGCGGTGACATCACCAGTGTGACCGCTGGCACCGGCCTGATCGGTGGTGGTACCGCTGGAGATGTAGAAGTGGCCTTGCAAGTACCGCTGGCCCTGCTGGCTACCGATCCCGGTTCCACGCTGTCGGTGGAAAACAATGAAACCACCGGTTCTCCCTATGCCATTTATGCAGATGCATCCGCCAATAGCGGGGCCACCAGTACGGGCTTGCGTGCCAATTCCAACAGTTCCAGTGGTTATGGCGTCTGGGCCACCGCGCCTTATGTGGGCGTGTATGCGGCAGCGGATACCTACCCGATCTGGGGGCAGGCCAGTGCCGGTGGCACAGCCGTTACCGGCAAGGGCGGTGGTGTTGGCGTGGATGCTGAAGGCACGATCTATGGTGTCAGTGGCACGGCTACTTCCACCAACTCCACCAGCTATGGCGTCTATGGCTCGGCACCCACCAATCTGGGTTATGCCGTCTACGCCGATGGTGACGCCCATGTCACCGGCAGCCTCACCTGGGCGGCGCATACCGCGCGGCTTTCCATTCCACCGGCGGCGTTTCGGCCCTCCAATAACGAAATCTATGACATTAATGGGACGGATCTGGGTAACCTGTCTGTGTCAGGCAACCCGGCCTATTATGCCCCGGTCAACCTGCCGGATGGCGCGGTGATTACCCGCATGGATTTCTACTGGACCGATGGTTCCAATAATGACGCTGATGTGCTGCTGCAATCCTCCACCATGCTGGGGCCCACCAACGGTTCCGAGAGTACGCTGGCCAGCGCCATCAGCAGCGGGGGCAGTAGCGATCTATCCATTATAGTCAGCGGTTCATCCTCCGACACCACTATTACCACCACCCCCGTGGACAACAGCGCCAATACCTACTACCTGCTGTTCCGGCCCAGCCCGGATATCAATAGTACATCCGTGATTTTACATGGTGTGGTCATCACCTATACCACCACCCAACCGCATTGATGCATATCGATTGCTTGCGGGGCCGCAAGGCCCCGCAGGCTTTTTGAATGCAAGCATCGCAGGGTTTATAGCAAACGAGGTCTGTCATGAACCGTTTATTTTCCATCATGTTTTCCCTCTGGTTGCTGCTGCCGGTGGCACAGGCCCAGACACCCATCGGTAGTGTGTTTACCGTGCAGGGCAAGCTGCAGCTGTCGGGGCAATATCCCACGGGTACCTACAGCTTTACCGTGGAAGCCTGGGATGCGGCCAGTGGCGGCAACCAGTTAGGCAGCACGCAGAATTTCCCCAATGTGGCTGTCAACGGCGGCCAGTTCAGTCTGGATGTGGATCTGGGCTATCTATTCGACACCGACCAGGTCTGGCTGGCCATCACGGTCAATGACGGTGCTAACACCTACACCCTGACACCGCGCACACCCGTTCGGGCCGCGCCGGTGGCGCAATACGCCCTGCAGGCCAGCATGCTGGCCGTGCCGGTCGGCAATGCGGATGTAGATAGCAGCGAGATTCAGCTGCGGATTACGGGTAGCTGCCCTGCTGGGCAGGCGATGACCACCGTGGCTGCTGATGGTACGGTTACCTGCGCCAGTGTGGGCACGGGCGATATTACGGGTGTGAGCGCCGGTTTGGGCCTGATTGGTGGTGCCACTAGCGGTGAGGCTACGCTGAGTGTGGATAGCAGCCTCGTTCAGAGCCGGGTCAATGGTGGCTGTACTGTGGGGCAGGCTATCATCGCCATTGCCGAGGATGGCAGTGTGACCTGCGCCAGTGCCGGTACAGGTGATATCACCGAGGTGGCCGCTGGCATGGGGCTTTTAGGCGGAGCCACAACGGGAATTGCCACACTGGCGGTGGATACGGCCATCATTCAAAGCCGGGTTGATGGTAGCTGTGTGGCGGGTCAGGCCATTACGGCCATTGCAGAAGATGGCAGTGTGACCTGCGAGAACGCAGGTGCGGGTGATATCACCTCGGTCACTGCCGGCACCGGTCTTACTGGCGGGGCCACCAGCGGTGATGCCACACTGAATGTGGATACCAGCACCATCCAGAGCCGGGTCAGCGGTAGTTGTACGGCCGGCAATGCGGTGCGTGCAGTCAATGTAGACGGAACGGTGACCTGCCAGGGTATTCAAGCCAGTCTCACTGATCAGGCAAGCATCACCCTGGCAGGCGGCGGTGGGCAATACAGCTCTTTGGAGGCAGCCATTACCAACCACGCTCAATGGTGTTCCGGGGGCACTTGTATCATCAATATCGGTACGGGTACCTTTGCCATGCAATCGGTTATCAATCTGTCGGGGCTGGCGGCCAGTACGGTCATCATCCGTGGCCAGGGCAAGGATGCATCCACATTGAAACCACCCGTTGGCTTGACCGTGGGTTTGCCTGTTATCACAGCGGGCAACAAGAATCTGGTTTTGCAGGATTTATCCGTGGTTTGGACGGGTGGCAACAACATGGATACCTTCCTTTCAATCAGTGGTGTGGCAACCATCCGCAACCTGCTGTTCAAACAGACCTTCAGTAATGTGGATTCGGCCGGTGCGTATGGAAAAACCTTTGATTTGTCAGGAGGGGAGAATACGGTGGAAAACTCGGATTTCATCATCCGAGCCACCCCTTCTGATTATACGGGTACAGTCAATCAGTATACCTTCCTGCTTTCCGGTGGAAGCACCTATACCAGCCGCTTTTCACAGGTCAATATCCACTTCTCACAGTCCTTCAGAAACAGTGGCCTGTTCAATTACACGGGCATCAAGCTGGAAAGCGCCACGTTGAATGCCAGCAACACCCGTATTGAAGCCCTATCGGCTGGTGTGGCAACGACGAGCCTGCTGGCCGTATGGGCAAGCAATACCACCACAGACCATGTGGTGATTGACCAATCCCATTTCAGTGTAGAAGGGACATTGGGAGCCATGCTGCTGGATGATACCAGCCTGGATCTGCACGCATCACGGCTGGAGTCCGAGAATACGCCGACCATTCTGGTACGAGATCCCAAAGATACCGTACCCATTTCCATTACCAATTCTTATATTGATGCGATCGGCACAGTTACCGGTTCGATCATTTCATTGCAAGGTACGCTTCCCAGTGGCCAGATTGCTTATTTTGGTCTGTATAACAGCGTGATTGGCAAGGCTGGATCACCGGTGGTCTATGTTGAACCGGGATATACCGCTAGCTGTGTGGGAAATGTTGTCCGGGATGGAAGCTCGTCCTCCTTTGTGGCTTCGACCTGTCCGTAGTTTTTTCAACCATGGTGTCGGCATGATCCGGCAGGGCAGCAGCCCTGCCGGTGGATTGAGACAGGGATCAGTATTTTTTCCAGGATTGAAATCAGGGAGGCGGGTTGCTTACCCGCTTTTACCTGCAACGCAATCAAGGAGAATGACAGGTTTTCATATCAAGGCATGATAAAGCAAGGGTTTCTGCTGGCCTTTCTGGCCCTGCTTGTTATGGGTACGCCAGTTCAGGCCGCCTCGCCCCGTCTTTTTGAAGTGGCACTGGCGATCAATGATGTAGGCAAGGCTTCGATGCTGCCATGACCCTGGCCGAGGACAAGACCAGGTGGCTTGCTCTTCGGGGTGGTGAAGGTGCCAGCCCGTATCAGATTCAGCTGACTATCACGGAACTGGCAGTGAGCAGCAAGGATGAGCCCTATGCGATGCTGGATATCCTTGCCGGCGCTCAATTCAGCTTGCAGGGTGAGTCTGTGCAACTGGGCGCATTCCTGAACCGGAAAGCTACGCTCACCGTCGGTGGTGACGCAGCTGAATCCACCCGGCTTTCCCTGGAAGTTCTGAGGCCAGTGGATGCCGTACCCGCAGAAAACCTGCCTGGTACCGAGGGTGACCGCCGCTGACAACCAGCCTGGGCTGGCGGGGTAGTTGACCCCGCCGGCTTTTCTCTCACTCAGAGAAACAAACGGCAGGCCGGGTTTTCGCTTTCGTCCACAAAGGGGTAGCCGGTCTGGGCCAGGGTGGTCAGTACTTCTGCCTTTTGCCCTGCCGGTGCCTGCAGGCCCAGCAGTACCCGCCCCATGGCCGCGCCGTGGTTGCGATAGTGGAACAGGCTGATGTTCCAGCGCATGCCCAGCGCTTCCAGAAACTGGATCAGCGCGCCGGGGCGTTCCGGGAACTCGAAGCGGAACAGGTACTCGCCGCCGGTGGCGGCGTGGCCGCCCATGAGATAGCGCAGGTGCAGCTTGGCGGTTTCGTTGTCGCTCAAATCCATCACCGGGTAGCCGGCCTGTTCCAGTTCCTGGTGCACCGCCTGGCCTTCCTTGCGCCCGCCGGGGGTTTGCACGCCGATGAAAATCTGCGCGGCGCGCGCGTCGTTGTAACGGTAGTTGAATTCGGTGATGTTGCGCCCGTGCAGGGCCCGGCTGAGCTTGAGAAACTCACCGGGTTTTTCCGGAATGGTCACCGCGAACAGGGCTTCGCGGTTTTCTCCCAGTTCCGTGCGTTCGGAAATGTAGCGCAGGTTGTGAAAATCGATGTTGGCGCCACTGATCAGGGCCACCAGTTTCATGTTGGGCTCCGGGGCCTGTTTCACCCACTGCTTGAGGCCGGCCAGCGCCAACGCGCCGGCGGGTTCGGCGATGGCGCGGGTGTTCTCGTACACGGCCTTGATGGCCGCGCAGATGGCATCGGCGGAAACGGTGATGACTTCATCCACCAGCGGGTTGGCGATGGAGAAGGCCAGCTCGCCGATGCGCTTGACCGCCACGCCGTCGGCGAAGCTGTCCACGGTGTTGAGGTCCACCGGCTGGCCGGCTTCACGGGCGGCGGCGAAGCAGGCGGATTCTTCCGCCTCCACCGCCACGATGCGGCAGTCGGGGTGCAGGTGCTTGATCCAGGCGGCCACGCCGGCCAGCAGGCCGCCACCGCCCACGGGCACGAACACCACATCCACATCCGGTTCTTCGTCGAGAATTTCCTTGCCCACGGTGCCCTGGCCGGCGATGACATCGAAATCATCGAAGGGGTGGATCATCTGCCAGCCGTTTTCTTCTGCCAGTTGTTGCGCGTGTGCCTTGGCCTGGTCGAAATTGTCGCCGTAGAGCACAATGTGCGGCCCGTAGCGTTCCACCGCCTGTACCTTGATGCGTGGCGTGGTGCGCGGCATGACGATGGTGGCCGGCAGGCCGCGCTCGCGTGCCCCCAGAGCCACGCCCTGAGCGTGATTGCCGGCCGAGGCTGCCACCACGCCGCTGGTGCCCAGTGGCAGTTGCACGATGCGGTTGTAACTGCCCCGGCATTTGAAGGAATGGGTGCGTTGCAGGTCTTCCCGCTTGAGAAAGATCTGCTGTTCATGACGCTGGCTGAGCAGTTCCGTCCGTTGCAGCGGTGTGCGGTGGGCCACGTCGTAGACCCGCGCCCGGCCAATGGCCCGCACCAGCCGGTGCAGCAGTTGCGGGTCCGGGCTCATGCCTCTTCGCCCGGCAGGCGCCGTACCGCGCCGGTATCGGCGGAGGTGGCCAGCAGGGCGTAGGCCTGCAGTGCCCGGCTGACGCTGCGCTGGCGGTTTTCCGGCTGCCAGGGGTGGGGGCGGGCTTCCATGGCGGCGCGACGCCGGGCCAGCGTGTCGTCGTCCACGGCCAGGTGGATGCGCCGGGCCGGAATGTCGATCTCGATGCGGTCGCCTTCTTCCACCAGGCCGATGGTGCCACCGGCGGCCGCTTCGGGCGAGACATGGCCGATGGACAGGCCGGAGGTACCGCCGGAAAAGCGTCCGTCGGTGATCAGCGCGCATTGCGCGCCCAGCCCCTTGGCCTTGAGATAGGAGGTGGGGTAGAGCATTTCTTGCATGCCGGGGCCGCCCTTGGGCCCTTCGTAGCGGATCAGCACCACATCGCCGGCTTCGATCCGGTCGCCCAGGATGGCTTCCACCGCCGCTTCCTGGGATTCGAAAATCCGTGCCCGGCCGGTGAATTGCAGGCAGTTCTCGGCCACGCCGGCGGTCTTGACGATGCAGCCTTTCTCGGCCAGGTTGCCGAACAGCACCGCCAGCCCGCCATCGGTGGAATAGGCGTGTTCCAGATTGCGAATGCAACCGTTTTCACGGTCATTGTCCAGTGTTTCCCAGCGGCAATCCTGGGAGAAGGCCTGCTGCGTGGGAATGCCCGCCGGGCCGGCGCGGTAGAAGCGGGCCACGCTTTCATCCTTGCTTTGCTGGATGTCCCATTGCCGGAGTGCCTCGCCCAGGGTTGTGCTGTGCACGGTGGCGGCATCGTCATGCAGCAGGCCGGCCCGTTGCAGCTCGCCCAGTATGCCCATCACTCCGCCGGCGCGGTGCACATCCTCCATGTGGTACAACGGCGTGGAAGGCGCCACCTTGCACAGGTGCGGCACCTTGCGCGACATGCGGTCGATATCCGCCATGCTGAAGGGCACCTCGCCTTCGCGGGCGATGGCCAGCAGGTGCAGTACGGTGTTGGTGGAGCCACCCATGGCGATATCCAGCGCCATGGCGTTCTCGAAGGCCTCGAAGGTGGCGATGCCACGGGGCAGGGCGCGGGCATCTTCCTGTTCGTACCAGCGCTTGCACAGTTCCACCACCCGCTTGCCGGCCTGCTCGAACAGTGCCTTGCGGTCGGCATGGGTGGCCAGCAGCGAACCATTGCCCGGCAGGGCCAGGCCCAGCGCCTCGGCGAGACAGTTCATGGAATTGGCGGTGAACATGCCGGAGCAGGAACCGCAGGTGGGGCAGGCGGAACGCTCGATGCGTTCGCTGTCGGCATTGCTGACCGAATCGGTCACCGCCGCCACCATGGCATCCACCAGATCCAGCTTGTGCTCACCGTCGGCCAGGCGGGTCTTGCCCGCTTCCATGGGCCCGCCGGAGACGAAAACCGCCGGAATGTTCAGGCGCATGGCGGCCATCAGCATGCCGGGAGTGATCTTGTCGCAGTTGGAAATGCACACCATGGCATCGGCGCAATGGGCGTTGACCATGTATTCCACCGAATCGGCGATCAACTCGCGCGAGGGCAGGGAATAGAGCATGCCGCCATGGCCCATGGCGATGCCGTCATCCACGGCGATGGTATTGAACTCGCGTGGAATGCCGCCGGCCTCGCGGATGGCTTCGGCCACCCGATCGCCCAGATCCTTCAGATGCACATGCCCCGGTACGAACTGGGTGTAGGAATTGACCACGGCAATGATGGGCTTGCCAAACTCCTCGTCCTTCACGCCGGTGGCGCGCCAGAGGGCGCGCGCGCCGGCCATGTTGCGGCCCTGGGTGGTGGTATTGGAACGCAGCGGCGGCATGGTGAACTCCATCTTGCTCAAGAGAAAGACCGAAACATAGCACGGCCAGCCGGGCCGGTGGATAGCACGGAAGGGAGAAGGCGGTTTACAATGGCCTGCAAGCAGTATGCCGCGAACCAGTGACTGTTCAACGGAGGTGGCATGGGAGAGCTGGCAAGGTTGCAGGGCTTGGGCCCGGCATCGGAAAAGGCCCTGAAGGCCATTGGTATTCATACACGGGCCGATCTGGAGCGAATCGGGCCGGTACAGGCCTTTCTTGAACTGCGGGCGCAGGGTGCTGTCAGCCTGAATTTTCTCTATGCCATGGTGGGCGCGCTGCAAGGCAGACACTGGGCGGATATTGCCCGTTCTGAAAAGGATCGCCTGTTGCTGGAACTGGACGGCTTTCAACAGCTGAAAGCCCTGCTGCAGGATGAAGGCCAGCGGGAAACCTAGGCAAAGGACAGCCAGGTGGTGGCAATGTATTTCACCCCGGCCTGCAGCTCCACGCCCCGGTGTACATGGGTCCAGAAGGGCGGGAACAGTAACAGCCGGCCCTTCCGCGGCTGGACCTTGATGTTCTGGTAGAGAAATTCCGTTTCGCCGCCGGGGCCGTCCACATCATTGAGATACCAGACGGCCACCAACTGCCGGTCGGCGAACTGGTGCGAGCCACCGTCGATATGCCAGTGATAGAACTCGCCGGGCCGGGTGCGCTGGATGGCATAGCCCACATCCTTGAAGCGGCCCCGGAAAAAGGGATAGCGCTCGCGGAAGGCCTTGACGGCCAGGCCCAGGGAACGAAACAGGGCGTGGTCGATATCCTTCCAGTGTTCCTTGCCGCTGACCACCAGATCGGTGGAACGCTTGATGCTCTGCTCCTCCACCGCCTGCTGGCCGATCCGGCCCGGATACTGCTCCTCCTCATGGGCCTCGAAACGGCGGATCATCTCGTCGCAGAAGATCTCCGGCAGGGCGTCTTCCACCACAAAGATGAAACTGTTTTCTCCCAGTTCCTGAAAGTTTTCCGGCAAGGCATCGGTCAGCTGGTCATATTCGGTTTTCATCGGCTTGCGCTCATGGTGGCTTGAGCCGCATGATAGCCGCTGGCTGAACATCCACCAATAACCCGCGGGAGAGGCACCATGTTACCCATAACCGGCATATATACCGCCTTACTGGCCCTTTTGATGCTCTGGCTGGCCATGCAGGTGGTTGGCCTGCGCAGAAAATTTCAGGTGGGCATTGGCCACGGCGGCGAGGAAGAGCTGGCGCGCGCCATTCGCGTACACGCCAATTTCATCGAATATGTGCCCATGAGCCTGCTGTTGCTGGGCATGGCGGAACTCAACCACGCCCTGCCGGTGGCGGGCCTGTATGCGGCGGGTGGCGTGCTGCTGCTGGGGCGGTTGATGCATGCTACCGGCCTGCGGCGGGATGCGGGCAAGACCTTCGGCCGCTTCTACGGGACGCTGCTGACCTGGATGGTCATTATCATCCTGTCCGCGGCCCTGTTGTGGCATACCCTGTCACAATAGTCATCATCTATCAAATACATCGAAACAAACAATTTCTCTTTGATCGAGCCTGCCCCTATAGTGTGTGAGCAAGTCGCGTAATCCGCGATTTGCCGGGAGGGTAGAACAGTGGGCGGAATACGATGTGCTGACAGCGTGTTCCGCTTGTGCATGATCGCCTCCCCGGTGGCTGAAACCCGGGGCCGTGCCTGACGCAATGCCGGGCCGCGGCCCGTAATCACACCCAAGCAATGGAGGAAGACTCATGTCTCTGAAAGGTTCCAAGACCGAAGAAAATCTCAAGGCCGCCTTTGCCGGCGAATCCCAGGCCAATCGTCGTTATCTCTACTTCGCCGCCAAGGCGGATGTGGAAGGCTACAACGATGTGGCTGCCGTGTTCCGTTCCACCGCCGAGGGTGAAACCGGCCACGCCCATGGGCACCTGGAATATCTGGAAGAAGTGGGCGACCCGGCCACCGGCCTGCCCATCGGTGGCACCGCGGACAACCTGAAGGCTGCCATTGCCGGTGAAACCCACGAGTACACCGACATGTACCCCGGCATGGCCAAGACCGCCCGTGACGAGGGCTTCGACGAAATCGCCGACTGGTTCGAAACCCTGGCCAAGGCGGAGCGTTCCCACGCCAATCGTTTCCAGAAAGCACTGGATACCCTGGACGCCTGAACGCCCGACAAGGGGCCGCGAGGCCCCTTTTTTGATGGCATGGTTGAAAGTGACGGTACTGGAGGGGAATCATGAGCGAAAGAAGAGAAGGTAGCCTGGAAGCACCCACCCGCCATCCGGTGGACTGGCAAAACCCGGCCTACTATGACGAGGACAAGCTGCTGGCGGAAATGGAGCGGGTTTTCGATATCTGCCATGGCTGCCGCCGTTGCGTCAGTCTGTGTCAGGCCTTTCCCACCCTGTTCGATCTGGTGGATGAATCCGACACCATGGAAATCGACGGCGTGGACAAGGCCGATTACTGGAAGGTGGTGGACCACTGCTATCTCTGCGATCTCTGCTTCCTCACCAAATGCCCCTATGTGCCACCGCATGAATGGAACATCGACTTCCCGCACCTCATGCTGCAGGCCAAGGCCGTGCACTACAAAAAGCAGGGCGCCCGCCTGCGCGACAAGGTGTTGACCAGCACCGATGCCGTCGGCAAGGCCGCCACCATTCCGCTGGTGGTGCAGGTGGTCAATGGCCTGAATCGCACACCGGCTTTTCGCTCGGCGCTGGACAAGGGCTTTGGCGTGCACAAGGATGCCCGCCTGCCCACCTTCCACAGCCGTACCCTGCGCAAGCGGATCACGCCAGACAGCGGCGAGGGCGCGCAGCCGGCCGGGCCCACCACCGGCAAGGTTGCCCTGTTCACCACCTGCTACGGCAATCGCAACGATCCGCAAAGTGGTGAAGACCTGGTGGCCGTTCTGCGTCACAACGGCGTGCCGGTGACCCTGCCGCAAAAGGAACAATGTTGCGGCATGCCCAAGCTGGAACTGGGGGATTTCGAATCGGTGGCCCGGGCGAAGGAAGTGAACATCCCCGAACTGGCCCGGCTGGTGGACGAAGGTTGGGACATTATCGCCCCGGTGCCCTCCTGCGTGCTCATGTTCAAGCAGGAACTACCACTGATGTTTCCCGGGGATGAACAGGTGGCCAAGGTACGCGATCACATCTACGATCCCTTCGAATACCTGATGCTGCGCCACAAGCATGGCCAGTTGAAAACCGACTTCAAGCATCCGCTGGGCAAGGTGGCCTACCACGCGGCCTGCCACCAGCGCGTACAACGCATCGGCCCCAAGACCCGGGAAATGCTCTCGTTGGTGCCGGAAACCGAAATCACTACCATCGAGCGCTGTTCCGGCCACGATGGCACCTACGCGGTGAAATCGGAATTTCACCAGGCATCGATGAAAATTGGCCGCCCGGTCTACAACAAGGTCAAGCAGTTGCAGCCGGACCACTATTGCAGTGACTGTGCCATGGCCGGGGAGCAGATCGCCAACGGGCTGAATGATGGTTCCGAGCCCCGGCACCCCATCAGCCTGATTCGTCAGGCCTATGGCATTTGAGGAGGTGACCATGCAGAAACTGACCCCTTCGGATTTGTATTCCCTGGAGGAATATGCCCGCATCCGGCCGGATTTCCGGCAAAAGGTCATGGCCCACAAGCAGAACCGCCGCCTGCCCATCGGGCCGCACGCGACACTCTATTTCGAAGATGCCCTGACCATGCAGTACCAGATTCAGGAAATGCTGCGTATCGAACGTATTTTCGAACCCGAGGGCATTCAGGAAGAGCTGGATGCCTACAATCCGCTGATTCCTGACGGCAGCAACTGGAAGGCCACCTTCATGCTGGAATTTCCGGATGAACAGGAACGGCGGGTCTGGCTGAAGAAACTGCTGGGCATCGAAAAACACATCGGCCTGCAGGTCGGCGAGTTGCCGGTGATTCGCCCCATCGCCGACGAGGACCTCGAACGGGAAGATGAGGAGAAAACTTCCTCCGTGCATTTTCTCCGCTTCGAACTGACGCCGGAAATGGTCCAGGCCGCACAAAACGGGGCACCCCTGCGGGCATGGATCGACCACCCTGAATACCGGCATGAGGTCAACCCGGTACCGGAGACCATCCAGGCGGCACTGGTAAAGGATCTGCAGACGGCTGTGCTATGATTTCTCCCAAAAAGAACGGGTGAAATCATGTTCCTTCACATGCTGAAAGCCGGTTTGATGCTGGCGCTACTGTTTGTGGCGCCTGCCCGGGCGGCACTGCACGACCTGTCGCCGGAAGCACTGCTGCAAATGCAGAAGGAAGGTGTGCCAGTCATCGATATTCGCACACCGAGGGAATGGCAGGAAACCGGCACCATCGCCGGCGCTCACCGGCTGATGTTCTTCGACGAGCTGGGCCGGGCGGACGTCCAGGGCTGGCTGGAACGCTTCCAGCAGATCGTACCGAACAAAGACCAGCCCTTTATTCTGGTCTGCCGCTCTGGTAACCGCACGCGCCAGGTCGGGTTGTTTCTGGAAAAACGCCTGGGCATGACTCAGGTCTATCATCTGGCCCAAGGCATGAACGGCTGGTTGAAGGAGAAGCGGCCGGTGGTGTTTTCGCGGAAGGTGGACTAAATTTTTGGTCGGCTTATTTCCGTATCTCTGCGTTGCAAGCGCTGCCTCACTCGGTCACGTACTGGCTGTACGCTCCCTCGCGCGATTCAGCCCCTGCGCCTGGATTTTCAAACAACCGCTCACCCAAAATCCTCGTAAATGAATCATTTCAGGACGTGGTCTGCTGGGCTACTGCAACCACGTCAATTTCATGCGTTCAACGTCGGTGTCCCGCCTGCCCAGGCCGATAAAAAGTGTTATACCGTCCCCGGTTTTTCTTGATCACTACAACTTGCTGCCTGCAAGGTGCTATGATAGCTTTGATCAGCTGGTTGAATTACGCCATTTATGCTCGATCCCAACGGGTTACGTGTAGTGATACAAAGTTAGGGCAATTATCAGGAAAGAAGATTTTCTAATGAAACGAATATATTCCGTCAGTCTAATCCTGTTGAGCTTGCAATTCAGCCCACTGGTCGTACTCGCTGCGCCGTTTGCCTACATTGCGAATAAAGACTCCAACACGGTCTCGGTTATCGATACCGCCAATCATACGGTGACCGCCACCGTGAACGTGGGTAATCTCCCTGTAGGGGTTTCGGTGAGCCCGAATGGCAGTCGCGTTTATGTCACCAATCAAGCAAGTGATAGCGTGTCGGTGATCGATGCAGCGAGCAATACGGTAACCGCTACCGTGGCTGTGGATAGTACTCCCACCGGGATTGCGGTGAGTCCGAATGGCAGCCGGGTTTATGTCGCCAATCAATTAAGCGATAATGTATCGGTCATCGATACTGCCAGCAATATGGTGACCGCCACCGTGGCTGTGGGTAGTGGCCCCTCTGGTATCGCGGTGAGCCCGAGTGGCAACCATGTTTATGTTACCAATAATTTTAGCAACAACGTATCGGTGATTGATGCCGCGAGAAATACAGTAACTGCTACCATAACCTTTGCCAATGCTAATGCTCCCCAAGCGATTGCGGTGAGCCCGAGTGGCAGCCATATTTATGTTACCAACAGTAATGACAGTAACGTATCGGTGATCGACGCCGCCAGCCATATGGTAACCGGTACCATAGTCGTAGGCACTGATCCCCAAGATATCGCTGTGAGCCCAAATAGCAGCCGGGTTTATATCACTAATTTATCAAGCGATAACGTGTCTGTCATCGATGCTGCCAGCAATATGGTGACCGCCACTGTGGCTGTGGGTCGTTACCCATATGGTGTTGCGATCAGCCAGAATGGCAGACGTGTATATGTCGTCAATTTTGGGGATAGAAACGTGTCGGTTATCGATACTGTCAGTAGTACGGTGACTGCGACTGTACCAGTGGGTAACGGACCTCTATCTTTTGGGCAGTTTATTGGGACGGATGCGGTGTTTGTCGACGGGTTTGAGCCGTTCTGACGAAAGGTATATAAACGCTGGTTGCAGATAAATGACGACCTGCTGCAATGCAGTGACGTATAAAATTCTGGAATGTATACGGCCATTGGTCGCTGGTTCTGTCGGTTGCTATCTGGACTCTACCATCCATGTCGTATCATCGTGGGCAGTGTGGAAAATAGACAAGTCGTGCCGTGATTGTTCACTGTGCCAGTAGAACCATCATGAATAGGAAAACAGATCTTAATCATTGAATGGCCTGATGAGTGCGTTCTCGGATCAGGTTGCCAGCCTTTGGGTCATTGTGGTTTACCTTGGTGCCTGGGGCACGCTTTTTCTTTGAAGATCAAGACATTGCCGAAGAATGAGCCGGGAACATGCATTGCGTGCGTGACCGGGCGGGCAGGGTTCCCACAACGCGGAAATACGGAAAACAAGCCGCCCAAAACGAGCCGCTCAAAAGATCGTGCTACGATGAACGGCTACTAAAACTTCACAATCCCCGGCTTGAATCACTCCACACTGACACGCGAATCCTGGATACAACCCGGCATGATGCTGTTGGGGCTGGGTGCCGGCTGTCTGCTCAGCTGGCCGCTGCTGGCTGGTGACCACAGCGGGCAGGTCAATCTGCTGGCCGTGTTGCTCTGGCTGGTGGGCTTGCCGGTGTTCACCCTGTTGCTGACCTTGCTGGCGCTGTTGCGCAAGCAGAGCTGGATTCCACCGGCCGGTTGGCAGCATCTGCCCTTGTTGCCGGCAAACTGGAAACTGCAGTTGCGTCAGTATCGTTTGCAGGGCGGCGGTTTCTGGTGGCTGCTGCTGAACGGGCAATGGTGGATGCTGGGTTTCAGCCTGGGTGCGGTGTTGGCCCTCTGGCTGCTGCTGTTGTTCACCGATCTGCATTTCGTCTGGCGCAGCACCTTGCTGGATGCACAGGATCTGGCACCCGTACTGCGGGCGCTGGCCTGGCCCTGGTCTTTCTGGGAGGCGGCCCAGCCCAGCCTGGACCTGCTGGCGCAGACGCAGGGCAACCGGCTGGCACTGCCCGATCCGCAGGCGCCGTTCTCCCGCTGGTGGGCCTTTGTGCTGGCCGCGCAGCTTTTCTATGTGTTGTTGCCGCGTTTTTTGTTGCTGCTGTACGCGGCCTGGCGGTTGCGACGGTTGCAGGCACCGGAACCGGCAATCACCGACATGCCAGCCGGATCTGATCCCGACCTGGGTGCCACGACGGATCAGTGGCCGGCCGATGCCCTGTGGTTGGATGCGGCCTGGTTGCCAGCCGATGTGGTTGAACAACTGCCCAGCCCCCCAGTCGCCTTTCAGGACTGGGCCGGTGAATCGGTACAACCGCTGGTGGTCGTGGTGCGTGCCTGGGAGCCGCCGCTGGCGGAACTGGCCGACCGGCTCAGGAGCGGGAACGGGTTGATATTGCCTTTGGCGTGGGAAGGAAGCCAGCTGCATAAGCCTCGCACCGCCCATTGGCAGGAATGGCGGCGCTTTGTGGCCGGTTTGCCCGGCTGGCAGGTGTTGCAATGGCCATGAAACCGCAGCATGAACCCTGCTTTGCCGTGGTGGGCCACCCCAACAAGGGCAAATCCTCCATTGTGGCCACGCTGGCGCGGGATGACAGCATCGCCATCGCGCAGCAATCGGGCACCACCACAGAGGCGGCGTCCTACCGTTATGAAAATGCGGGCGGGCACTATTGTCTGGTGGATACACCGGGTTTTCAGCGCCCCCATGCCGTACTGGCCTGGCTCAAGCAGCAGGAAAGCGGTGCCCACCGGCGGGCGGAAATCGTGGCCCGTTTTGTGGATGACCCGGGCTGCCAGCGGCGCTTTCCGGATGAAACGGCTTTGCTGCGCCCGCTGGTGGAAGGCGCGGCCATCCTCTATGTGGTGGATGGTTCCGTGCCCTACAGCCCGGAATATGAAGCGGAAATGGAGATTCTGCGCTGGTCCGGCCAGCCCAGCATGGGGCTGATCAATCCCATCGACGGGGATGCCCATGTGCAGGCCTGGCAACAGGCCCTGCAACAGTATTTCCGCGTGGTGCAGCGCTTCAACCCCATGGAGCCACAGCTGGATGCCCAGGCGCGGTTATTGCAGACCTTTGCCCTGTTGCAACCTGAGTGGGAGGCTACGCTCAAGGCCATTGCCGAGGCCTTGCTGCTGGAGGCGCAGGATGCGCAGCAACAGGCAGCGCGCCTGCTGGCCCGGTGGTTGGGTGAAGCCACGGCGCTGCGCCACTGCCAGCAGGCCGTGGATCGAGACCTGGCCGAAACCCTGCGACCCATGGTGCAGGCACGTTATCGCCAGCAACTGGTGGCAGCGGAGCAACGGGTATTCCAGCAGTTGTTGGCCCTGTTCCGTTTTCGGCAGACAGCCGTGGAGGGCGAGGCGCTGCGCTGGCCGGGTGAGTTGCTGGACGCCACGGAATGGAAGCTCTGGGGCCTGAACCGTGGCCAGCTTTATTCGGCGGCCGCGGCAGCAGGGGCCGGCGCCGGCGCGGTGGTGGATGCGGCCTTGCTGGGGCACAGCTTCATGATGGGGGCGCTGGTAGGCGGGCTGGCGGGGTTGGGTTCAGCCTGGTGG
>WFUE01000080.1 GCA_015485125.1 Lysobacterales bacterium | reverse complement strand
GATGTGCAGCGTCCCGTGGTGCGCGTGGGTGTGTTCAACGCCATTTCCGGTGGCAAGTATCTGAACTACAACCCGGATACCGGTCGTCTGTCCGAGCTGGCCCGCCAGCCGCAGGGCCGCTATCTGGAAAAAGTGGAGAAGCTGGAAAACCTGAAATCCGGTTACACCGCCTTCGGTCTGGATCCTTCCCGTGGCCAGTTGCTGTCCCTGCTGGTGAAGGCGCCCAGCCTGGAAGAGCGTCTGGATCAGGGTGGCATCGTCGGCTACATCGTGCTGGCTCTGGGTGCCATCGCCCTGCTGTTTGCCGCCTACCGTTTGATCTGGCTGACCATTGTGGGTGCCAAGATTCGCGCCCAGGTCAAGCGGCCGGACCAGCCGGGCAACAACCCGTTGGGCCGTGTGCTCAAGGTCTACGCCGAGAACAAGGACGATAACGTGGAAGCGCTGGAATTGCGTCTGGGTGAGGCGGTGATGAAGGAAGTGCCCAAATTCCAGTCCGGCCTGATGTTCATGAAGATCATCGCGGTCATCGCTCCGCTGATGGGTCTGCTGGGAACGGTGACCGGCATGATCATCACCTTCCAGCAGATCACCCTGTTCGGTACCGGTGATCCGCAGATGATGGCCGGTGGTATCTCCCAGGCGCTGATGACCACGGTGGAAGGTCTGGTGGTGGCCATTCCCACCGTCTTCCTGCACACCCTGATGACCAGTCGTGCCAAGGTGCTGACCCAGATTCTGGAGGAGCAGGCCGTGGGCATGGTGGCCGAGCAGGCGGAAAAGCAAGCCGGCAAGGGTTGCTGAGGTTCCGATGATGGAACAGCTGTATTACTACATACCTGCGCTGGAATCCATCCGGGACTTTCTTGAGCTGGGGGGCGATGTGCTGCTGGCCATCGCCCTGCTGACCCTGGTCATGTGGTCACTGATTTTCGAGCGTCTGTTCTACCTGCGCAGCAATCATCGCCGTGCTGTGCAGCGGGCGCTGGAGTTGTGGAAAAACCGCAAGGATCATGAATCCTGGTCTGCACACCAGATTCGTGAACGAATCATCTCGGTGGTTTCCCAGGGCCTTGAAAAGAACATGGCGCTGATCCAGACCTGCGTGGCGCTTGCGCCACTGCTGGGCCTGCTGGGCACAGTGACCGGCATGGTCAAGGTGTTCGAAGTGATGGCGCTGGTCGGCTCCAGCAATCCGCGTTCCATGGCGGCGGGGGTCTCCATGGCCACGGTTCCGACCATGGCCGGCATGGTCGCGGCCCTGTCCGGCGTGGCCATGAGCGCCTACCTGCAGAAGAAGGCTCAGAATGAACGGGCACTGCTGGCAGAACATCTGCTGACCAGTGACGAAGACTACGCTTGACAAGCGGGAGAAGAAACAATGCGTCAATTTTTAGGCAAGTCATCCATGCAGGAAGAGGAATCCAACATCGACATCACCCCCATGCTGGATGTGGTGTTCATCATGTTGATCTTCTTCATCGTTACGGCCACCTTCGTCAAGGAAGCCGGTATCGATGTCAACCGCCCGGATGCGCCCACTGCGGTCAAGAAGGACAAGGCCAATATCCTCATTGCCATTACCGCGGACAATGAGATCTGGATCGATGGTCGCGCGGTCGATCCACGTTCCGTGCGTGCCAACATCGAACGATTGCATGCCGAGAACCCGCAAGGCTCGGTGGTGATTCAGGCCGACGAGCTTTCCAACAACAAGACACTGGTCACGGTGATGGATGCCGCCCGGCAGGCGGGCGTCTACAATGTGGCCCTGGCAGCCGAGAAATAATCCATGGCCGCCTGCGACTACGAAATTGATGACCTTGCCCGCGGCGGAATGCCGCCGGTGTTGCGGGGCGTGCTCGGCGTATTGCTGGGCACGTTGGTGACGCTCTTTCTGCTCTGGTTGATGAATTACCTCATCGTGACGGCAGATCGTTCCCTGGAAGAGGATGTAGCGGGTGCCACGCTGGATTTTGTACGCGTCAAGCCGCAGGAGACCCTGCAGCGCAAGAGCGACAAGCCAGAGAAACCGCCCGCTCCGCAGACACCGCCGCCAGAACCACCGGCGCCGGATCTGGATGAAGCCGAACCGACGGTGGAAAAAGTTGCGGTACAGGCCGCGCCGGTATCCACGGATATCGATCTCTCAGCCGGTGGTTTCAACCTGGGCGTGGGTGAGGGCGATTACCTGCCCATTGTCAAGGTAGCCCCCATGTACCCGGCAAGAGCCGCAGAGCGTGGTATCGAAGGATGGGTGCTGGTGGAATACACCGTGACCACCCGGGGTACGGTGAAGGATGTGGTGGTGATCGATTCCGAGCCCAAGAGCCGGATTTTCCACAAGGCGGCCATTGCCGCGGCCAAGAAGTTCAAGTACAAGCCGCGCGTGGTGGATGGCAAGGCTGTGGAAGTGCCGGGTGTGCGCAACCGCTTCAAGTTTGAATTGGAGGATTGAGCCGATGCGTATTCTACAAACCGGTTTTGTCCGTATGCTCGCGGTGGCGCTGCTGGCTGGCTGGCTGATCGCACCAGCCACGGCAGCCGAAGGCAAGAAAAAGGAAAAGACCAAGGCCACGGTAGCCATGCGGCAGCATGTCTATGAAGCACTGCAAAAGGCACAGGCCATGCTGGAGGCCAAGGACTATGCCGGCGCACTCGCCGCCGTGGAGAAGATTCGTGCCGGCAAGAAGGGCAAGAGCCTGAGTCCTTACGAACGGGCGCAGACCTGGAACCTGCAAGCCTATCTCTATTACCTGCAGGAGAAATATCCACAGGCCATACAGGCTTACGAAAAGGTACTGAAGCAGCCGGAAATTCCCGAAGCCTTGCAGCAAAGCACGCTGAAGACCATCGCCCAGCTGTATTTCATCACCGGTGATTACAAGAAGGCACTCAAGTCCATACAGCGATTGATGGCCAGCCTGGAAAAACCGGCGGCGGATGTCTACATGCTGCTGGGTCAGGCCTATTTTCAGCTCGATCAGTTCGACAAGGCACTGGGCCCCATCAACAAGGCGGTGGAAATGACGCGTGCCCTGGGCAAGAAGCCCAAGGAAAACTGGTTGCTGCTGTTGCAGGTGATCTATCAGAAGAAGAACGACTACCGTTCCATGCTGAAGATCCTGCAGGAGCTGATGGCGCTGTACCCCAAGGATACCTATCTGCGTACCATGGCCGGCGTCTACAGCGAGCTGGGCGAGAGCATGAAGCAGCTGGGCATTATGGAGGCTCTGTATGAAAAGGGGCTTTTGACTTCCAAGACGCAGATTACCAATCTGGCCAGTCTTTATATGCTCCATGGCGTGCCCTACAAGGCGGCCGTGCTGCTTGAGAAGGAAATGAACCAGAAGAAGCGTGTAGATGCCAATGTGCGCAATTTGAAGATGCTTTCGCAGGCGTGGTACCTTGCGCGTGAAGATGAAAAGGCCATTCCGCCACTGAAAAAAGCGGCAAAAATGGCCCAGGAAGGCGAGTTGTATCTGCGATTGGGCCAGGCCTACATGAATCTGGATCGTGACAAGGAAGCCAGCGAGGCTATTCAGAAGGCACTGAAGCTGGGCAAGCTCAAGCGTACCGATACGGCCTACATCATGCTGGGAATGACGCTGTTCAACCAGAATCGCCTGAGTGAGGCCCGCAAGGCCTTTGCCAAGGCGGCCGAGGACAAGCGTTCGCGCAAGGTGGCCAAGCAATGGATGGCCTATGTGGATTCCGAACTCAAGCGCATCGCTTCCATGCAGTGATGGCTGACCAGGAGGAGTGGGCCCAGGGATGATTGGCCATGCAGGAAGCCTGAACCGATTTTATTCAACAACCAACAACACGACAGACCAGGGAGTAGCCATGAAGCTATTTGAAAAGAAGAAGTTGACAGTGCTTTGCAGCCTGTTGATCCCGTTGTCCGTGGGCTTCAGCTCACAGGCATTCGCCGCCGACGGCGCCACCGATGAAAAAGAGGTGGAAGAAGTCGTCTCTGTGGGTACCCGCGGCAAGCCGCGTTCCGTGATGGAGTCGCCGGCACCTGTGGATGTAATTCCCGCCAGTGAAATCGTCAACCAGGGCGGTACCGACCTGAACGATCTGGTGCGCAATGCCGTGCCTTCCTACAATGTGAACGCCCAGCCCATCTCCGACGCGGCCACCATCGTGCGCCCGGCCAACCTGCGTGGCCTGGCTCCGGACCACACCTTGGTGCTGGTCAATGGCAAGCGCCGTCATCGCGCCGCGGTCATTACCTGGCTGGGTAATGGCATCTCCAACGGCTCCCAGGGGCCGGACATCTCCGCCATCCCCGGCATGGCGCTGAAAAACCTGGAAGTGCTGCGTGACGGTGCTGCCGCCCAGTACGGTTCCGACGCCATTGCCGGTGTGATGAACTTCGTGCTCAACGATGCCAACGAAGGTGGCGCCGCTGAGGTACGCTATGGCCAGTATAGTGCCGGAGACGGCCAGACCTACACCTTTGCCGGCAATATCGGCCTGCCGCTGGGCGAGGATGGCTTCCTCAACCTGACCCTGGAATACGGCAATCAGGATCCGACGGATCGTGCTGTGCAGCGTGCAGATGCCCAGGCCCTGATCGACGCAGGTTATCAAGGTGTGCCGCAACCCCATGCGCAGATCTGGGGAACGCCCATCGTCGACAATGATCTCAAGTTCTGGGCCAACTATGGCATCCAGCTGTCCGATGATGTGGAACTGTACGGTCATGGCAACTACAACTCCAAGACCGTGGACGGCGGCTTCTTCTACCGCAACCCCACCAATCGCGGTGGTGTGTATTCCAACGATGGCGGCCAGACCCTGCTGGTGGGTGACCTGACCCCGGACGACGGTGTCGGCTGCCCGGTCATTGTCATGAATGGCGTGACCCCGGACCCGGTGGCTTTCCAGCAAGTGCTGGATGACCCGAATTGCTTCACCTTCCAGGAACTGATCCCCGGCGGCTTCACCCCGCGCTTCGGTGGTGACTATGCCGATGTCTCCTTCCTGGCCGGTTTGCGCGGCGAGCTGGAGAACGGTCTGGCCTGGGATGCCAGCATGTACTACGGCAAGAACAAGGTGGACTTCTTCATCAACAATACGGTGAACGCCTCCTACGGACCGAACACCCCGCGTGATTTCGATCCGGGTGCCTACACCCAGTCCGACCTGAACTTCAACCTGGACTTCAACTATCCGCTGACCGACAACGTGAACCTGGCCTTTGGTGCCGAGCACCGTACCGAGGAGTTCACCATTACCCCCGGTCAGGTAGAGTCCTATACTGCGGGCCCGCTGGCTGACCAGGGCTTCAGCACTTCCTCCAATGGTTTCCCCGGTTTCCCGGCGTTGACCTCCGGCACCTGGGACCGTTCCAACTACGCCCTGTATGTGGATACCGAGTGGCAGGCCTCCGATGACCTGCTGGTGCAAGCTGCACTGCGCTTCGAGGACTTCGAAGACTTCGGTACCACCACCAACTACAAGCTGGGCCTGAACTACCACATCACCGACGAGTTCGGTGTGCGGGCCACCTACAGCACGGGCTTCAAGGCGCCCACACCGGGACAGGCCAATGCCTCCAACACCTCTACCGAACTGACCGGTGGCGTGCTGGTGAACAACGGCACCATTCCGCCTACCAACCCGGTGGCGCTGGCCAATGGCGGCAAGCCGCTGGGCCCGGAAGAGTCCACCAACCTGGCGTTGGGTGCCTTCTTCTCGGTGGGTGAAGTGGATGTGACCGTGGATTACTTCAATATCGATGTGACCGGTCGCTTGAACCTGTCTTCCGAAGTGCGTCTGACTCCGGAGCAGATTCAGGAACTGATCGATGCCGGCGTGCCCGGTGCGGGTGACCTGACCCAGTTCCGCTTCTTCACCAACGACTTCGACACCAATACCGAAGGTGTGGATATCGTGGCCACCACCAGCACCGACTGGGCCGGCGGAACCACCACCTGGAATCTGGCGTTCAACTACACTTCCACAGAAGTGACCAAGTACAACCCGGAGACCATCGGCCCGGCCCGTATCCGCCAGATCGAGGAAACCACCCCGGATACCCGCTGGACGCTGACCGCCAACCACCGTATGGACCAGTTCCGCATTCTGGGACGGATCAGCTACTACGGCGAATGGTATGACAGCTTCGAGTACGATGTGTTTGGTACCGATGCCATCTTCCCCAGCGAGTTCATCGTGGACTTCGAGGGCGAATACAACTTCAGTGATTCCCTCAGCTTCATCGTGGGCGTGAACAATGTATTCGACAACAAGGGTGCCACCACGGAAGAGGTGAACAACCTGGGCTTCGATACCGGCACCATCCTGGGTAACAAGTACAGCCAGTACGCGCCCTTCGGTTTCAACGGTGCCTTCTGGTACGGACGGATTCGCTACGAATTCTGATCCGGCTTCACCCTGTGGTCTGAACCCTGCGGGGGGAGGGCCCACAAAAAAACCCCGGCCCACTGGCCGGGGTTTTTTTGTTTCAGGCGGTTGCCGTGGCTACTCAGGCCTTGCGTTGCATGGCCAATGCATCCCGAACCAGCCTTTCCACCTGCATCAATGGTTGCCCGGTCTGGCCGATGATGGCCATGGCAAAGCGATTTTGCAGACCAAGCGCATAACCTTCCAGTCCGTCACCGTGAATTTCGGTCATCTCGTCCAATTGCATGTCAGGCACCAGAAACACGGTAACACGCCCCTGAGGGGTATCCAGTACCATGTGGATGCCGGAACGGCCCTGTACACGGCAACGGGTGAGATAGGTGACCTTGCCCAGCGGCGCTTTCAGCCGAATGTCGTAATCGGCCAACAGGGCCTTGAGATCGCGCATATCAACCGGATTGTCGGACATCAGGGAAGCGGGTTCATGCTGAATGTGGGCGATGATTTCCTCGGGCAGGGAACCATGGCCGAACCACTGATAACCCACCACGGCCAGCGCCAGGCTGGCAGCCAGTGCACCGCCCTTGAGCCAGGACAAGCGGGCTTTTGGCACTTCATTGGCCGCCTGACCACAGTTGAGTGTCTGTAACCGTTCTTCCAGATCGTCCGGTACTGGAACTTCCATGGCCTGATGAATCCAGCCATCCAGCTCAAGTGCATCGTTGAAATACCGGCGGAGATCGACGTCCTGCTCCAGTGCGCGGATTTGCTCAGGGTCGAGATGTGTGGGATCGGCCAGCAGAGCGCGCTTGAGTTCAGTAGAGTTCATGGACCACTCCTTGCCCGTTGTCGGAATCATCCGTCAGGGCCACTTTCAGTTTTTGACGGGCACGAAACAGCTGGGTCATGACCGCACTGGTGGAGCAATCCAGCTCCTCGGCAATTTCCTGGCAGCTGTAGCCACCAAAAACCTGCATCACCAATGGCAGACGATATTTGTCATCCAGTTGGCTGATGGCTTGACGCAGGGCACGCAGGGTATCGCGCCGGGCAGGGTCGGCATCTTCCGGTGCCTCGAGAATGACATCGTCCATGTCCACTGTTTCCAGCCGCTTGCGCTCATACAGGCGGGCATGTTCGCGGCGGACGATGGTCAGCAGCCAGGACTTGGCCGCATGGATGTCCTTGAGCTTGTCGATGGCTTTCCAGGCACGGGCGTAGGCTTCCTGCACCACGTCGTCGGCGATGGCCGGATCGCGGGAGAGCCACAGAGCCACGCGGTACATATCCGCTCCGTAATCCCGCACCAGTTGCTCATAGCGCTGTTTCTTGTTCATGCCTACCAGACCCGGGCGCGGGCGGAAAACTGACAAGGCTTGTGTGGATCAACGGGCCAAGGCCCGTGGCATCAAACCTTGCGGTAGAGATCGGCGCCTTCCTTGCGGAACTTGTCGGCCATCTCCTCCATGCCCTTCTTCACCGCTTCCTCGCCCTGCTCCTCGGCATAGTCGCGCACCTCCTGGGTGATTTTCATCGAACAGAAGTGCGGGCCGCACATGGAGCAGAAGTGTGCCTGCTTGTGCGCCTGCTTGGGCAGGGTTTCGTCGTGGAATTCCGTGGCCTTTTCCGGGTCCAGCGAGAGGTTGAACTGGTCTTCCCAGCGAAACTCGAAACGGGCCTTGGAAAGTGCGTTGTCCCGCACCTGCGCGCCGGGGTGACCCTTGGCCAGATCGGCGGCGTGGGCAGCCAGCTTGTAGGTGATGATGCCTTCGCGCACATCGTCCTTGTTGGGCAGGCCCAAATGCTCCTTGGGGGTGACATAGCAGAGCATGGCGGTGCCATACCAGCCGATCATGGCCGCGCCGATGGCGGAAGTGATGTGGTCGTAGCCGGGGGCGATATCGGTGGTCAGCGGGCCCAGGGTGTAGAAAGGTGCTTCATGGCAGGCGCCCAGCTCCTTGGTCATGTTCTCGCGGATCTTCTGCATGGGCACATGGCCCGGGCCTTCAATCATCACCTGCACATCGTGCCTCCAGGCCAGCCGGGTCAGTTCGCCCAGGGTTTCCAGCTCGGCAAACTGGGCTTCGTCGTTGGCGTCGGCAATGGAACCGGGGCGCAGGCCGTCACCGAGGCTGAAGGACACATCGTAGGCCTTCATGATCTCGCAGATTTCCTCGAAATGGGTGTAGAGGAAGCTTTCCTGGTGATGGGCCAGGCACCACTTGGCCATGATGGAGCCGCCACGGGAGACAATGCCGGTGACCCGCTTGGCCGTCAGCGGAATGAAGGGCAGGCGCACACCGGCGTGGATGGTGAAATAGTCCACGCCCTGTTCAGCCTGTTCGATCAGCGTGTCGCGGAAGATCTCCCAGGTCAGTTCCTCGGCCTTGCCGTTGACCTTCTCCAGCGCCTGGTAAATGGGCACCGTGCCGATGGGCACCGGCGAGTTGCGCAGGATCCATTCGCGGGTTTCGTGAATGTGCTTGCCGGTGGAAAGGTCCATCACCGTGTCCGCGCCCCAGCGGATGGCCCAGACCATTTTTTCCACTTCCTCGCCGATGGAGCTGGTGACGGCGGAATTGCCGATGTTGGCGTTGATCTTCACCAGGAAGTTGCGACCAATGATCATCGGCTCCAACTCCGGGTGGTTGATATTGGCCGGGATGATGGCGCGGCCACGGGCCACCTCGTCACGAACAAACTCTGGCGTGACCCGAGGGGGAATCTGCGCGCCAAAGGCTTCACCCGGATGTTGCTGCAGCAGGCCGGCATCGGCCAGTGCCTCCAGGCGGCGATTCTCGCGAATGGCGATGAACTCCATCTCCGGGGTGATGATGCCACGACGGGCATAGTGCATCTGGGTCACATTCTGCCCGCCGCGTGCGCGCAACGGCTTGCGCTGACGCTGGAAGCGCAAGCCGGCGGTGGCCGGGTCCTGTTCCCGCTGGCGGCCATATTCGGAGCTCAGGTCGGGCAGGGCTTCGGTATCGCCTCTTTCCGCAATCCAGCCCGCGCGCAGCGGTGGCAGGCCCTGCAACAGATTGATGTGCACTTCCGGGTCGGTGTAGGGGCCGGAGGTGTCATAGACGGTGATGGCCGGGTTTTGCTCCGCGCCCATGGCACTGGGTGTGGGGCTTTGTTCGATTTCGCGCATGGGCACGCGAATATCCGGGCGGCTGCCGGTCACATAAATGCGGCGGGAGGCAGGGAGCGGGCGGGTCACTTCCTCGCTCAGCTTGCGGGTCTTGTCTTTCAGGTCTTCGGGTATGGCATTCATTGGTTCAAGCTCTCCGGCCGGGGTTGAAAAATGACTTCCGGCACGCAATCTAAGGTTTTATTCGGGTTAGGCTTGCTACACAAGCACAAACTGCTTACGCTGCGCCCACCAGTCTATCCGAGCAAACGGGGTTGTCATCATGTCCATGAATTTTGAACAAGCACGCCACAACATGGTGGAACAGCAGGTCCGTCCCTGGGAAGTCTTCGAACCAAGGGTATTGGAACTGTTGGAGAAAATCCACCGGGAAGATTTCGTTCCGGCCCGTTATCGCAAGCTGGCGCTGGCGGATCTGGAAATCCCCCTGCCGGAGGGGCAGAAGATGATGAAGCCCCTGATCGAGGCGCGCATGTTGCAGGCACTGGAACTGCAACCCGGTGAAACCGTACTGGAAATCGGTACCGGCAGCAGCTTCATCACCGCCTGCCTGCACGCGCTGGGCGGGGTGGTCACTTCGGTGGAAATCCACGAAAGCCTGTATCAACGCGCGCAAAGAAAGCTGCGCGAAGCGGGCATCGAGGGCGTGGAACTGATCCATGCCGATGCCATGCAGGGGCTGGAACTGGGCCGATTGTTCGATGTCATTGTGGTTACCGGCGCCGTGTGGCAGATTCCCGAACACTTCAAGCGGGCCCTGAAGCCCGAAGGGCGGATGTTCGTCATTCAGGGCGACCACCCGGTGATGGAAGCCGAGCGGATCACCCGCACCGGCGAGCAGGCCTGGCAGGCCGAATTTCTGTTTGAAACCGACCTGGACTGGTTGGTGGGGGCGGGAAAACCCGACACCTTTCGTCTAGAGGAGTAAGTCATGCGTACCACCACATTCGTTGCACTGCTGGCCCTGGGCACGGTATCCGTGCAGGCGGCCGATCTGAGTGATGTGCTGCGGCAGGCGCAACAGTCCGACCCCACGCTCAAGGCGGCGGAAGCGCAAATGCACGCCGGCCAGGAAGCCAGGGCCCAGGCCTATGCCAACTTTTTGCCGCAGGTGACCGCCAGTTACAACCTGAACCGGGGCACAACCGAGGCGAATTTTCTTGGGCAGAAACTGGATTACCCGGACACGGATATCAAGTTCTGGAACATTTCCCTGAACGAAACCCTGTACAGTCACGACAACTACCTGGGCTACAGCCAGGCCAAAAAACAGGCCGCCCAGGCCGAGGCCCAGTACCAGCAGGCCTATCAGGATTTTCTCGTGCGGGTGGCGCAGGCCTATTTCACCGTATTGAACGCCACCGAGGACCTGCGCTTCCGCAAGGCGGAGGAAAAGGCCATCGAACGGCAGATGGAGCAGGCCCAGCAGCGCTTTGAAGTGGGGTTGGCGGCCATCACCGATGTGCATGAAGCCCGAGCCAGCTACGACGGCGCCCGCGCCGCCACCATTCTCGCCGCCAACGCGCTGGATGATGCCTGGGAGGCGTTGACCGAGATCACCGGCAAGAGCTACCAGCGCCTGGAGCCGTTGCTGGACGAGCTGCCGCTGGACAAGCCCCAGCCCGACAACATGGCTGCCTGGGAGCAACTGGCCGTGGATCGCAGCCCGGACCTGGCCCTGGTACGATTGCAGGAAGAAGTGGCCGAACTGGGCTTGGACCGTGCCCGCGCCCAGCGCCTGCCGGTGTTGCGGCTGACGGCCAGCTATGGCGAGAACACCAACAACAACTACAGCTTTTTTGATGCCGATCGTGGTCTGGTCGGGCCCTTCGCCTTTACCACCACTTCCTCCAGCTGGGGGCTGAATGTGAGCGTGACGCTGTTTACCGGCTTGCGCATTTCCTCCAGCGTGCGGCAGGCGGCGGCCAACTATGAATCGGCCCAGCAGCAGCAGGATGCCGCCCGCCGGCAGGTGCTGCGCAATGTCCGCAATGCCTGGCGCGGCTATCTGGCCGGCGCGGAAGAGGTCAAGGCGCGCAAGCAGGCACTGATTTCCGCCCGCAGCGCGCTGGAAGCCACCCAGGCCGGTTTCGAAGTGGGCACCCGCACCATCGTCGATGTGCTGCTCTCCCAGCGTAACCTGTACGCGGCGGAAGGCAACTACTCCCGCGCCCGTCACAGCCTGATTCTGGCCATGGTCAGCCTCAAGCGCGCCGCCGGCGTGCTGGCCGAGAAAGATCTGCTGGCACTGAATGGCCTGCTGAAAAAATAACGGAAAGCGGAAGAACGCCCGCCCTTGAAAAACAGGGCGGGTGGCCCCAACTGAGCTATTCCAACCCCGACAGGCTTTTTCCATGGAAAATTTTCACGCCACCACCATCGTCTCCGTGCGGCGGGACAAGCAGGTGGTCATGGCCGGCGACGGTCAGGTCACCCTCGGCAATACGGTGATGAAATCCAATGCCCGCAAGGTGCGCCGGCTCTATCGTGACCGGATTCTCGCCGGTTTCGCCGGTGCCACCGCCGATGCCTTCACCCTCTTTGAACTGTTCGAGGCCAAGCTGGACAAGCACAGCGGCCACCTGACCCGCGCGGCGGTGGAGTTGGCCAAGGCCTGGCGCACCGAGCGCTCGCTGGGCAAGCTGGAGGCCATGCTGGCGGTGGCCGATGCGGAAACCTCCCTGCTGATTTCCGGCACTGGCGATGTGGTGGAGCCGGAAAACGGCCTGATCGCCATCGGCTCCGGCGGGCCCTTCGCCCTGGCGGCGGCCCGCGCCCTGGCCGACCAGCCCATGAGCGCGCGGGAAGTGGCCGAACGGGCGCTGAAGATCGCCGGCGAGATCTGCATCTACACCAATCACAACATCACGGTGGAAACGCTGGAACTGTAGCCACCGTTTCTTCCAGGAGTGCAGCCTTCATGACCCAGATGACCCCGCGAGAAATCGTGCAGGAACTCGACAAGCACATCATCGGCCAGAACGACGCCAAGCGCGCCGTGGCCATCGCCCTGCGCAACCGCTGGCGGCGGATGCAGGTGGAAGCCCCGCTGCGGGATGAAATCACCCCCAAGAACATCCTCATGATCGGCCCCACCGGCGTGGGCAAGACCGAAATCGCCCGCCGGTTGGCCGCCCTGGCCCGGGCCCCGTTCATCAAGGTGGAAGCCACCAAGTTCACCGAAGTGGGCTATGTGGGCAAGGATGTGGAATCCATCATCCGCGATCTGGTGGATGTCTCGGTCAAGCTCACCCGCGAGCAGGCCATGGAGAAGGTGAAGGTACGGGCCGAGGAGGCCGCCGAGCAGCGCATCCTCGACTATCTCCTGCCCAGCCAGCCCATGGGTTTCAATCATGTGCCCGAACCGGCGGACAGCGAAACACGGCAGAAATTCCTGCGCATGCTGCGGGACGGCCAGCTGGAGGAGCGGGAAATCGAGGTGGAAATCGCCAGCCAGGTGGGGGTGGAAATCATGGCCCCGCCGGGGATGGAGGAAATGACCGCCCAGTTGCAGAGCATGTTCCAGAACCTGGGCCAGCACAAGAGCCAGAGCCGCAAGATGAAAATCCGCGATGCCCGCCCGGTGCTGGTGGAAGAAGAAGCCGCCAAGCTCATCAATGAAGAAGAAATCCGCCAGCAGGCGGTGCAGAACGCGGAACAGAACGGCATCGTCTTCATCGACGAGCTGGACAAGGTCTGCCGCCGTGGCGAACTGGGCGGCAGAC
>WFUE01000079.1 GCA_015485125.1 Lysobacterales bacterium | reverse complement strand
TCATTGAGGCGCGCATGCAGCCTGTGGACTTGCAATCCGTGTTCCCTGACTATACGGGGTCCATCCTGTCTGGCCTGATGGTCTGAACGGGTTTCTCGCGCATGCCCGACAGGAGGCCCGGGCATGCGCGGGTTGTTTTATAATTCAGTATTCTGCATAATGTATATTATGTAAAGTAATGTTGCGCATGGCGAGTTTGAGTTGAGTGAACTTGCATATCCAGTCATGTGCCTTCCAAGAAAACCAGTTGAACGATCACCCCTCCCTGCGTAACTGTTCCACTTTTACCAGCAGGCGGGTTTCACGCAGATTCAACAGCAGGCTTTCTCGTTCACCGTTGTCCAGCAACTTGACGACGATGTTCAGACCGTCTGGATGAATGTCCAGCAACAGGCGGTTGGTCAATGTCAGACGGTCGTCGATATGGTGAATGGGGGCTTGAAAGAAGAACAGTACCTGTTGAGGCACCCATTCCATGCTCCAGCCTTCAAGCTGTAGTGGCTGGCCATGCTGGCGCAGTTGCAGGTAGCGGGTGATATATTTGCGCATGTGCTCCAGCACCTGTTTTTCCTCTCGCAGGGTCAGCGGCTTGCCAGCACGTTCGCTGGCAATTTGTTCCACATCCTCCGGTAGCATGCGCAATGAGAGTTGAAGCACATGGCCATCGGCATCGAGACTCATTTCCAGCGTACTGGTGTGATAGGGATGAGCCGCTACCGTTTGTGCCAGCCATAGAAGCAACAGCAGCCAGAGCCTATTCAATTCGAATCGCGGTTCTCGTGTTTTTCCTCGCGGGCCTGCTGCATGGGGTTGTCCGGGCGCTTTTCCTTGTGAAGCTGGAATCGACTCTTGATGATGCGTGGTGGCCACTGATTGTTCTCCATGTTTGCGTCTGCGGTTTCCTTATATGGGTCAACTTCCACCTTGACAAGTTCATTTTTCGATACCAGTAATTTGCGAACTTTCCTTGGATTGTAACGCCAGATTTCTGCCGGCAAGGTCATTTCCTCCTGCTGGCCATTGTCCCAGGTCAGACGCAGGATAACAGGCATGACCAGCCCGCCTCGGTTCTCGAATTCCAACACGAAAAACCGCTGTTCTGTCTTTAGTAGTTTCTTTTCCCAGTCATCCAGTTCTTGCAGGGTTTCCTTGTACTCTTTGCGGTCGGAAGCGGTCACATCCAGTTCATCATATTCATTGTAGAAATCCTGGAGCTCAGGGAAACGGTCAACCCGTTTCTTGATGCCGCGGTTGCGTTGCCGAGTGCGGCTTTCCGGTTCTTCATCCCGTTCTTTTTTCAGCTTGGCCTTTTCCGTGTCCGGGTTCAACGTGTCCAGATCCCATTCCTCCACGCCGGTGATGGCGATATCCACATGGTCGGTACTGTAGAACCAGCCACGCCAGAACCAGTCCAGATCCACGCCGGAGGCATCTTCCATGGTACGGAAGAAATCAGAAGGCTCCGGATGGCGAAATTGCCAACGCATGGCATAGGTGCGAAAGGCATAGTCGAACAGTTCCCGTCCGAGGATGGTCTCACGCAGGATGTTCAGCGCCGTGGCCGGCTTGGCGTAGGCATTGTTGCCGAACTGCATCAGCGATTCGGAATTGGTCATGATGGGCACCTGACGCCGGCTGAGCATGTAATCGGTGATATCGCGGGCCTCGCCGCGACGTGAAGGATAATCCTCCTCCCATTCCTGCTCGGCCAGAAATTGCACAAAGGTATTCAGGCCTTCGTCCATCCAGGTCCATTGCCGCTCATCGGAATTGATCATCATCGGGAAATAGTTGTGCCCTACCTCATGGATGATCACCGAAATCAGGCCATATTTCGTGTATTCCCACCACTTGCCTTCCACGGTCTCACCAAAATAGGTGCCGTCTTCCACCGGACGCGGCTTGTTGAAGCTGATCATGGGGTATTCCATCCCACCGACCGGGCCATTGACGGAAATGGCTACCGGCCAGGGATAGGGAATGGTGTAGCGGGAATACACTTCCATGGTGTGGACGATGGCCTGTGTGGAATAGCGGCTCCACAGGGGCTCGGCCTCGTTGGGGTAGAAAGACATGGCCAGTACCGGATTGCCCTGGCTGTCGTGCCCCATGGCATCCCAGATGAACTTGCGTGAACTGGCGAAGGCAAAATCGCGCACATTCTCCGCCACGAAGTGCCAGGTTTTTTCCTTTCTGGCGTGATGTTTCTCGTTTTCACGTGCCTCTTCGGGTTTGATGATGTACACCGGGTGTGTGCTCTTGCGCGCCTTCTCCAGCCGTTTCTGCTGTTTGGCCGTGAGCACTTCATTCGCGTTGACCAGCTTGCCGGTGGCCGCGACCACGTGATCGGCGGGCACGGTGATCTCAACATCGAAATTACCGAATTCCAGGGTGAATTCACCGGAACCGATGAAATTCTTGTTCTGCCAGCCGCGCACATCGTTATACACGGCCATGCGCGGGTACCAATGTGCAATCTCGTAGATGTAGTTGTCATCCTCCTTGAAGTACTCATAGCCGGTACGGGCGCGGATCACGGTGCCATCGTTGATCTTGTAGTGCCACTTCAATTGCAGTTGCGTGCTTTCACCGGGTTTGAGCGGATGCGGCAGGTCCACCCGCATCATGGTATCCACAATGACATGCTGCAAAGGCTTGCCCTGGCCGTCCTTGACCCATTGGATCTTCAGGCTTCCGTCAAAGGTTTGTGCGGCCAGCAGCCCACGGAGGGCCTTGTAACTGGGCTCGTCGTCCAGATCCGGTGCGGGGCGTGCCAGATTGCCGGCGGAACGCGGTTGCAGGCGATTGTTGTCCAGTTGCAGCCAAAGGTAATGCAGTGTATCCGGGGATTGGTTGTAATATGTGATGCGCTCCTCTCCCTGGATTTCCTGTTTGCGGTCATCGAGTCTTACCCGAATGCGATAGTCGGCCCGCTGCTGCCAGTACTGCACGCCCGGCGCGCCCGAAGCGGTGCGGTATACTGTAGGTGTAGGCCATTCCTCTTCCATC
>WFUE01000078.1 GCA_015485125.1 Lysobacterales bacterium | reverse complement strand
GAACCCGGAACAGCGCCAGCAGGCCCGCCAGAAACTCAAGCGCTGGCAGCAACTGCCACCGGAGAAGAAACAGAAACTGCGGCACAAATTCCGCCAGTTCCAGCAATTGCCGCCGGAAGAACGCCGCCGCCTGCTGCAGGCACGCAAGCGTTTTCAGCAACTGCCGCCCCACAAGCGCCAGGAACTGCGCCAGCGCTTTCGCAACATGCGCCCGGAAGAACGGCGGCGGTTCATGCATGATCTGGCCAAACGCCCGCCCCGGCCCAGGGTGCCACCCGAGGAACAGGCACAGTTCCGGGAAATGGCTCGCAGCCTGACGGTACAGGAACGCGGCATACTGTTCCGCGCACTGAACCGGCGCAGCCCGGAAGCGCAAGATCAGCTGCGCCAGCAGCTGTATGCGATGAGCCCGGAAGCACGAAGCGAATACATTCGGCAGCTGGCCGCAGATCAGGCCAACCCGCCGGCAGACTAGGGCGGGCTATTCCCCGGCATCGCGCCCCAGCCACCGCCCCAGCCATCGCCGCCAGCGGTGCGAATGATTCAGCCCCAGGCGCTGGCGATAGGCCTGCTCCGCCTCGGCGGTATATTCGTGAAAGATTTCCTGCAGCGCCAGATCCCGTTCCACCGGTTTCATGTTGCGCAACACTCGCAACCCCGGCTGAAAATGCGCTGCCTGCAAGGCCGGCCAGCTCTGACCGGTGGCCAGTACCAGGCAGAAGGCAAGAAACGCCTCTTCCGCGCCGTAGAGCCGGTCTTCCTCCGTGGCGGTGTTGACCTCCTTCAGATAGTAGTACTTGTTCCAGGGCAGGAAATCGCTGCGAATCAAGGGCCCCAGCAAACGCAGCACCTCACGACGGCGCAGTATGCGCACATAGCCATGCTCCCGGCTGCCAACCCGATCAATGGCCTGTTGCACGGCCGGACTTCGGTCCACCCGCTGGCCCAGGCGGCCAAAGGCCAGATAATCCTCCAGCACAAACGGGGAACGATCCAGATTGAAACCGAAAAAATCCGCAATCTTCATCGGCGTACCAGGGCGTGACCCAGCTCCCGCCGGCCCTCGCCCATGTCCACTACCGGGCCTTGCCGTTCCGGCAACTGCCAGCGGCTGGCGGGAAACAGCGTTGCCATCTCCTCCAGCGCGCAATGGAAGGGCGGGCCACCGTCCTGCCCGGTCTGCATGAACTGGGCCAGCAGCACACCGCCTGGACGCAGCCATTGGTACAGCTGGTCCGCGTAAGCTGCGCGTTGTGCCGGGTCGATGGCACAGAGGCAGGTTTGTTCATAGACGGCATCGAAAGGCACATCGGCCTGCCATTCAAACAAATCCGCCTGCTCGACCGTCGCCCGCAGGTGCTGTTGCCGCAGACGCTGGCGCAGGTTGTTCACCGGCGTGGGGGCGATATCCAGGGCCACCACCTCGAACCCCCGGCGGGCCAGTTCATCCACTTCGTAGCCATTGCCGCAACCCGGTATCAGCACCCGTGCCGGTGATACGAGCACACCCTGATCCAGCCAGTAAAACAGCCCGGGCGAGGCCTGCCCCCGATCCCAGCCGGTAGTGCCTGCCTGATAGCGGGCTTCCCATTCGTTGTCTGTATGCATGGTTTATGAGCGAATATCCAGCAAGCGGCCTGTGGCCCGTTCCGGGCCGTAGGCCTGGGCGGCACTGCGTTGTTGCGCGTTCAGCTCCTGACGGGCCTGGGCCTCCATCTGCGAGGCCTGGGCGGCGACCGCGCGATCCTGCCCGGAAGGTTGAGCCGGTGCCAGTGCCGCGCGACGAATCTGCTGTGCCCGCCGCAGGGTTTCCTCCGGCGTACGGCCCTTGCTCGTGTCCACGCCCACTTCGCCACCAGTGGCATAGCGCCTGCCATCCGGCCCGGTGGTATAACTGAAGGATGCCGCCGATGACACCAGCGACCCGCCCGCGGCCTGATGCGCCTGCTCATGAGCACGCACCTCGCGGTCACGCGCCTGCAGACGGCGGACTTCCGCCTGTTCCCGCGGAGTCAGTGCCAGGCTGTCCGTAGCCGTTGCTGCCCCGCTAGAAGCCCGCTTGTCCCCCCGTTGTGCCGCCGCAGGACCGCCCAGGGAGGCAGGCGACGGGTTCACGGCTGGTGGCATGGCGGAAATCTGCATGACGGCCCTCGGTCACAAGCTTGTCTCATCATACCGCCCCGTCATGCCGCGCTCAAATCGGGAGCGAGGATATGACCGCCATCACAGTTTACAAATGGATACAAAACTAGACTGGCCTCTAGCCTTATATACCAGTATACTTTTCTAACACTGCAACATGAGATGGAGAAGGACATGGCCCGACCCAAGAAAAATGTTGAACCCCGTGACGCCAGCCTGCGCGTTTCCCGCCGCATGCGCGACAAGCTGAAAGCCGCCGCCGCCGTCATGGGCCGCCCGTTGTACGAAGTGACCAACGAGGCCATCAACAACTATCTGGACAACATGCACCTGACCGATCAGCTTGACCGCTGGCGGGGCAACAACAAGGAAGAGGCCAGCGAAACGCCGAAGAGCAAGACGGCCTGACAGACACGCCAGATCGTGCATGACCAATCCACCGGGCGACAGTTGCCTGGTGGATTTTCCCGCCCTTGTTTCACATCGTCTTCTACCAGCCGGAAATCCCGCCCAATACCGGCAATGCCATTCGTCTGGCCGCCAATGCCGGCGCGCAACTGCATCTGATCGAACCCCTGGGCTTCAGCCTGGATGAAAAATCCGTGCGCCGGGCCGGGCTGGACTACCACGATCTGGCCTGTGTACAGGTCCATGCCAGCCTCGAGGACTTTATCCAGCACACGTCCTTTCACCGCCTGTATGCTTTCAGCAGCCACGCACGGCGGTTGTACACCGAGGCACGGTACCAGGCGGAGGACGCGCTGCTGTTCGGCCCGGAAACCCGTGGCCTGCCGGCCCCGGTTCTCGACAGCCTGCCCGAAGCACAACGGTTGACCCTGCCCATGCGCGCCGGCAACCGCAGCCTCAATCTCTCCAACGCCGCCGCCGTGGTAACATACGAGGCGTGGCGCCAACTGGACTTTGCCGGCGCCGGGCGCTAAACACGCCCCCACTGAGCCAAACATCCAGGACCACCATGCCCACAGCCAAGGTACTGCTGGAAGCCCGGGCCCTTCATGTACAACGGGGCCGGCAAGCCATCCTCCATGATATTCACCTGAGCCTGCAGCCCGGAGAACGCCTGGGCCTGCTGGGGTTGAATGGCGCGGGCAAATCCACCCTGCTGCACACACTGGCCGGTATCCACCCGCCCACCCGGGGCATGGTGCGGCTACAAGGGCAGGATATCTATCGCCATGCCAGCGCCCGTACGCGCATCGCGCTGCTGCCCGACGAACCGGCCCTGCCACTGGACATGACCCTGCGGGACTGGCTGCTTTTCTGTGCGCGGATGCTGGGCCTGCGGGGCGATGCGGCCCGGCAGGCGGTCGAGACGCAACTGGCGCGTTTCGATCTGGCCGGCCTGCGCCACTGCCTGCCCCGGCAGCTTTCCCGCGGGCAGCAACAACGCCTTTCACTGGCACGGGCCCTGTTGCAGCCCCCCGCCGTTCTGCTGCTGGATGAACCCACCAACGGTCTGGACCCGTTGCAGGCCGAGGCCATCCGGCACGATCTGCAAACCCGGACCGGAGACACCGGCATGATACTCGCCAGCCACCTGCGGGAGGATCTGGCCCTTTGCCAGCGTGTACTGCTGCTGGCGGATGGTCGGATACAGTGCGAGCTGCCCACTGAAGCACTGGAAAACACGCCCCTGCGCGAACACCTGGAGGCAAGCCCGTGCTGACCCTGTTGCTGCGCGACTGGCGGGCCCACGCACGGCAACCCCTGCTGTGGGCGCTGGCGGCGGGGTTCGTGGTGCTCACCGCCTTTTTCTTCCTGCTGCAACTGGAACATTACCAGCATGTACGCCCGCTGCTGGAACGCCAGGCCCAGCCGCCCGGTGTCAGTGACCTGATCCTTGTTCCCTGGGCCTTCAACACGACCCTGGCCTTTATGGTACTGGTGCCCATGCTGGCCGGCCGGGCCTTCGTGGCGGAATACCGCCAGGGCCTGCTGCCACTGGTTCTGGGCTGGCCCATCCGCCCGACTGGCTGGTTTCTGGCCCGCTGGCTGGGCTGGTGGCTGCCCATCCTGCTGTTGCTGGCCATCGTCGCCGCCATGCCCCTGGGGCTGGCACTGGCCGGGCCGGTGGATGTGGGCCGCATGTGGCCCAGCCTGCTGGCCATCGCCCTGTCGGTCACCGCCTTCAGTGCCGTGGCGGTGGCCATGGCGGCATGGATACGCGACCCGGCCATGGCCGCCCTGTCCGCTTTCCTGTTGTTGTTGCTGTTCTGGATCCTGGACTGGTCCGCCCGCGGGCAGGCCGCCAGCCTGGACGCGGCCATCTTCCAGCTTTCCCTGTTCGAGCATTTCCGCCGCATGAATGCCGGTCTGATCCATGCGGCAGACCTGGCCTGGTTTGCCGGCTTCTCCCTGATCTTCGTCCTGCTGGGTATCGGGCGACTGGCGTGGCTCCGTCAGGGCAGCCTGCGCACGCTGAGCCAGCTGCTACCGGTGCTGTTGCTGGGGCTGGCGGCCTGTTACGCCCTGGGCCAAAGCGGCCGGGTTTGGGACAGCAGCTGGCAACAACGCCTCAGCCTGCAAGCGCCCACCCGTGCGCTGCTGGCCAGCATCGAGCAACCGGTACAAATCACCGCCTGGGCCAGCGAGGATGAAGCCCTGCGGACACAGATCCGCCGTTTTCTCGCGCCCTGGCAACGCCTGCAACCGCTGTTGCAGCTACGATTCCGTGACCCGCAGGCGGAGGCCGATACTGCCCGGCAACTGGCCATTCACACCGACGGCACCCTGCTGCTGCGACAGGGCACCCGTGAACAGCGACTGGATCAGGCGCTGGATGAACGCAGTCTGGCGCAGGCCCTCTGGCGACTGCAATTGCAGAATCACGGCCCGGTGGCCATGCTGCGCTGCGCGGACTGCGGCAACCTGAGTGACGAAACCCCTGCCGGCTACAGCCACCTGGCCGAAACCCTGCGCCTGCGCGGTTTGCGGGTCTTTCCACTGGACCCCGCACAGGTCGCGGGCATACCGCTCGGCACCCGCCTGCTGATCATTCCCGGCCCGGCCACCGCCCTGCCCGCCAGCTGGTGGAACAAGCTTCACGCCTGGCTGCAACAGGGCGGCAGCCTGCTCTGGCTGACGGATGTGGAAGCGCAGGCCCAGCCACCGACACTGTGGCAACGCTGGGGCATTCAGGCACGGACGGCACTCGCCAATGCCCGCGTACCGCCCACGCCGGCCCGGAGTGGCGTGCCGGCGCCCCCCGCCCTGGCCGGGCCCATCCTGTTTGCCCAGCCACCGGCCGGCTGGGAAGTACTGTGGCGCTGCCGGCAACAGCCCTGCGCCCTGCTGCGCGAGCAGGTACTGCCCAATGGCCGCCACAGCCGCATCCTGTTGCTCGGTGACAGCGACATGGCCCGCAACCGCTGGCTGAACCTGGCCGGCTACAGTGACAGCCTGGCACCGCTGCTGGGCTGGCTGCTGGATGCCGAACAACAGTTCACCCTGCCGCTGCTGCAAGCACCGGATGCCGCGCTGGATCTGCCGGAAGCGTTGCAGGCGAAACTGGGCCTGATCTGGCTGCTGGTCGTACCCTTGACATTAATGTTGATCGGCTGGATCCTGCGGCTCAGACCCTGCAAAACCACATGAAAGCCCATGAAAACCCGGAACCTGCCCACAGCGGAACAAGCCCTGCCCGGCCGTGACACCCCCATGCCCGTGCCGCCCGCGCACGCGGTGCTGCAACGGCCCATGACGCCACCCTTCCCCGAAGATTGCGCGGAAATCCATTTGGGCATGGGCTGTTTCTGGGGCGCGGAACGGCTGTTCTGGCAAATGGACGGTGTCTGGGTCACCGCCGTGGGCTATGGCGGCGGCTACACGCCCAACCCCACTTACGAGGAAGTCTGTAGCGGCCAGACCGGCCACGCGGAGCTGGTGCGCATCGTGTTTCAGCCGGAAAAGCTGTCACTGGAAAAGCTGCTGCAGGCCTTCTGGGAAAATCACGACCCCACCCAGGGCATGCGTCAGGGAAATGATATCGGCAGCCAGTACCGCTCCTGCATCTTTTTCACCGAAGCGAATCAGGCCGACCACATCGAAGCCAGCCGGGCGCGCTACCAGCAGGCACTGGACGCGGCGGGCCGGGGTGCCATCACCACCGAGGTCGGCCCGGCCGGGCCTTTCTACTACGCCGAGGCCTACCATCAGCAGTATCTGCACAAGAATCCCCAGGGTTATTGTGGCCTGGGCGGCACGGGCATCTGCCTGCCACCGGATGCAGACCCGCGTTGACCGCCGTCAGCAATCCCGGCGGGCCAGCGGCAGCTCGATACGAAAACAGGCCCCGCCCAGCTCGCCATCCACCAGCGCCAGCCGCCCCTGATGCCGTTCGATGATGCCGCGGGCAATGGCCAGGCCCAGACCCGCGCCGCCGGAATCCTTGCTGCGGCTGTCATCCAGGCGGGTAAAGGGCTCGAAGATAAGATCATGCTTGCTTTCAGGAATGCCGGGGCCGTCGTCTTCCACCAGAATCACCAGCCGCTCGCCATCGCGGAACCAGCGCACCAGCACCTGCGAGGCGGCATAACGGGCCGCGTTGCGCATGAGGTTGATCAGGGCCCGGCCCAGCTGGCGCTCATCGGCCCAGCAGACCTCGGGTGCGGTCGCATCCGCAGATAACTCCAGCTCCACATCCGGATAGATGGATTGCACCTTGTGTTGCAGGCTCTGCAACAAGTCACGCACGCCCATTTCCGAACAATGCAGCTGGAAATTGGTGGCACGGATACGCGCATAGTTGAGCACTTCGGCCACCAGTTCTTCCAGTTCCTGCTGGGCCTGGCCCACCTGCTGCCACAGATGCGCACGCTGGGCCGCATCTTCGGTATCCCGCAGCATTTCCAGCGCGAACTGCATCCGCGCCATGGGGCCGCGCAGTTCATGTGCCACCCCGTGCAACAACTCGCGCTGCAGGGTCAGGGTGACTTCCTGTTGCTCCTGCCAGGCCTGGATCTTGCGCGCCAGCGCATTGGCCCGATTGGTCAACTCGGCCAGTGCATCCTGGCGTGCATCGACCAGGGTGGTCTGCACCCGCCCGTCCCGCACCAGCGCGTCGAGAAAGTGGGCGATGCGCAACAGCCTTCGGCCCAGCCAGCGCTGGTAGACCAACACCACCAGAATCTGGCTCAGGGCACTGACCAGAAACAGCAGGTAGGCGTCGATATGCTTCCAGAAGGCGCTTTCGACGAAAGCACCGGCGATGATGACCTTGTCCTCGCTGACCCGGATCAGGGCGGTATCCTGAAAACTGTCGATCAGCACCACCGGGTAGTGCTTCTTGTCCAGATAGAGCTTCTGCCAGTTCTCGATTTCCTTGCTGTCCATGGAGATCAGGTCAATGGGAATCCGCCACCGATCCTGATACTTGACCACCAGCCGGTTCCAGTCCGCCTCGCCCCTGGCCTGTTGCAGGTCTTGCATCAACGGGGCAATTTTCTGCCGCAGCACCGCCTCAATGCGGGCATCCTGCCAATCGGCCACCCAGCGGGTCACCGAATCACTGGTGGCCAGCTGCATGACCAGCAGGTTCACCATGACCAGCGCGAGCACCAGCCCCTTCAAGCCCGGCGCCTTCCCCAGCCAGCGTACTACGGACACAGCATGTAGCCCTGATTGCGCACTGTCTTCAGCAGGCGCGGGTTGCCACGGTCATGCTCCAGTTTCTTGCGCAGGCGGGAAACGCGCAAATCCACCGAGCGGTCGAATACATCCGGGGCCATGTGAAAGATCTTGCGGTGCAGGGTCTCCCGGCTCACCGGCTTGCCCAGTTCCTGCGCCAGCAGAGCCAGCAGATCGAATTCGGCGGTGGTCAGTTCCACCGGCATGCCGTCCAGGCGGGCTTCCCGCCGGGCCAGATCCACTTCCAGATTCTGGGCCACCACCACCTGCGCGTCCGGGTCCGGTGGCTGGCGGCGCAACTGGGCGCGCACATGGGCCAGCAACACCTTGGGATTGACCGGCTTGACCAGGTAGTCATCCGCGCCGGTCTCCAGGCCGGCTACTTCGTCCATGTCATCGCCCAGCGCCGTCAGCATGATGATCGGCCCCTTGTAGAATTCCCGGGCGCGGGCACAGACTTCCAGCCCGTTCATGCCCGGCAGCATCAGATCCAGCACCACCAGATCCGGTGGCTGATTGAGCAGCCGCGCCAGCGCCTCGGTACCGCTTTCCACCGATTGCGTGTCATAGCCCTGTTCGCCGAGAAAGGTGCAGACCAGCGCATTGAGCGCCCGATCATCCTCCACCACCAGTATGCGCGGCTGCTCGTTCATGGATCAATCTCCGCGATAGATGCAACCGGATGTACAGGTTTCATGCACCACCACCTGGCTCAATTGCGGCAGGGCAGGCTGCAAGCGTTCCCAGATCCAGCGGGCCAGGTTCTCGCTGGTGGGGTTGTCCAGCCCGGCCACTTCGTTGAGGTAGTGATGATCCAGTTGTTCGTAAAGCGGCTGGAAGGCCCGCTTGATCTCGGCAAAGTCCATCACCCAGCCGCTGGCCTCGCCCACCGGGCCGGAGACATGGATTTCCACCCGGAAGGTATGCCCGTGCAGGCGAGCGCACTTGTGCCCTTCCGGCACATGGGGCAGCCGGTGAGCCGCCTCGATATTGAATTTCTTGAATATGGTCGTCATGCCGGCATTGTAACCGAGGTTTTGCTCCCCTGTACCGTCAAACCCGCACTTTGCGCCAGCGGCCCCGCTGCCAGTGGCGGATGAACCAGCTGGCCTGCAACAGCCGGTAGCCGCCCTGTACCAGCCACACCGTCAGCAGGCTGCCGCCCAGACCGGGGCCAGCCAGCCAGGCCAGTGGCAGAAACACGCCCCACTGGCTGATCAGGGAGACCCGCATCACCCGGCGGGAATCCCCGGCCCCCAGCAGGCTGTGCATCAGGGTCATGCCGATGGCGTCGAACCAGACCATGGCGGCCATGATCCGCAACGGCAGGCTCGCCATGGCCCGGGTGGCCGCGTCCTGCAGGAACACGCGCAATACCGGCTCGGCGAATAGCAGCAGCACCAGCCCCACCACCGTGGCCACCGAGGTAGACAGCCAGGCCACCCGCCAGCCCCAGGCAAAGGCGGCATCCGGCTGACCCGCGCCCAGCGCATGGCCCACCAGGGAGGCGGCGGCAATGCCCAGCCCCATGGAAGGCAGCAGCGCCACCAGCGTCAGGTTCATCAATACATTCAGGGCGGCCACTTCCGATGTGCCCAGCTGGCCCACGATCCAGAACAGCACCAGCATGCCGGTGGCAAAGAAAAACTGCTGCACGCTGGATGGCAGGGAAATGCGCAGCATTCGCGCCAATGTCTCCCTGCTGGGGAAGCGCTGCAGAAATCCCTCGCCACGGGCATTGCGCCAGGCCAGCACGGCATAGACCAGTGAACCGAAGGCCAGCGACAGGCTGGTAGCCAGCGCCGCCCCTTTCACGCCCAGTGCCGGCGGGCCCAGATGCCCGAAGATGAACACCCAGTTGAGAAAAATGTTCAGCGCGTGCATCAGCAGCAGGGTGGTGAGATAGAAGCCCGTCTGGCGCATGGCGCTCCAGTAGCCGCGAAAGGCGAAATTCATCCCCACGAACATGATGGCGGCCGCGCGAATCTGCAAATAGGTTTCCGCCTGTGGCTGCACAGCCACATCGCTGGTCAGCACCTGCATCAGCGGCCCGGCCACCGACCAGACCAGCAGCATCAGTGGCAGACCCATGAGCCAGGCCAGCAGCAGGCCACCATCCAGCGGCGCGGCCAGTGCCCCCCTGCGCCCTTCACCCAACCGGCGAGCGGTGATGGCCTGTACGCCGGTGGCCAGGCCCAGCACCGGCGCGGTGAGCATGAAATTGGCAAAGGCACCCAGGCCGGTGGCGGCCAGCGCCACATCCCCCAGCTGACCCACCATGGCGATATCCACCAGATTGAGCAGGTTCTGCGATACCATGCCGCCCATGATGGGCAGGGCGATTTGCAAAATGGTCTTGCGCTGTTCCGCGTCGGGAAACCGGGGCAAGCTGGACAATGAATGGCGCATGGGCGGCAGTATGCGATGCCCGCAGAAAAAAGGCCAGACAGCAAAAAGCCCCGACAAGCGGGGCTTTTTGCAGCAAGCCGGCCTCTGGCCGTTGTCAGCCTTCCACGTGCACCTGCAAGCGGCGCCAACCGATAAAGCCCAACAGCCCGGCCAGGGCAAACAGCCCCAGCGGGTTGTTCAGCGGCACCGGCGTGGCCGGACCGGCCACGATGGGGGCCGGCGTCCAGTTGACAACCGTTGTGCCGGGCGGCAAGCCGTTGAACAGATTGGGGTCCATGGTGTCGAACGAGTTATTGAACTGGGCAGCCTGGGTATTGGCTTCCGCCAGGCTGCGATTCAGGCCCACAAACCACACCAGGGTCTTGCTCTCATTGGTGGCCAGAGTAAAATTATAGCGATAGCCAATAGCGTCAAAATGACTAGGCTGTGTCTGATCACCCAGTGCCCGTGTATTCACCGGTATCACCCCAGCACCAAGGCCAAAGGGCACATGCAGCAGGATTGGATCAGGGAAAATACCCTGATTCTGATCCCAGGAAATCACCCAGTGATCACTGGAATCCAGGGTGGTATCACCATTACTGGTATTCAGCAACTGCGCATCTAAGTCTGAACCCAGGTCGCCGCCAATCCAGGCGGTCACATCCACCGGTGGCAGCCCCTGGGTCACACCTGTATTTTCGAATGTGTAGGCAATACGCATCAGTCGCTGGTCGGGAAAGGCATAAAACTGGGCACTGACCTGAATGGTACTGTTG
>WFUE01000077.1 GCA_015485125.1 Lysobacterales bacterium | reverse complement strand
GTATTGCACCCTACGATTTTGGGCGGCTTGTTTTCCGTCAAGCCTTGATTGCCGTTCATTGAAGAAAGCACCCATTGTAGCTGAATCGGCCCCAGGTCTCCGGGTGCCGTTACGGGTCGGGCAGCCACTGTTATGTGGCACACAATTGCGGGATAATGGCCGATTACCCGTGAGGATCCGCCATGGCCAGCGTCGCACCACTTTTCAGCTACCGCAAATACTGGGCCGCCCGTTTCGGTACCGCGCCGTTTCTGCCCATGAGCCGGGCGGAGATGGATGAGCTGGGCTGGGACAGCTGCGACATCATTCTGGTCACCGGCGATGCCTATATCGACCACCCCAGCTTCGGCATGGCGCTGATCGGCCGCCTGCTGGAAGCGCAGGGGTTCCGCGTGGGCATCATCGCCCAGCCGAACTGGAAGGATGTGGATGCCTTTCGCGTGCTGGGCAAGCCCAACCTGTTCTTTGGCGTGACCGCCGGCAACATGGACTCCATGGTCAACCACTACACCTCCGACCGGCGCATCCGCAGCAACGATGCCTATACCCCCCATGCCGAAGCCGGCAAGCGACCGGACCGGGCGGTGGTGGTCTACAGCCAGATGCTGCGCCGGGCCTGGAAGCAGGTACCCATCCTCATTGGCAGCATCGAGGCCAGCCTGCGCCGGATCGCACAGTACGACTACTGGTCCGACAAGGTGCGCCGTTCGGTGCTGCCGGACGCCAAGGCCGACCTGCTGCTGTTCGGCAATGCCGAGCGGGCCATCGTGGAAATCGCCCACCGCATGGCCCGGGGCGAGGCCATCGAGACCATCCGTGATGTGCGCGGCACGGCCTTCATGACCCGCGATTTGCCGGCAGACCGGCCGCTGGTGGATTCCACTCAGCTGGATACGCCCGGCCCCATCGACCCGCATCCCGACCCCTATGCCAGCCAGACGGCACAAGGCTGTGACCAAGCCGCCGACCAGGCCGCTCCGGCTGAATCCGCGCCTGAACGACCGCTGGCCACGCCAGCCAACCGCGCGCAACAGATCGTGCTGTTGCCCGCCTTCGAGCAGGTGAAGGACGACCCGGTGCTCTACGCACATGCCTCGCGGGTCTTCCACCTGGAAACCAACCCCGGCAACGCGCGGGCGCTGGCCCAGCGGCATGGTGACCGCTATGTTTTCCTCAACCCGCCACCGGTACCCTTGAACACCAAAGAGCTGGACCGCATCTACGAGCTGCCCTATGCCCGCGCGCCACATCCGGCCTATGGTGATGCGCGCATTCCCGCCTGGGAGATGATCCGCTTCTCGGTCAATATCATGCGCGGCTGTTTTGGCGGCTGCACCTTCTGTTCCATCACCGAACACGAAGGGCGCATCATCCAGAGCCGCTCACAAGCCTCCATCCGCCGCGAGGTGGAGGCCATTCGCGACCAGACCCAGGGCTTCACCGGGGTCATTTCCGACCTGGGCGGGCCCACGGCCAACATGTGGCAGTTGCGCTGCAAGAGCAAGGCCATCGAATCCTCCTGCCGCAGGCTTTCCTGCGTCTATCCGGGCATCTGCAAGAACCTGCTCACCGACCAGACCCCACTGATTCACCTGTACCGGGAAATCCGCAACCTGCCGGGCATCAAGCGGGTGTTCATCGCCTCCGGCCTGCGTTACGACCTGGCGGTGGAAACCCCGGAATATGTGCGCGAGCTGGTCACCCACCATGTGGGCGGCTACCTGAAGATTGCCCCGGAACACACCGAACAAGCGCCACTGAGCAAAATGATGAAGCCGGGCATCGGCACCTATGATCGCTTCAAGCAGATGTTCGAGCAGTACTCGCAGGAAGCCGGCAAGGAGCAGTACCTGATTCCCTATTTCATCTCCGCCCACCCCGGCACCAGCGACGAGGACATGCTCAACCTGGCCCTGTGGCTGAAGAAAAACCGCTTCCGCCCCGACCAGGTACAGGCCTTCCTGCCCACGCCCATGGCGCTGGCCTCCACCATGTACCATACCGGCCTGAACCCCTTGAAAAACCTGAACAAGGTACGGGAGCCGGTACACACCGTGCGCAAGGCGCGCCAGCGGCGGCTGCACAAGGCCTTTCTGCGCTACCACGCGCCGGAAAACTGGCCCCTGCTGCGCGAGGCGCTGAAACGCATGGGCCGCGCCGACCTGATCGGCAACGGCAAGCGCCATCTGGTGCCGGCCTGGCAGCCGGGGGAGCAGCGCAGCAACCGGCAAAATCCGCCCCGCAAACCACCGCGCCCTGCCATTCGCCGGCGACTGGCCGGCAAGGGCAGGCAACGGGCCTGACAGCGCCGCCTCACGTCCAGCCCCCACAAGGCCGGGGCCAAGACAATCGCTTCTCAGGCCGACTTCTCGCCTTCGCTCTTCTCGCGAATCAGTGCATCCAGCACGGCAATCAGCTCCTGGCTGCAATCTTCCACCTGGAAGATGGCATCGCGAACCGCCTCGCGACCATGGGGGCGGTTCAACCACTGTGGCTCGGAC
>WFUE01000076.1 GCA_015485125.1 Lysobacterales bacterium | reverse complement strand
GTTTTATTGTGGATGGAATGAAAATGATTGAAAAACTATATGAAGTTGAGATTAAAACTACCGTGGTTGTTGTGGCAGAAGATGAAAGGGACGCATATATCCGAGCCAGGGAAGATATGAGCGACATAAAAAGTGATTCATATTTTGATGTCGAAGTTATTAAAGACCTGACGGGGGAAATATTGCCATCAGACTGGGATGGAATGAGCATCCCGTATGGTGGAGATGGAAAAACCAGAATCAAAGATTTGACCGCATAACAGTCTAATAGCCAGCGCGCACATAATAATTTAATAGACAGCATTGTGAAAAGAAGGTAATACAAATATGGATTACAAAGAAACTTGCCTTTACCGCGAGGGAGAGCGCCTGATTGCACACGGAGAGGCCCTGATCAGAATCGGCACATTGCTCAAAAATGGAAAAACAACCGTTGGCCAGGTTGCAGAGGAAGCCCATCTTGCCCGCCTAAGCCTGGATTTCAACGTCAGGGCAATGATGAAGGACGAGTAATGCCACAAAAACGCCAGCGCCAGTGCCCTCGATGCGGCACACGAACCACGGCCCGTTCCCATTGCGGTATTGACCTGATGCCATGGCGGATGAACAAGCGCCGAATCCGCGCGGTACATGCCTGCGCCATGGGACGCAAGGGGCTGGATTACGAAACCTACAGGTTACACCTGCTGGCTGTGGGTGTGGAAAGTAGCAAAAACATGACCCGCAGCCAGTATCAGGAGTTTTTCCGCCGCATGCAGCGGCTGCCAGACAGAAATAGGAGATCAGCCGCATGAGATGGCGACCACATACCGAACAACCAGAGTTTGAAACCACGGCGATTCTCGCCTTCCAGTGCATGAGCGAGCCGGTGCTGCTGAACGGCATCTGGCACTGGCGCAATGGCCAGTGGGTGAATGAATCGTCAGATTTACCCTGCAGAGCGCGTGAGTTCTGGTGGATGCCTGAGGGCGACCTGCTGGGGGCACTGGTAGATGAGGTGCAACCATGAGAGGGGTCAACAAGGTGATTCTGGTGGGCAATCTGGGCCAGGACCCGGATACCCGCTATACCGCTTCTGGCGCTGCGGTGGTCAATCTCAGCCTGGCCACCACGGAAAACTGGCGCAACAAGCAAAGTGGTGACACGGAAGAACGCACAGAATGGCACCGGGTGGTGATGTTCGGCCGGCTGGCTGAAATAGCCGGTGAATACCTGCACAAGGGCAGCCAGGTCTACATCGAGGGCAAGCTGCAGACCCGCAAGTGGCAGGACAACAACGGCAATGACCGCTACACCACGGAAATCGTTGCCAACGAAATGCAGATGCTAGGCAGCAGGCGCGGCGATGAGCAGGCAGGGACAACCATGCCTGAGCCAGGGCAGGGCGCTTCTGATGATGATATTCCTTTTTAAGGGAGGGCTTCGTCTATGACTTTCCGGGTGCGGCGCGCGTCAAAAACCATTGTGGGTCATATCCATGCCCTGCTGCGAAAGGGCGGGCAGGGCTGTTTGTATATCGAAAACGAGCCCAGTTTGATGTTCGGACCCATGCCCAAGGGCTGCATGGATGTGCTGGCACGGGACGGGCGACTGATAGGCGTGTATCAATATCCTGCCGGTTCTGATGAGCTACTCGAAGATATACAGCTGGCGTTGGCGGAGATTCGCAAGCAGCGAGAGCTGAAGAAATACCCGCGTAAATGGACCCCGGAAGAAGATCAGGTTATCCGTGAAAACATCCGACAAATGAGTTATGGCCAGTTGACCAAATTGGTCAACAAGGCGAACGGCGGGCGGGTGGAACGCACCAGCCTGGCGGTGGTCAACAGGGCAAAGGTTCTGGGCCTGAGGCGATGCTAGTTCGACCCGTTGTGTCTCAAGCGCTGGACCGTATCACGCATGGCTGTGAGGTCTGGACCCGTGTGCCTGGCAACTGTAGCCGGATGCAAACCGGTCAGTTGCGATATGTAGACAATGGGCAGACCCTGACTGGCCAGGTGCTGAATAAACGAAGTGCGCAACTGGTGAGGGTAGTGGCCGCTCCACGGTTGACTGCGGACAGATACAGCCAGCGCACCATAGCAGGTCGTTCTGCCAATGGCACGGCTGTGTCGGTTCATGACCGTCCATATACTACGCGGGCCAGTCAATGGACGGCCATAGCGGCTGACCCACAGGGCCAGTTTTCTGCAACCAGTTTTTCTTCGCACCTGCAGGTATGCGTCCAACAGGGCCATCAACTGGTCCGATACCAGCGCGTTACGGCCTGGAAGCCGCAGCAGGCTGTTATTCTGGTCCACATCGTTTATGCGCAGATCCAGCAGCTCACTGCTGCTGATGCCGGTTTCCCAAAGTACGCGCATCATTGTGTGATCGCGCTGGCCAAGAAAGCTGTGTTCACCGTATGTAATGAAGGGTTGTGCCAGCAGGCGCCCAACTTCGCTTTCTGTCATGGTCCTTGGCAGGCGTGTGGGCGTTTTGCGATTGCTGGGCAGGTTTACACCCTGATCGTGCTCAGCAAGCCCTGCAATATGCAGGTAACGCATGAACGCCCGCACTGCAGACAGATGAGAATTGATCGATGCTGGGCGCTGGTCTGCTATAGACCGCATCCACTTGCCGACATCTGCGCGCGAGAACAGCAGCGGGTGGGCGAACCGACAGAACACCTGTGCTGCCGCCACGTACTGCCTGACAGTACCCGGCCTGCGTCCGCTGTATTCGAGGAATGCCCGGAACCGAGCAATAAGCGTATCGGAATTAACCATAAAACTGCATTATCACTAGTAGTGTCAGTAGTGAGCGCAGCTTTGGCTTTGGATTCAGTGAGTTATGCGGTATTGACTGTACTTTACATAATATACATTATGCAGAATACTGAATAATAAAACAACCCGCGCATGCCCGGGCCTCCTGTCGGGCATGCGCGAGAAACCCGTTCAGACCATCAGGCCAGACAGGATGGACCCCGTATAGTCAGGGAACACGGATTGCAAGTCCACAGGCTGCATGCGCGCCTCAATGATACTTCCCAGTACTGCACGATAATCCGTGGTGACTTGCAGATCACCCTTGCCATAAAGCTGGGATTCCTGCAGGCCCGGCCAGTCCGCAAGTACCTGTCCGCCCTGTACACCGGCACCAAGCGCAAACATCACACCACCATGGCCATGATCGGTGCCACCGGAAGCATTTTCATAGGCGCGACGGCCAAATTCACTCATAACCACAATGGTCACGCGATCCATCAGAGTACCCAAATCCACCATGAACGCGTTCAACGCCGCATCCAGATCCATGGCCCTGTCGTTGATGGAAGCAACCAGGCCATCATGGTGATCCCAGTTATTGCTGTCGACGGTAATGAGTTCACACCCCATTTCGGCACGAATCAGTCTTGCCGCGTTCATCAATGCCACAGCCAGGCTACTGTTCTCGTCGTATTGGGCGCCATTTTGCGGGCTCAGTCCAGCCACATCGTTTGCCAGCAGCTCGTCCATGGCATCCAGCGCATTGCCGGCCGTGGTGCTCAGACTGGCATCTTCCGCATAGGTGGCCTTCATCAAGCTACGCAAGGCATCCTGATGACCCTCACTGGCCAGCAGATCAAAGTTTTCGATGGTTTCTATGCCCAGTGCGGCATAGTTGCCCTGCATGGCCAATTGCATGCCGGTACCAATGGCTGTGCCGCGAAACAGACTGTCGTCACTGCTGGCGGTGAGTTCGAGATAGCGGTTGGCCCAGCCCTGTGTGGAAGCGAGCGGATCCTGTATGCCCAGCTCCATGATGTCCTGGGCCTCGAAATGACTATGACTGTCGTGTGGTGAGCCGGCGGCATGGATGACCGCCATTTCCCCGGCGGTAAAACGCTGATAAAGCTGGTTCAGTGCTGGATGGAGGCCAAAGAAACCATCGAGATCCTGCGCGGCATCACTGCCGCCACCGGGCGCGGGTACCCCGGTACTGGGGCGCAGGTTGTAGTAGTTGTTGTCCGCATAGGGCGGCACCAGGCTCAGCCCGTCGGCGGCGCCACGCAGGAAAAGTGCCACCACCACATTGCCGTTGCCATTTTTGGGCATGGCCGACAAGGAGGCACTGAATCCGCTGGCACCCAGTACACCCGCCAAGGCGCTGGTCTTGAGAAAGTTACGTCGATTGATGTTCATGGGCAAGTACCTCTCAGTAAGTCTGGAACCAGGGGGAGGCCAGCAGGAAAGCCGTTGCCTCGCGGGTCTTGTCGATGATCATGCTTGTAGGCAGGCGAGCATTTTCCGGCCTGCCTTCCCCGATCAGATCCACCACCCGCTTGCGGTCGGATGCGGACAATTCACGATAGAGCAATTGGTAGATCAGTCGATCAGCCAGTTCTCCCGGGGTATTGGCTTCACCGGCCAGGTCAAAGGGATTGATCCTGGCGTATTGGCTCATGGCTGATTCCGCCAATTCAAAAGCCATGTTCCAGCGTGATACCAGCGCGGCGGAACCATCCCAGGCTGATTGCGTGTCGGGGAAGCCATCCGGAGTCGTCCAGGTAAACAGGTTCTGCCCCAATCGGTTGAGGTAGGTGATCAGCGCATGTCGGTTCAACCCCATGCCGGTCAACGAGGTCAGCACCCAGGCCTGGCTTGCACGCAACATGGAAACCATCAGGTTTAGGGGGCGTTTGAACTTCTGCCCCTGGCTGCTTTTGAATTCATCGGAAAGAAACAGTGCGCGGAAGATTTGCCGGAGATCCCCATCAGTATCCAGCCAGGTTTGCACCAGCGTTTCCACCAGGGATTCTGGCGGATTATCCGAAACAAAACGGACACATATCTTGCGACAGACAAAACGGGCGGTGGTTTCGCTGGCGGCCAGATAGGCCAGTAATTGCTCGCCATCCTCAATGCCCTGCCCTGCCGGGTATGTCACGCCCAGCACGACCTTTTCATCGTAATCATGGCGGCTGGAAACGAAGGAAAAGGCATCTTCGTTGCGGGTATCCACCGTCCAGCCGGTAAAGCAGCGTGCTGCTTCCAGCACATCGGTTTCGGTATAGCCGCCGTCGACGCCCAGGGTATGCAGTTCCATCAACTCGCGGGCATAGTTTTCGTTCGGCCCCTCCACCGTGTTGGAGAAGTTGTCCAGGTAATAGAGCATGGCCGGGCTTCTGGCATCCGCCAGCAGCAGGTCGCCGAAACGCCCCAGTGCATGCTTGCGCATCACTTCCCGGTCTTCCCACAGTTTGAGCATGCGTACCGGGCCATCAAACAGATAGACATTGAAATGATCGTTCCAGAACTCGACGATCCGTTCGAACAGTTGCCGACGGCTGTAAGTCATGCGGTACAGCGTGGCACCGATGATCTGACTGACACCGGAAAATTCGTTCTCGCCATAGGCATCGATCATGGCATCCAGGTCGGCATTGATCAGCGGGAACTGTTCGTCCACGGCTGCATCCGTTTCACTGTCGTCGATCAGTTCCGGTTCCAGTTGCCAGTCCACCCAGGCCTCATAGCCCATGGATTCGGCCTCGGCCATGCTCTCGGGCGTGATGCCATAGGTGCAGCGGTTGAGCAGATGCACCAATTCATCAGCCTCGGGTAAAGCCGCCTTGTTCCATGCCGGTTTGGTCTGCACCGGGTTTCTGCTGGCAGCCGGCCCGCTCAGCAGGGCACCGGCAATGGCCCAGCCCAGATTGGCAGCCCACTGGCGTCTTTCGTTCTCTACATTCATTGGTCCAGCCCTCCGGTTTCACACAGTACATCCGGCGTGAGCCGCTCCAGCGCCATCTGTCCGAAGCCGTCCGCGCCGTTCCAGTTGAAAGTGGCGTTGAAACAATCCTGAAACTCCAGCCTGCCCGTGCCCCACTCCGGCTTTTCCGGCACTTGTGCGTCATTGGGCAAGCCATTGACCGGGCGAATAAAAGTGAGATCCACCTGGTTATCTGTTCCGATGAGACCGGAACCGAGCATCCATTGCCTTTGCCCACTGTTGTCGTAGTTGAACCAGTAGGCCACCAGCACATTGTCATCCGGCAGGATTTCGATCATCAGCCCCTGCCCGTTCATTTCCGGGTTCCACCAGGAACCGGTAATGCCGTAATTCACATTGAAGCCGGGGGTGCTGACCACCACCATGCCCTGCATGGCCGGGTCGTTTTCACTGACATAGGCATATTGCCCTTCGCTGCTGAATGTATGGGAGTAGATCCAGCTACCGCCCAATGCCGAGCCACTGCTGAAGCTGCCATCGGTGGCCACTACATTGTGCACACCTTCCCGGTTGGTCCAGCGCACGGTGTCGCCTGGTGTGATTTCCACGACTTCCGGGCTGAAATAACCGTTGTAGATCTCCACATCCACCGTGGCCGCCTCTACCGAAAGGGCCAGGAATGTCATCCAAATAATCCGGATATTCATGATGCTTTCTCCTCTTCAGGGGCAGGCCACATTGGGCGTCAGTCGTTGCAGGTCGATGCTGCTGCTGGTGCCATCCAGCGTGTACTCCAGCCGGGCTTCATCGCAGGAAAAAAATTGCAGGCTGCCCTCACCCGCCGCTACGGCTTCCGCCACACCGGGAGTCACGAATACACCGCCTTGCATGCGATAGATGTCCAGCGTTGCGCTGGCACCACTGTAAGGGCCTGAAAGCAGGAACCAGTCCTGATTGCCGTCACTGTCATAGGTGAACCAGTAAGCCACAAGCACCGCATCGGCCGGCAATACTTCCACCGCGAAGCCCTGCCCGTCCCATTCAGGATTCCACCAGGATCCGGAATGGCCCATGCGAATATCGTAGCCGCTGCTACCTGTTGCTACCTTGATTACACCGGACATACCCACACCACCTGGCCCGCCATGGGGCTCGCAGTAATAAGGATTGTCACCAACCGTGTTGAAGGTCTGGCTGAACTGCCAGTTGCCGCTGTCAGGAAAGCCGCTGTAGAAGCCGCCATCATCCGCCTTGACGTTATGACTGCCTTCCTGATTGATCCAGGTTACCGTATCTCCTGGCTGGATGGTCAGTTCGGCCGGGCTGAACTCGAAATTGCGGACCTCCACGGTCCATTCTGCGGCCTGTGCTGTAACCAGAGGCAGTAACAGCAGAGCGAACAAATATCGTTGGAACATGACAACCTCCCGCGTGTGAATGCAAGGGGCTCAACGGCACAGGCCGGGAAATGGCATACAGCAGACACAAAAAAAACCGCATCCGGTGTTCAAACCGTGATGCGGTTCACGTGTTGTGGTCGTGTGAAGATCAGGGCGTGATTTTCAGCTTGCCACGAATGCGGTAGAGATGATTGCCTTCGTCACGGATGGCTGGCTGATCCAGCTTCAATCGCTCGCGATCCGTCAGCCAGAAATGTCGTCGGGTAGCACCGCTCTTCCGGGCCACCAGCGTGTTATGCGGCCAGACATAAAGCACGTCATTCAGCTTGAGCTTGTCCACGGTGATCTTTTTTTTCACCGTCTTGCCCTTGTTGTAGATCCGCTCCAGCTTCTGTCGTTCACTAGCCACAGGATCGGTTTCGGAAGCCACGGGTACGGGTGCATCCACCTTCTTGGCCACCTTGTGCGGTTTGTCCTCTTGTCGGGGTTTCGAGGATTCAGTACCGTGCTGGCTGACAAACTTGCGTGAACGGGTCTGAATGGGCTTGTGGGCCGGTGGCGTCTTTTCCGTGGCAACGGCCTTTTCATCTGCAACCATGGCATGCCCGGGCGTAGCGCTGTCACTTTTATCGCCAGTGTTTTTCACGCTTTGATGCGGCAAACTGCGGAGCTTGGTACTGCTTGCGGGTTGCTGGGTGGTGCGAATCGCCGGCGCCGGTTTGCCCAGCGGCACCAGGCCCGGCGTTTTCAACGTATTCTGGCCAATTTCGGCCACGGATTGGATGCTGGTTTCGGTCACAGGCTGAACGGCAAAATCGGTCTTGGGCTTTTCCTCCGGCAGCTTGATTTCCGGCGCCAGCGCCTTGGGATTGCTCTTTTGCTCCGGTTGCAACAACCAGGCCTTCATCTTGCCCGAGGGGCTTTTTCTCAGTTTGATCTCTACTTGTGGCCAGGCCTTGCGCAGCAGTCCGGCGATTTGCTGTCGCCAGCTGTCCGGCGCCATGACCACCACAGGTTTTCGAGCGATTTTTGCCGTCTCCGCCAGTGCGATCAGATCATTTTCGGCATTGCCGGTGACCAGATCGGACGCCTTCAATTCCACGGATTCCAGATCCTGTGCCTGCAAGGACACTGCCATCAATAGCAATAAAATACTTGAAATAACCTTCATAATCTATTGTTTTAAAATGCTTTCTAAAGATTCTGGTTGTGCCAATATGGCATCCAACCCCCGTTCATCCAACACTGGCACACCCAGTGACCGTGCTTTTTCCAGCTTGGAGCCGGCGGCTTCTCCCGCGATCACGGCCGTGGTTTTTTTCGACACGCTGCCGGCCACCTTCGCGCCCAGTCGTTCCAGCGCGGCCTTGACCTCTCCACGCGGGCGGCGCAGTGTACCGGTCAATACCAGTGTGCGTCCAGCCAATGGCAGTGCTTCCTCTTGCTCCACGGTCACTTCCGGCCAGTGGATGCCAGCCGTCAGCAACTGCTCGATGACCTGCCGGTTGTGGCTTTCCGCAAAGAAGCTGACGATATGGTCGGCCACCACCGGGCCGATGTCCTCCACGGCTTCCAGCAGGGTTTGGTCGGCCTGCATCAGCGCTTCCAGCGAGCCGAAATGCCGGGCCAGTGCCTTGGCGGTGGCCTCGCCCACTTCGCGAATGCCCAGGGCGAAAAGAAAGCGATCCAGCGTGGTGGCCTTGCTGCGTTCAATGGCCTGCAGCAGGTTGCGGGCGGACTTTTCCGCCATGCGTTCCAGCGCGGCCAGCTGTTCCAGTTGCAGATGGTAGAGATCGGCCGGTGTCTGCACCAGCTCCCGTTCCACCAGTTGATCCACCAGCTTGTCACCCAGCCCTTCGATATCCATGGCCTTGCGCGAGGCAAAATGCTTGATGGCCTGCTTGCGCTGAGCCGGGCAATAGAGCCCGCCGGTGCAACGGCTGACCGCTTCACCTTCCGCCCGGTGAATGCGTGAGCCACAGACCGGACAATGGCTGGGCATGGTGAAGGGCCGGGCGTCGGCCGGACGGCGTTCGGGGATGCTGCGCACCACTTCCGGAATCACATCTCCCGCCCGGCGCACGATCACCCAGTCACCGATGCAAATGTCCTTGCGGCGGATTTCGTCCTCGTTGTGCAAGGTGGCATTGGTAACCGTCACACCGCCCACCTGCACCGGCTCCAGCCGGGCCACCGGCGTCACCGCGCCGGTGCGGCCGATCTGTACATCGATGGCCAGCAAACGGGTACTGACTTCCTGGGCCGGAAATTTCCAGGCAATGGCCCAGCGTGGCGCACGGGTGACAAAACCCAGTGTCTCCTGGGCCTGCAGGTCATCGACCTTGAATACCAGCCCGTCGATTTCATACGGCAGAGCATCCCGCTTGTGCAGCATGCGCTCGTGGTAGTCACGGCAGCCGGCAAAACCTTGCACGGTGGTGGCTTCCGGGCAGACCGGAATGCCCCAGCCCCGCAATTTCTCCAGTATGCCGGTATAGCGGTCGGCCAGCGTTTCACTGCTGAGGCCGATGCCGTAGCTGTAGAAGGCCAGCGGGCGTTTGGCGGTGATTTTCGGGTCCAGTTGCCGCAGGCTGCCGGCGGCACCATTGCGGGGGTTGGCCAGCGGCTTCTCGCCCCGTTCCAATGCCCGTTGATTCCAGGCCCGGAAGCCGGCAATGGGCATGTACACCTCGCCGCGCACTTCCAGTTCAGCCGGCCAGCCCTGACCACGCAGGCGCAGGGGAATGGCCGGGATGGTGCGGGCATTGGCGGTGACATCCTCGCCGGTTTCACCATCGCCACGGGTGGCCGCCTGAACCAGCTGGCCGTTGCGGTATAGCAGGGAAATGGCCAGGCCGTCGAACTTCGGTTCCGCCGACCAGCGGATGGACGATTCTTCCACACCCAGCCCGTCTGCCACCCGCTGGCAGAATTCCCGCATTTCCGCTTCGCTGAAAACATTGTTCAGCGACAGCATGGGCACGGCATGGCGCACCGTGGCAAAACCGTCGCGGGGCTTGCCGCCTACCCGCTGTGTGGGTGAGTCGGGGGTGACCAGTTCAGGGAACTCGGCTTCCAGCGCCTGCAGACGGCGAAACAGCGCGTCATATTCCGTATCCGGGATGCTGGGCTCGTCCAGCACATAGTAGCGGTAATTGTGGCTTTCGATTTCCTGGCGGAGTCGTTCGATTTCTGCCCGCGCCTGTTCCAGCTTCATCCATGCTCCCGGTCGTAGTTGCGCATCTGTTCGCGCAGATGAACGATACCCTGGCGTGCCAGCGGATTGCCGTCCATGTCCAGCAGGCGGCCTTCCAGCAGCTCGGCCAGCCGTTCGGCGGTGGCGAGCATGGCATCGAAGGAATCCAGCGCGCCCATGGAGTTGGGCAGGGGAAAGTAAAGCAGGATGGCCGGCGTCAGCAATTCGTCCATGCCATCAAGATCGAAACTGCCCGGTTCCTGTACATTGGCCAGAGAGTACCAGATCTGTTCACCCTGTTCGGACTCCAGCATGCGATGGTAGAGACCACCCTGATAGATCAGACCGGTACGATCGGCGGCCATGCAGATATCCGGGCCACGCAGCCAGGCTCCCTTTTGCCCGACGATGCGGATGATGATGATTTCATCCTGTTCCAGCGGTTGGGGTTCCGGCATGTCATCAGGGTCGACAGCTTCTGTCTCAACGGCACGCTCCACGGGCTGTGCCTCGGGTTCCACGGGCAGGCTTTCAGGGTCCAGTACCGGCTCGCTGCGTTCGGCGGGGGGCGATTTCCTGGAACGGCGCAGCTTTTCCAGCGGCTGATAGACTCCCCAGAGATAGATGCCGGCCAGCAACAGCAGGCCCAGTATCAGCAATATCCAGCGCAGGGTGGCGGTATCCATGCGGGGTTGGTCTCCGGATCGCGACGAAAGGCGAAAGTATATCAGCCATCCACCATCTGGGTGGCTTCTTCCAGGTCCACTTGCACCAGTCGTGAAACCCCCGGTTCGCGCATGGTGACGCCACTGAGCTGCTGGGCGATTTCCATGGTGACCTTGTTGTGGGTGACGAAGACGAATTGCACCTGTTCCGACATTTCCTTCACCAGCTGGCTGAACCGGCCCACGTTGGCATCATCCAGCGGAGCGTCCACTTCATCCAGCATGCAGAAAGGGGCCGGGTTGAGGTTGAAGATGGCAAACACGAAAGCCACGGCGGTCAGTGCTTTCTCGCCGCCGGAGAGCAGGTGAATGTTGCTGACCCGCTTGCCCGGCGGCCGGGCCATGATGGTGACGCCGGTCTCCAGCAGGTTGTCATCGGTGAGCTCCAGATAGGCATGCCCGCCGCCGAACAGCTTGGGAAACAGCGCCTGCATGCCCTGATTGACCTGATCGTAGGTATCCTTGAACAGGGTACGGGTTTCACGGTCGATCTTGTGGATGGCCTTCTCCAGCGTGGCCAGCGCCTGTTGCAGGTCATCGTGCTGGGCATCCATCCATTGCTTGCGCTCGGCTTCCTGCTGGTATTCCTCGATGGCGGCCAGATTGACCGGCTCCAGTCGGCGAATGCGGGCTTCCAGTGCCTCGATATCCTCGTCGAGCTGATCCTGTGAAAGGGCATCGGTCAGACTTTCCAGCACTTCCTCCAGGCTGAAACCGGTGGCGGTAATGCTCTGGTGCAGGTTTTCCACCTGCATGCGGGTGGATTGCAGTTGCAACCGGGCCTGTTCCAGCCGGTCCCGGGCCTGGGCCAGCGCCTGTTCCTGTTGCAGACGCTCCTTTTCGGCCTGTTGCAGTTTTTGCTCCGCCTCTTCCACCCACTTGCGCGCGGCGGTGAGCTTTTCTTCCACGGCGTTGCGCAGCTCCAGCGCGGTTTCGCGCGCTTGTTGCAGCTGCGCACGGGGGGCATCCAGCGCGGCCAGTTCCTCGCGCATGGCGCTGAGCTGGTCGGATTGTTCGATAAAATCACGGCGCATGCGCTTGAGGCCGTTTTCCAGCCCTTCCACCGTGGTGCGGTGCTTTTCCATTTCCAGCAGGCGGCTCTGCAACTGCATGCGGGCTTCATCGCTTTCCAGGGTCAGTTGTTCCAGCTCGGCGGTGGCCTGATCGCGCTGGCTGCGCAGGGTCTCCAGCGATTGTTCCTGCGCTTCCAGTTGCTCCAGCCATTCCGTCAGTTCGGCACGTGCCGGTTGTAAACGGGCTTCCAGTTCCGTTCGTTCTTCTTCGTATTGCCGCAGTCGCTGTTCCAGGTTGTGGATTTTCTGTTGCCAGTCCTGCTGTTGCCGGCTTTCATGGCGAATGCGCTGTTGCAGCTGCTGCATGCGCTGGCGCAACGGCCCTGCCTGCTGGCGGCATTCCTGAAATTGCTGTTCGTGTTGACGAGCCTGGGCGGAAAGCGCCTCGGTCTGCTGTTCCAGTTGCGTGACTTCCGCCTGCAGTTGTCGCATGTCCTCCGTGACTTGTTCCAGTTGCCGGGCGCGCAACAGCTGGCTGTCCTCCGCCTGCCCCGGTTCACGGATGAAATCCGGACCGGCCCACCAGCCATCGGGGCTGATGCAGCTTTCGCC
>WFUE01000075.1 GCA_015485125.1 Lysobacterales bacterium | reverse complement strand
AGCATCAGTCTTGCTCCCGAAAGCAATCCGGGCCACTGGCGTCCCGGCAACCCAGACCGTAGCGGGCTTCCGGTACCGCGCAATCCCCCGAGAGCATTTTCAGCAGGGGCTGCCGCCCACGCGAGGCCTGTGCCCGTTCACAGGCCAGCACACAGGACTGGCACTGGGTACAGGTGAACTTGAGGCGCTTGCCATGACGGGGATGAATACGCATGGGGCAGGCATGGTCGCAACTGGCATCGCAATCCCGGCACTGGCTGGCATGATCACGGTCGAAGCCCACTACCAGGGCCTGTGGATTGCCCATCCACACCAGTGACTGGAACACACCCACCGCACAGGCGTAACGGCAAAAAAAATACCGCGCCAGGGTAAATTCCAGCGTAAACAACCCGGTGGCCACACCGATGAACAGGGCTTCATTGCGGGTCAGCGAAGCGGTGAACAGATGCTGCCAGACCCGCGCCGGTGGCAGCAGGTAGGTGAGCAGGGTAACCGCCCAGAGCAAGGCAAACCCCAGGATGGCCACAACCACCAGCGGCCACCAGCGGCGATCCGGGTGGATCACCGTGCCATCGCTCTGGCTCTTCGGCAGGGGCTTGCGCTCCCACAGGCTCGGCTTGCCGCTGGCCCGGCGCATGAGTGCGTTGATGGTTTCCACCACGGAAAAGTGCGGGCACAGCCAGCCGCAGTAGTGCGGCCATAGCGCCAGACCAGCCACAGCACCCCGGTCACGAAGCCCAGAACCGGCAGCAGGGCACGCAACAGCACCTGTTGGCTCAAGGCCCAGGCATCGGCTCCGGCCATTTCGTGCAGACCCAGCGTCCAGCGCATGCCGAGAAACCAGAAATGCCCGGCAGTGAGATCCAGCCGAAACCAGTCCAGCGCCGGTGCCAGCAGAAACAGGGTGAAGAAACCCGTCTGCCAGTAGCGCCGGGTTCGGGGCTGGAAAATGGCCAGGCTCATGGCTCCGCACGTTCAGCCGCCAGCCGCTCGGCCCGCCGGCCCAGCCATGGATAGCGAAACACCTGCCCGTTGAGTGCCTTGACCAGGCCCAGCACCCCCAGCAGGATCAGGCTGGAATGAACAAAGGTGAAATAGAGCAATACCCAAAGCCAGGTCCAGGGCGAATCCCCGCCGCCCAGCAGTAGCATCAGCGATGCCACAATGACGATCAGCAAACCGCCCCAGAAACTGACCATCACCGTCTGGTACAGATGCAGCCACTCCACCCGGCTGGCCTCTGCCCGCTTGTGCCACCACAGCCACAACAGGGCGGCGAAACCCAGGCCGGGTACAATGAGCAGATTCAGCAGGTAGAGGCTTTCGGCCCATACCGCCAGCGGCGCGGATGATTCAGCTTGCGACGACACGGTTCAGCTCCACCAGTTGCATCAGGGCCTGAATGGTCTCCTCGTCATCGCTCAAGGGTTCCACCAGGGCGGCGCGGCAGGCTTCCTCAAAGGGGAAACCGTCCCGGATCAGGATGGCTGTGTAAATCAGCAGGCGGGTGGAGGCGGTTTCCTCCAGGTCATGGTCCTTGAGCTTGCGCAGTTGCCGGGCCAGATCCACCAGTTCCCGGGCCAGTTCCGGTTCACAACCACTTTCCTGCTGCACGATGCGGGCCTCGGCTTCCGCCTCGGGGTAATCGAAGCGCATGGCCACGAAACGCTGACGAGTGGAAGGCTTCATACCCTTGAGCAGGTTCTGGTAGCCCGGATTGTAGGAAACCACCAGCATGAAGGTATCCGGTGCCCGCAGCGTTTCTCCGGTACGATCGATGGGTAGCATGCGCCGGTTGTCGGACAGCGGATGCAACACCACGGTCGTATCCTTGCGTGCTTCCACCACCTCGTCCAGGTAACAGATGGCCCCTTCGCGCACGGCACGGGTCAGTGGCCCGTCCACCCAGCGGGTGGCGCCGTCGGCAATCAGATGGCGACCCACCAGATCGGACACGGTCAGGTCATCGTGACAGGCCACGGTGTAGAGCGGCCTACCGAGTTTCTCCGCCATGTATTCCACGAAACGGGTCTTGCCGCAACCAGTCGGCCCCTTGAGCAGCACCGGCAGCTGGTTGCGCCAGGCATGCTCGAACAACGTCACTTCATGGCCCTGGGGCAGATAATGGCTCATTTGCGCTGTACTCTCTGCTGTTGAACGAACTGGGCGGTGACCCGGTCCATGCTGTTGACATGCTGCACGAACCACGGCACCCAGACCTGCCTGATCCAGCCGGCCAGCTTGCTGCCTTGCTGGTGCTGGCAATAGTCTCCAACCTGCTGTTCCATCTGCAGCCAGATCTGGTCATGCTCGGCCACATGGATGGGCAGGGGCGGAAACCCTGCCTCGGCCATCAGGCCCTTCTCGTTATCGAAATGAAACCGGGTATGTTCCAGCCAGGCCCGTGCCTGCTCCTGTGCCGGGCGGTTATCCTCCAGCACTTGCAGCAGCTGGCGCACCCGCGCCAGCTCTTCGGCATGCACCTGGTTCATTTCCTCCAGCGCCACCTCCGGTGCCGGAGAACCATCCGGCAGCAGCAATGCGTGTTCGTCTACCATACTGCGACTCCTGCAATACCCGCACAAACCACCGCCAGCCAGCCATGAACCATGCCCCGCCAAAAGGCCGGAGCGGTGTGCAGATGCATGAAAAACTCGATAATCAGACTGCCCTTGGCCCAGATCAGCAGGACCGTCAACAGCTGCACCCAGCTACCAGCGTACCCACGGGTGCCCAAAAGCACATTGAGGAAGGTCAAGACCACCAGCATGGCCCAGGTGGTGCCAGCGTTCACAGCAGATACACCAGTGGAAAAAGCACCACCCAGACCAGATCCACCATGTGCCAGTAGGCACCGGCCGACCAGGCCGCGTTCATCCCCGGTGGCCGGGGCTGGAAACAGCGGCGGCTCATCCAGGCCAGAATCAGCACGCCGGCCAGCACATGCATGAAATGGAAGAACACCAGCCCCAGATAGAACATGTAGAACAGGCTGGTGCTCAGCGAGATGCCGGCCTGCATGTGATGGTGCAATTCCAGCCACTTGTTGAGCAGAAACAGCAGGCCCAGTACCGCCGCGCCGGCAAACCACCAGCCCGCCTTGCGGGTATGCCCTGCCTGCAAGGCGACAATGGCCTGCACCACCAGCGCACTGGCGGTAATCAGCGCCAGGGTGTTGAAGGTGGCCGCCGGGATGCTCAGCGTAGCCTGACCGGCTCGAAACAGCGCCACATGGCCGTGAAAGGCGGCCACATAGGCGAGAAAGAAGACGCCAAACACCAGCAACTCGGCCAAAATCAGCACCCAGACAGCCAGATCACCCGGCAGTTGCGGCTGAGAACGGGAAGGTATGGAAAGCATGTGCCTCTGCTCCATGACGGCACAGAGCCGGGGCTAGCCCGGCTCTGTCAGCCTGATGATACCGGCACTTACACCGGCGTGGCGTCTCCCGCGGATTCCCCCTTGGCAAAGAAGGAATAGACATACAGCACCAGACCGATCATGAACACCAGCCCGGCTACCTCACGCATCCAGTAGAAGGGTGCGATCTTGGCCTGTACTTCCATGAAAGGTAGTGGCGTATCCGTGTAACGCTGCAGCCAGGTCTGCAACACGCCCGCACCGGTGAGGAACAGGGTGATGAAGACCATGGAGACAGTCATCAGCCAGAACGACCACATTTCCACCACCTGCGCCCGCTTGTTGGCGGCTTTCTCACCGCGCATGATGGGCCAGGCATAGGAAATGATGGTCAGCACGATCATCACATAAGCGCCGTAGAAGGCCATGTGCCCGTGGGCGGCGGTGATCTGCGTGCCGTGGGTGTAGTAGTTCACCGGAGCCAGCGTGTGCATGAAGCCCCAGACACCCGCACCCAGGAAGGCCATCACCGCCGTGCCTTCGGCCCAGAGCACGGCAGCCTTGTTGGGGTGGTTCAGGCGGCGCTTGTTGACCATGTTGAAGGCAAACACCGTCATCATGAAGAAGGGGATGGGCTCCAGCGCGGAGAATACCGAACCCAGCCACTGCCAGTAGCCCGGCGTGCCAATCCAGAAATAGTGGTGGCCGGTGCCGATGATGCCGGTGATCAGGGTCATGGCGATGATCACATAGAGCCACTTCTCGATGACCTCGCGGTCCACGCCGGTCACCTTGATCAGCACGAAGGCCAGAATGGAGCCCAGAATCAGCTCCCAGACACCTTCCACCCACAGGTGAACCACCCACCACCAGTAGTACTTGTCCAGTACCAGATTGACCGGATTATAGAAGGAGAACAGGAACAACACCGCCAGGCCGGTCAGGCCGGTGAGCAGCACCATGGTAATCACCGTCTTGCGCCCGGTGAGTATGGTCATGCCCACATTATAGAGAAAGCCCAGTGCCACGACGACGATGCCGATCTTGGTGATGGTGGGTTGTTCCAGAAACTCCCGCCCCATGGTGGGCAGCAGATCGTTGCCGGTCATCTTGGCCAGGCCGGCATAGGGCACCAGCAAATAACCCAGGATGGTCAGTGCGCCGGCCACCAGGAAGATCCAGAACAGCGCCACCGCCAGTTTCGGGCTGTACAGTTCACGCTCGGCCTCCTCCGGTACCAGATAATAGGCCGCGCCCATGAAGCCGAACAGCAACCAGACGATCAGCAGGTTGGTGTGCACCATGCGGGCTACATTGAAGGGGATGGCCGGGAAGAGAAAATCCCCGATCACATATTGCAGCCCGAGGATCAGGCCGAACAGAATCTGGCCCACGAACAGGCCAATGGCTGCCATGAAGTACAGCTTGGAAACAGCTTGAGATGCGTATTTCATTGTCGTCTCTCCTCAGCCCTGGATATTGGGTGGCCAGTCTTGCGTATCGATCTCCGAGGAATATTTGAGAAACTGGGCGATTGCCTCCAGCTCCTCCTCGGTGAGATTGAATTGCGGCATGCTACGGCGGCCCGGCACCCCGTTCACCGGACGGCTCTTGATAAAGGCCTTGATGGCTTCGGTGGAATTCCCGAAACGCTTGTAGACATTGCCCAGCTCCGGGGCGAAATAGGCGCCTTCACCCAGCAGGGTGTGGCAACCGATACAATTGTTTTCTTCCCAGACCTTCTTGCCCAGGGCCACCTGCGGTGTGATGGCCGCGCGGTTGTCCTGCTCGGGCAGTGTGCCCATGGTGTCGAAGGTGAGGGCCAGAAACAGCAGGATGAAGAACACACTACCCCCGTAGTAGATGTTCCTCGCCATGCTCTTGGTAAAGACTTCACTCATGGCAACCTCCATCGTGGTTATGGTCATCAGGGCGCACCGGCGCATCCGGTCCGCTCGTGGCCATTACAGCGCCCGACGGGTTTTCCGGCCTTGATGTAGGTCAAAGTGAATGGATGGCAGAAGGCCCGCCCACCGCGGTGCCCCGGCGGCTTCAGTGTGAAGTGCCTTCCGAACGGGTGATCTTGTTATACACATTGTACTTGCCCACCGGCTTGACCATAGGCAACCTTTTGATTTCTTTCAGGGTTTTTGCGTCATAGACCACCACGGCACCGTCCATGTCCCAGATACTCACCAGCGCCTTGCTGCCGTCGCGGTTGAATTCCACATGGGCGGAAGTCTTGCCCGCTGCGGGGATCAGCGTCTTGACGATTTCCAGTGTCTGCTTGTCGATCACCAGCATCTGGTCCCGATGGGGGCCAAAGAATACATCGGCCCAGACATAGGGGCTGTTTTCGTGACTGCGCAGGAAGAAGCCGGGGCCGGGGGTTTTCAGCTCCTTGACCGTCTTCCAGGTTTTCATGTCGATGAAGCTGATCTTGCCCTCTTTCAAATGCGGCGTGGCCAGCAGGGTGGTGTTTTGCCATTTCCAGGTGATGCCGGAACCCAGGTGCGGCATGCCCGGCAGGTCCAGGCTGGCGATCTTGCCGCCGGTCACCAGGCTGATGACCTGCCCCTGCCCGCCGCCACGGGACGCGCCGATGACCTGGGTATAAGCCTGGTTGAAGAAAAAATCGTCCAGATAATCGTCCAGTACAATCTTGCGGATGGGAAAGGGTCCTTTCTCCGCCAGCCCTTCGGCCATGTGGTAGTCATGCACCAGCCCGTGAAATACCTTGGGCGGGTTGTCGGCGGTGTACAGTTCCCAGATTTCCTTCAGGTCCTTCAGGGCAATGACGAAGCTCTCCCGGGGTGGCGCGCTGTAGACCGCGCTGACCCGGGAGCTGTTGCCGAAATCATCCCGTACCGGAATGGAACGGATCAGGCTGAGATCCGTGGCATCCAGCAGCACCAGACTGCGCGGCAGGTAATTGCCCACCAGCACATAGCGGCCATCGGCGGAAACCGCCGCGTTGCGGGTATTGATACCGGCCCGGACTTCGGCCACTTTCTTCAGCTTGTACAGGTCATACTTGCTGATCCAGCCGTCACGGGAGGCGAAATAGACAAAGCGCCCATCCGGGGAGAACTTGGGCCCGCCATGCAGGGCGAAGTGGCTCTTGAAACGGGTGATGGGTTCCATCCGGTCGCCATCCAGCACGGTGACATGATGGTCACCGCCTTCCACCACCAGAAAGAGATTCAGCGGGTCGGCGTCATACACCGGTCGTACATCCCGGGCGGTGCCATGCACACTTTCGGGGGCCAACACCCGCCGCGAGTGGCGAATCTCCGCCTCGCCCCACACCGGTTTCCGTGCAGGCGGGGTAAACAGCCAGCGCGCCAGCGCGCGGATGTCCTCGTCACGCAGCTTGCCGGCAAAGGCGGGCATCTGCGTGGCCGGGCGACCGTCACGAATGACCTTTTCCGCATTGACCTTGCGCAGCCGCTTCAGGCTCTCGGGCAGCAGGGCCGGGGCCATGGCCCCCATGCGGTTTTCCCCGTGACAGCTTTGACAATGCTCGCGATAGAGCGCTTCCGGGTCCGGGCCGGCTGACCAGGCAGGCAGCGCCAGCCACAGCATCCACATTAGCGTCCATTTCATCGCCACGCCCTCAACCGGCCCGGCGAATGACACGGGTTTCCAGCTCCAGAGGCCGGGGGCTGGCATCGGCATAGCGGGCCGGGTCGATGCCCAGCTCCTCGTCGTCCAGATAGCAGGCCGGATCTTCCCACCAGGGGTCGCCGCTGGTCTGGAAGGCGCGGATGCGGGCATTGCCGCCACAGATGGACAGCTGCGGGCAGACCGCGCAGCGGCCATGCAGGGGCCGGGGCCGGGCCTTGAGGCCGGCCATCAGCGGGTCGGAGCAATCTTCCCAGATTTCCGAAAATGGCCGTTCCTTGACATTGCCCAGGTTGTAGTTCCACCAGAAGGTATCGGGGTGAACGTTGCCCAGGTTGTCGATATTGGCGATATGCACGCCGCTGGCATTGCCGCCCCACTGCTTGAGGCGCTGACGCAGGTAGTCCAGATGCGACGGGCGGTTTTTGGCCGCCCAGTGCAGCAGATAAACCCCATCGGCATCATTGTTGCCGGTGACAAACTCCTTGCCACCACCATTTTCGGCATCCTTCCAGGCCACATCGAACAACCAATCCATGACCTGGCGGGTTTTCCGGTGCACCACATCGGTCTTGCGGTTCTTGTTGCCCCGGCCACCGTAGTTGAGATGGGAGAGATAGAACTTGTCCACCTCCTCGCGGTACATCAACTCCAGCAGGGCGGGCAGTTCTTCCGCGTTGTGCCGGGTGGGGGTAAAGCGCATGCCCACCTTGATGCCGGCCTGCTTGCACAGGCGGATGGCCGCCAGCGAGGCATCGAAGGCGCCGTCCTTCTGGCGGAAGAAGTCATGGGTCTTGCCGATGCCGTCCAGGCTGATGCCCACATAGTCGTAGCCCATGGCCGCGATACGATCGATATTGCCGCTGTCGATCAGGGTGCCGTTGGTGGACAGACCCACATAGAAGCCCATGTCGCGCGCGCGGGCGGAAATGGCCCAGATATCCCTGCGCAGCAGCGGTTCGCCACCGGAGAGAATCAGCACCCGACTGCCGTAGTTCCACAGATCCTCCATGACCGTGAAGACCTGTTCCGTCGTCAGTTCGCCAGGAAAGTCGATGTCAGTGGAGATGGAATAGCAGTGCTTGCAGGTCAGGTTGCAGCGGCGGATGAGATTCCAGATTACCACCGGGCCGGCGGGCTTGCGTGCCGGCGGCAAGGGCGCGTCCGCCGGCTGGCGGGCCATTTCCTGCATGTATTGCGAGATTCTCAACATGATCGCCTCCTCAGGCCGCGCCAAAGCGCATGCCGGTTTTCTTCAGTATGCGGGTACTGAACAGAATGTCGTAACCCCGTTGCCGCTCACCCAGTTGCCGGGCCATTTCGGCCACCCGCTGTTCCACTTCCGCCCGGTGATGACCATGCACCATGGCAAAAAGGTTGTAGGGCCAATCTTTCCCATGACGCGGGCGGTGGTAGCAGTGGCTGACCGCCGGCATTCGCCCCATGGCCTGCCCCACTTCGCGGATGCAGGCATCGGGAATATCCCAGACCGACATGCCGTTGGCCACATAGCCCAGGCGGTAGTGATTGGGCACCAGGGCGATGCGGCGAATGCGGCCGGAAGCCAACATGGCCTGCAACCGTTCCATCACCACCGCTTCGCTGACCCCCAGCTCGGCAGCTACCTGCGCATAGGGGCGCGGCACGATGGGCAGCCCGGCCTGGGTGGCCAGAATCAGTCTGCGCTCCAGGGTTTCTTCCTGCTCCGGCCGCTCAACCATGTTCATGCCTCCAGGTACAGGCCCACATAGAATTCCTCCAGCTTGGGCATTTTCCATACCTTCAGCCCGGTGGCCTGCTCAATGGTGGCCACCACCGCGTCCAGTTGTTCCGGCTTTTCGGTGGCCAGCACGAACCACATGTTCAGCCGGTGTTCGCGCTCGTAGTTGTGCGCCACCTCGGGCAAGGCATTGACCTGCTCGGCCACGATATCGAAGCGTTCCTTCGGCACCGCCATGGCGCACAGACACAGGGCCCCGCCCAGCCGTTCGGCGTGGTACAAGGGGCCGAAACGGGTGGCCAGGCCGTCATCCAGCATGCATTGCAGGCGGGTCATCAGCTCGCTTTCACTGCAACCGAGCTGCCCGGCTTCCTGCAAAAAGGGCCGTTCACAGAGCGGAAAGCCCCGCTGGAGGCGGTTGATGATCTTGCGGTCCAGTTCATCCATGGCGGTAGATGGCTCCCCGCTGCTTGAAGCAACGCCGGCTGAACAGAATCTCGTGCCGGACACCCGCCAGTTCGGGCAGGGCGGCCAACTCCGCCACACAATCACGCACCGCGTCCCGATTCCGGCCATGCACCATGCAGAACAGGTTGTAGGGCCAACGACCGGCCACTCGCGGGCGCTGGTAGCAGAGGTTGACGCAATCGGCGCGGCCCAAGCTGCTGCCGGCCTGTTCCACCCGCGCATCGGGCACATCCCAGACCACCATGGCATTGGCGGCATAGCCCAGTGGGCGGTGGCGCACCACCACGCCCAGACGCTTGATGATGCCGGCATCCAGCAGGGCCTTCAGCCCGTCGATGACCTGCTGTTCACGCAAGCCCGCCTGCCGGGCCAGTGCCTGGTAGGGCCGGGAGGTCAGCGGCAGGCCGTGTTGCGCCACCTGAATCAGGGCATCCGACCAGGGCGGCAGCTCGATGCGGGCCGGTGACGCGGTATCGGCCTGCTTGTGCCGGTGGCGGCCATGTTTCAGGTCAAAACCCAGATCAATGAAATAGCTTTTTACCAGTGGCAGGGCGAGAATCTCGTGGCCGGTTTCTGCTTCCATCCGCCGCAGGGTTTGTTGCAGCGCGGCCTGGCTGGTGTCGGTAACCACGAACCAGAGATTCCAGTGATGCTCGCGCTCATAGTTGTGATTGACCTGCGGGTAGTGGTTGAGCATGCGGGCCACGGCTTCCAGCCGTTCGGCCGGCACGGCCATGGCCGCCAGGGTGGAAGCACCAATGGTATTGGGGCGGAACACCGGCCCCACGCGGCTGATCTCGCCCTTTTCGCGCAGCACGCGCAGCCGCTCCAGTACCTGCCCTTCCGCCACGCCCAGTTGACCAGCCAGCTGGCGATAGGGCTGGTGATGCAGGGGGAAATCCCGTTGAAATTCGTTGAGCAGGCGGAAGTCCAGTGTATTGGCGTGCATGATTACAATCCAATCTTGTGTGCGCGGTCGGTAAAGAAAATGCCGCTGGGCTTGCGTACCGGCAGGGTCTTGAGCAGGCGGGCATCGCTGGTGTCGTAGATCTGTACCTGATCGCGGTCACGCACGGAAATCCACACCCGCTCGCCCCGGGGAGTGAATTCCATGTGCAGCACGCCCTTGCCCGGCTCCAGATCGTGGATGACCTGCAAAGTCTCCGTGTCGATGACCTGCACATACTGGTTGTCGGGAAAGGCGAAGTTCACCCACACCTGCCGATGATCCGGGCGGGCCATGACGAACACCGGCTGGCCCTTGACCGGAATGCGAGCCACGGGCTGCCAGCTTCGAGCATCCAGCACTTCCACTTCGTGCCGGCCCACACCGGGCACGAACACCCGGTCGCCGGCCACCGTCCAGCCTTCCAGGTGCGGCATCTTGTAAACAGGCATTTTCTTGCCGCCACGACCGTAGTGGTCCAGTACCCGGCGCACGCCCTTTTCCGGGTGCCACAGATCCAGTTGCGCCAGCCCGTCCTCGCCAAACAGGCCGGCCATGTAGTAACGACCATCCGGGGTGATCAACCCGTCATAGGGCTGGCGACCGATGCCCTGAAAACGCCGCAGTTGCGGTTGGGACGGGTTGCTCATGTCCAGCAGATGGATTTCTCCGGCATCGTAGAGGGCGTAGACGAAGCGGTTGCCGGGCGCGTCCACCAGCCCAACGGTCTTGGAGCGCTGGCCCTGACCATAGCTGGCCGGAATATCGGCCACCAGTTCAAGGTCATCACTGCGAAACACCTTGACCCCGCCGGGCGTGTAATTGGAAACCGCCACCAGACTGCCATCCTGGCTGATGGCACCGCCGATGCTGTTGCCGGACTGCACGGTACGGGCCACGATGCGGCCTTGCAGCAGATCCACCTTGGTCAGGCCGCCATCACGGCCAAAGACGAAGGCAAAGCGTTCATCGCGGGAGAACACCACCGAGGCATGGGAGAGATCGCCCAGCCCTTCCACGGTATGCAGAATGCTGCCCTGACTGTGCTCGACGATCTTCACCGCCCCATCGGCGCGTTCGATGACCACGCCCAGATCGCCGGTACCGCGACAGGCACACGCCTCCGCCGCCTGCAGGGTGGGCAGCCAGAGCGCAAGACAGAGCACAAGCCATGTTTTCATTTCGGTGCCTCGTGGTTTTGAATGGTTTTGACCATCCATTGAATTTCCGCTTCGGTGAGAATGGATTTCCACGGTGGCATGGGCGTGCCGGGGCGGCCATCGCGGATGGTCTGCGCCAGCAGGGCCGCCGGCTTGCCGGCCAGCGCCTCGCGCGTCAGGGCCGGGCCCAGGCCGCCGGTCAGGCGCAGACCGTGGCAGGAGCCACAATCCTGATGCAGCAGCGCATCCAGCTCCGCCGCCCGTTGCGGGCTGATGGCTGGCGGTTCCGCTGCCAGCACCACCCCGGACTGCCACAACAGCCACCATGACAGCAGCCAAAGGCGCTTATACATGGCGCTGTACCTCCGATATCCGTGCCGGTTGGCCCAATGCCTGTGCCAGACGCACGGTTTCGCCCACCATCACCAGTGCCGGTGGTTGTACGCCGGCCTGCCGCACCGCATCGACCATCGCATCGATGGTGGTTTGCAAGACCCGCTGGCCCGGCAAGGTGGCCTGTTCCACCAGCGCTACCGGGGTGTCCGGTGTACGGCCGGCGCGCAACAAGGCGGCGCGTATCGGCTCCAGCTGCCCCAGCGCCATGTAGAACACCAGGGTTTGTTGTTCATCCGCCAGTGCCGCTTCCTGCACGGACCAGGGCTGATCCTGCTGGAAATGGCCGGTAATCAGTTGAAAGCGCCGGGCCATGCCCCGATGGGTCAAGGGAATGCCCGCGCTGGCCGCCGCACCCTGGGCGGCGGTAATGCCCGGCACCACTTCGAAGGGGATGCCGGCCTGCTGCAGGGCCTGGGCTTCTTCCGAACCCCGGCCAAAGATGTAAGGGTCGCCGCCTTTGAGGCGCACGATCTTGCGGGAGCGACTTTGTGCCAGACGCACCAGCATGCGGTTGATATCCTCCTGCGCCATGCTGTGATTGCCGCAGGCCTTGCCCGCGTAGATCAGCTGCACGCCACGGGGAATCAGCCCGAGGATGGCCTGGCTGACCAGCCGGTCGTAGACGATGACATCCGCCTCACGCAACAAGCGCTGGGCCTTGACCGTCAACAGTTCCGGGTCACCGGGGCCCGCGCCCACCAGCCAGACCTTGGATTGTGTAGCCATGCCGCCCTCCCGGTAGAAAACCGCCCCCGCTCGAGGCGGGAGCGGAATGGCTCGATGATCGATCAAGCGACACCCGCCGGGTCAGCTATCCCCGGCAGGGCCGTTATCCTCAGTAAATATCGTGCACGGTGTTGTACACGTTGAACTTGCCGGTGGGTGTCACCATGCGGTCATCCTTGATCACGGTCTTGAGCTTGAGGGTCTTGTCATCCACCACCACGATGGCGGACTTCTCCTCCTTGCCGTTCCAGACCGAGAACCACACTTCATCCCCTTTCTTGTTGAACTCGGGCTGCACCACGCGCATCACACCCTTACCCAGACCGGACCACTTGCCGATGGGCAGCACCTTGTAGCCCTTGTCCAGGTTCTTGATGTCAAACACGGCCACCGACTGGCTGATTTTCTTGTCCGGGTTCAGCGGCGTGTCCACATACAGGTGGTTGGACTTGGGATGGGTCTTGACGAACAGGGAACCGCCGCCCTGGCCCTTGAGCACTTCCACCACCTTCCAGGCATACTGCTTGTGCTTCTCCGGGTCGGTACCGATCAGGGTGATATGATCATTGCCCAGGGCACTGGTGGCCCACACCGGGCCGTACTTGGGATGGACGAAGTTGGCGCCCCGGCCCGGGTGTGGAATTTCCGTCACGTCGATCAGCGCTTCCAGCTCGCGGTCCTTGGAATCCACCACGGCAATCTTGTTGGACTTGTTTGCCGCCGTGAGGAAATAGCGGTGAGTGGAATCCCAGCCACCGTCATGCAGGAAACGGGCGGCGGGAATGGTGGTGACCGACAGGTTTTCCACATCCTCGTAATTCACCAGCAGGATCTTGCCGGTTTCCTTCACATTGACGATGAACTCCGGGTGCTGGTGCGAAGCCACGATGGCCGCCACGCGCGGTTCCGGGTGATATTCCTGGGTATCCACCGTCATGCCACGGGTGGAAACGATCTTGATGGGCTCCAGGGTATCGCCGTCCATGATGGTGTATTGCGGCGGCCAGTAGGAACCGGCGATGGCATATTTGTCCTCATAGCCCTTGTACTTGGAGGTTTCCACCGAACGGGCTTCCAGGCCCACCTTGATGGTGGCCACCTTGGTGGGTTCCTTCATCCACAGGTCGATGAGGTCCACCTGGGCATCGCGGCCAATCACGAACAGGTAGCGGCCGGACGAAGACAGGCGGGAAATGTGTACGGCATAGCCGGTATCAATCACCTTGACAATCTTGTGACTGTCACCATCGATCAGGGCGATCTGGCCGGCATCCCGCAGGGTGACGGAAAACAGATTGTTCAGGTTCAGCTTGTTCATCTGCTTCTTCGGGCGATCTTTCACCGGCACATAAACCTTCCAGGAGTCCTTCATCGCCTTCATGCCCCACTCCGGCGGCTGTGGCGGTTCGTGCTGGAGGAAACGGGCCATCAGGTCGATATCGGCCTCGCTCAGTTCACCGGAAGTGCCCCAGTTGGGCATGCCGGCAGGCGAACCATAGGTGATGAAGGCCTTGAGATACTCGGTGCCCCGCTGGCGGGTGATATCGGTCGTCAATGGCTTGCCCGTGGCCCCCTTGCGCAACACGCCGTGGCAGCCGGCACAGCGCTCGAAGAAGATTTTCTTGCCCTTGGCAAACTCGGCCTTGGTCATGGGTGGGCCGTCCGAGGAGATCAGATCCTTGGTCAGCGCGGGATCCACGGCCGTGGCCGCGCTTTCGTAATCGGTGGTGGCCTTGTCCGGCGGCGCGCCGTCACCGGCCAGTGCGGAACCACAGCCCAGTACGGCTGTTACAACACCTGCCAAAATCGTACGGGTAAAAGGGGTCGAGCGTTTCATCTTGATAACCTCCGTTGAAATCACGGGCACCAATGTCCCGGCATGACCACGGTAATCAAGGAACCGCCCGGGCACCTTGATGTATATCAAGATGGATAGCGATCAGTCTCCCGAGGTGAAATAGCGGCGAATCTCGGCCACATCCAGCAGTACGATTTCATTCTTGTGGTTCTCGATCAGCCCCTGCTTGCGTAGCTTGCCCAGCAGGCGAGACAGTGTCTCCGGGCTGATGGCCAGACGGGAGGCAATCAGATGCTTGGGAGTGCGGATACTCACCTTCTCCGCCTGTTGCTGATGGCTGGGAATCTCCTCCAGCAACAGGTGCAGCAGGCGGTAGGTGGCCGAATGCAGGGTGAGCCGGTCGATTTCCTGCACCTGCTGGTGCAGGCGGCGGCTCATGCGTGCCAGTAGATGCATGCAGCTTTGCGGGCTTTTCAGCAGTTCTTCCAGGTACACCCGCGCCGGTATCGCCAGCAACGTGGTCTCCCGCACCGCCTCGGCATGCACCGGGTAACCCAGCTGGCTGGTGAAGATCACCGCCTCGGCAAAAGTCTCGCCAGGCCGGATCATGTCGATGATCTTCTCCTGCCCCTCCATGGACAGGCGATAAAGCTTGACTTCTCCACGTATCACCAGAAAAAAGTGTTCGGCCAGATCGCCTTGCTGGAAGATGAGCTGACCCGGTTCATAATCATGGCGCTGGGTGGCATCCACCACACGCTGAAAGGAATCCGGCGGCAGTTCGCCGGTCAGCATGTTCAGGCGCAGATTGTGCTCCACCCCCTGTGTTGCGGGGCCGGCAAGGATCAGGGAAATGCCCGGCTTTTCAGGCTTGCTCACGGTGCCTCCTGCCAGCCAATTTCAACGGCGGTAAAACGATTGATCAACACCTGGTTCAGATTGTCTGCCAGCACGTAGCGCTGCGGGCCCAGCGGAATGCGCCCGGCCATGATTTCGGCCAGATGCTGTGGAAACAAAGGCTGCTGTTCCGGGTCGGCATAACCCAGGGGAAACAGCGGCTGGCCACTTTCCAGATCATACTTGTCGCTGGCACCAAACAAATGCAGCAGCTCATGGGCCAGGATCACCTGATTACGCCCCCGCCACCGGCGACCGGAAAAGGCCTTGACCACCCCGGCGCGGGTCTTGCGCAAGGCATAGGAATGCGTATATTCCACCCGTTTGACCGGCGTGCGGTAGACCATGAACAGGTTCAGGTCCGCCGGCTCCATCCCATACTGCGGTGCCTGGCGGGCCGCCCACCAGCGAAAACGCAGCGACCATACTACCATGTTGATTACACCGCGATCTTCCGGTGGATCAGGCGGCAGGCTGTCCACCGGTTCGCGCAACTGGATACGGATGGGCCGCAACAAATGAAAACGATAGCGGCTGGCCTCACGGCTGAAGAACTGCTCAACGGCAATGAAATCATCCTCGCGCAAAGCGGCCATGGTTTTTGCGGTGGTGGGGTGGTCATCACCGGCAATGGGAATCACCGCCACCACGATGGGTTGCTTCCAGCTCCACAGCTTGTAGTGGTACCACGCAGCCGGCACCGCCACGGCCAGCAGGATCAGCAGCAGAATAAGGATGCGTACTTGTCGAAACATGCGCGGCAGTATACGGCCTCGGCGGAAGCATTTGCCAGCATCGCGGCTTTTGCGGTAGCGTGCACGGATGTGGAAGCTGCTGACCGCCCGCCGTTTCGGCCCCTTTTTCTGGGTGCAGGCCCTGGGGGCGCTAAACGACAACCTGTTCAAGAACGGGCTGGCGCTGTTCTTTGTCTACCGGCTTGCTGAGGATGCGGCAGAAAGCCGGCTGTGGATCAACCTGGCGGCCGGGTTGTTCATCCTGCCCTTCTTCCTGTTTTCGGCCATCGCCGGCGAACTGGCCGACCGGCTGGACAAGGGGCGGCTGATTCGCTGGATCAAGTTCCAGGAAATCGTGATCATGGCCTTTGGCAGCTTCGCTTTCTGGCAGGCCAGTCCGGTTCTTTTGCTGGCTGCCGTCTTTCTCATGGGCACGCAATCGGCCTTTTTCGGCCCGGTCAAATACAGCCTGCTGCCCGACTGCCTGCAAGCGGAGGAACTGCCCGCCGGCAACGCGCTGGTGGAAACCGGCACCTTTCTTGCCATTCTGCTGGGCACCCTGGGCGCCAGCCTGCTGGCGGCCAACAACGGCCTGCCGCACTGGCTGATGGCACTGGTACTGGCGGTGGCGCTGGCCGGCTGGCTGGTCAGCCTGGCCATCCCGGCCATTCCCGCCGCAAACCCGCAACTACGGCTGGATTTCCACCTGTTCCGCGCCCTGCACAGACTGATGCGCGAATTGCGGCACAACCACGCCATCCACCTGCCGGTGCTGGGTATTTCCTTCTTCTGGTTCTATGGCGCCTTCGTACTCACGCAACTGCCGGCCTGGAACCGCTGGCATCTGGGCGGTGATGAAACCAGCACCGGCATCCTGTTGCTGCTGTTTGCCCTCGGCATTGCCAGCGGCGCACTGCTCTGCGCCCGCCTGAGCCGGCGATTCCCGCTACTGACACTGGCGCTGACCGGTCTGTCGGGTCTCGGCCTGTTTGCGCTGGATCTGGGCCTGGCCTCCCCACCCGTGCAGGATGTGGTATTGCCATTGCGTGACTGGCTGGATCAACCCGGCCTGGTACGCACCAGCCTGGACCTGCTGGGCCTGAGCCTCAGCGGCGGCCTGTTTGTGGTACCCATGTACACCTTGCTGCAACAGCGCGCCGACCACGCCCGCCTCTCGCGCATGGTGGCCGCCAACAATGTACTCAACGCCCTGTTCATGGTATTGGCCGCCGGGCTGGGCATGGCCCTGCCGGCCATGGGGCTGGATCTGGCGCAGGGGTTTGGGGTGCTGGGTGGTTTGAGCCTGACTGCACTCTCGGCATTGTTGACACGCCAAACCCGCATTAGGCATACCGACAGGCGTTAACCTGAACAGCCGGTCAGGCCCTGCCCTGGAGGTAATCCCTGTAGAACCGCACCCGAAAATCCACCCACTCTCCCGCATCCAGCGCCTGGCGGATTTCCCGCATCAGGGTCTGGTAGTAGCGCAGGTTGTGGATGGTGTTCAACCGCGCGCCGAGAATTTCCCGGCAGCGGTCGAGGTGGTGCAAATAGGCGCGGGAATAATTTTTGCAAGTGTAGCAGTCGCAACTTTCGTCCACCGGCCCGGTGGCGTGACGGTGGCTGGCATTGCGAATCTTGACCACACCGTAGCGGGTGAACAGGTGGCCATTGCGGGCATTGCGGGTGGGCATGACACAGTCGAACAGGTCCACCCCCCGGTGCACGCCTTCCACCAAATCTTCGGGTTTGCCCACGCCCATGAGATAGCGGGGGCGGTCATTTGGCAACAGCGGCGTGGTGGCTTCCAGCACCGCCTCGCGTTCGGCTGCCGGTTCTCCCACGGAAAGGCCGCCAATGGCATAGCCGTCAAAACCGATGGCCTGCAACCCTTCGGCGGATTCCTGCCGCAGTTTTTCGTACATGCCACCCTGCACGATGCCGAACAGGGCATTGGGGTTTTCCAGCTGGTCGAAGGCCTGCCGGCTGCGTTGTGCCCAGCGCAGCGACAGGCGCATGGAATCAGCGGCCTGCTGTTCCGTTGCCGGATAGGGGGTGCACTCGTCGAAGATCATCACCACATCGGAATTCAGCGCCCGTTGCATGGCCATGGATTCTTCCGGCCCCATGAAGATGCGGCTGCCATCCACCGGCGAGCGGAAGGTCACCCCTTCCTCGGTGATCTTGCGGTTTTCCGCCAGCGACCAGACCTGAAAACCGCCGGAGTCGGTGAGGATGGGGCCGTCCCAGTGCATGAAATCATGCAGGCCGCCAAAGGCCTGCAGCACCTCCATGCCGGGGCGCAGCATCAGGTGAAAGGTGTTGCCCAGCAAAATCTGCGCACCGGTGGCACGCACTTCTTCCGGGGTCATGGCCTTGACGGTGCCATAGGTGCCCACCGGCATGAAGGCGGGCGTTTCCACCACACCCCGTGCAAAATGCACGCGGCCACGGCGGGCCATGCCCTGCTGGCCCAGCAGTTCAAATTTCATTGTCATCGCGTCCGTTGAGAAACATGGCATCGCCATAGCTGAAGAACCGGTAGCCCTGTTCCACGGCATGGCGGTAAGCCGCCATGGTCCGCTCATAACCGGCAAAGGCGGCCACCAGCATGATCAGGGTGGATTCCGGCAGGTGGAAATTGGTGAGCAGGGCATCCACCGCCCGGAAGCGATAGCCGGGACGGATGAAGATATCCGTCTCGCCAGTCATGGGCCGAAGTTCACCATCGCGGGCGGCGGTTTCCAGCACCCGCACCGCCGTGGTGCCCACGGCCACCACCCGACCACCCGCAGCCCGCGCTTCCCGGATGATGCGGCAGTTGGCTTCATCCAGCTCCATCCATTCGCTGTGCATCCGGTGGGCGTCCAGGTCATCGGCCTGCACCGGCTGGTAGGT
>WFUE01000074.1 GCA_015485125.1 Lysobacterales bacterium | reverse complement strand
TTGTGGTGGTCTTCCAGATGATCTTCCGCATGCTCCACCTTGAGCAGGTGGTTACTCAGCCAGGGCGTGACCACTAGTGCCACCACCAGCGAAATGAGCATGCCCATGCTGGCGTTGATGGGAATGGGGCTCATGTACGGGCCCATCAGACCAGTGACGAAAGCCATGGGCAGCAGGGCGGCGATGACGGTGAAGGTGGCGAGAATGGTCGGCCCGCCCACTTCATCCACCGCCGGAGGAATGGCCGCCAGCAGGGACTTGCCGCCCATGCTCATGTGCCGGTGGATGTTTTCCACCACCACGATGGCATCGTCCACCAGAATGCCGATGGAAAAGATCAGCGCGAACAGCGACACCCGGTTGAGGGTGAATCCATATGCCCAGGAAGCAAACAGGGTAATACTCAGAGTGAGCACCACGGCCGCGCCCACCACCACGGCTTCCCGCCAGCCGAGGAACCAGAGTACCAGCAACACCACGGATACCGTGGCGAAAATCAATTTCTGGATCAACTTCATGGCCTTGTCGTTGGCAGTCTTGCCATAATCACGGGTGATCTCCACCTGCACATCCGCCGGGATCACCGTGTTCTTCAGATCCTGCAAACGATCGATGACGGCGTTGGCAATCTCCACGGCATTGCTACCGGGCTTCTTGGCCACGGCCAGGGTGACCGCCGGGGTGTACCAGGGGCGTGCCTGCCCTTTCCAGGCCTGTCCGGCCTGCATCCAGACATAGTTGTCCGGCGCATCGGCTACCTGGCTGATGCTGGCGATATCGGATAGAAATACCGGCTTGCCTTCATGCACGGCCACCACCAGCCCCTTGACCTGATCGGCCGAGGCCAGCAGGGTGCCCGCCTGCACCGGCGCCACCTGGTCATTCTGTCGCAGTTCACCGGCGTGACTGGCCATGTTGCTGGCCTTCAGAGCTTGTTCCAGATCCGCCACCGTCAGGCCGTAACCCGCCAGTTTTTGCGGGTCCAGCGCCACCTTGACCACATGGTCGGGGCCACCGACGGTGTAGACATCCCTTGTGTTGGGGATGCGCTTGATCTCCGCCTCCACCGCGTGGGCCACTTTTAGCAATTCGTGGCCGCTCTTGTTGGGGTCCTGACTCCAGAAGGTGGCGGTCACGATGGGCACATCGTCGATCCCCATGGGCTTGATCAGTGGCGGTGTCGCGCCCAGCCCCTGCGGCAGCCAGTCCATGTTGGAGTAGATCTCGTTGTACAGGCGTACGATGGCTTCGTTGCGTGGCACGCCTACCTGATATTCCACTGTCAGGACGGACAGGCCCGGACGGGAGACGGAATAGACATGCTTGACGCCATCGATGGCATCCAGCACCTGTTCGGCCGGGAAGCTGATGACATTCTCCACTTCCCGGGCCGTGGCGCCCGGCAGGGCGATGAAGACATTGGCAAAGGTGACATCGATCTGCGGCTCTTCTTCGCGCGGGGTAACCCCGACGGCGAACAGGCCCAGCAACAGCCCCACCAGCGCCAGCAGGGGGGTGATCTCGTTGGCCTGAAACCGCTCGGCAATACTGCCGGAAAAACCCAGCACCTTCATGAGTCGACTTCCCGCTGACGCAGTACTTCCGCAGCGGCGGCCACCGGATCCAGCACCACCCGCTCACCGGCCTTGAGGCCCGAGAGCACTTCCACCCGCTCGCCATGGCGCTGGCCCACGCGCACCTGGCGCAAGCTGACCCGGCCCGCTTCATCCATCACATAGACGCTGACCAGTTCACTGCGCACCATCACGGCTTTCCACGGCACCAGCAAACGCTCCACGGTTTCCGTCACAAAGGCGGTTTTGACGAACTCACCGGGGAACAGTCCGGTTTCCGCCTGTGGCAGGTCCACCCGCACACGGAAAGTCTTGGCCTGGGGGTCGGCAAAGGGAAAGATGGTTACCTTTTCACCGGCCAGCGTACGACTACCGCTTTCATCCAGCCAGATTTCGGCCTGTTTCTTTTTGCGGATGGGCAGCACCATGGACTGGGGCACATCCACCTGTACCCGCAAGCGATCCAGCGACAGACCGGCCATCAGGGGCTGGCCCGGGTGTACGCTCTCGCCCTTCTCTATGAACCGCTTGGTGACGATACCGGCGTAAGGCGCGCGCACGATGGTGTATTCGTACTGCTGTCGAGCGGATTCGACCGCTGATTCCGCCGCTTTCAGACGGGCACGGGCCGCGTCCCGCTGGCTGGTCACCCGGTCCATGTCGGATTTGGATACCAGCTTGCGCTCAAAAACCCCCTTGATGCGCTGGTATTCCGCTTCCGCCTGCTTGAAAGCCGCGCGAGCAGCTTCCAGATTGGCCTCGGCCTGATCCAGTGCCGCTTTCTGTTCGGTATTGGTGAAGCGCACCAGTACACTGCCGGCTTCGACATAATCATTGACATCGAACAAGACCTCCGCCACCCGGCCCGAGGTTTGTGCCGACAGGGTGGCCTGGTGCACCGCTTCCACCGTGCCGTCCAGTACCCGCCAGTGGGAGACCGGCTCAGGTTTCAGCTCCACGGTCTCCAGTGCCCATGCGGGGGACACCAACCAGAGGCCCAGCAACGTGAGCCAACCCATGTTTTTCATTGTCCCGTCTCCTGTTGTTCTGCTTTTGTGATTCAGATCATACACGCCCTGTGCGGCGCACCCAATGATTGCTTCTGCATAATATTAGATTTATCTAATATATAGTGCCACAAGATTTTCTCAATGACAATTCTCAAGTCGCGTTCTACCATACCGGCATGAACAGGGCTCCAGCGCATACCTTTCCCGCCCTTAC
>WFUE01000073.1 GCA_015485125.1 Lysobacterales bacterium | reverse complement strand
GTACCGAAGTGCTCAAGAGCCTCAACCCCGGCCAGATGCTGGTCAAGGTGGTGCAGGAAGAACTCACCCGCATCATGGGTGAGGGCACGGCCACGCTCAATCTCAACCAGGTGCCGCCGGTGGTCGTGCTCATGGCCGGCTTGCAGGGGGCGGGCAAGACCACCACCAGTGCCAAGCTGGCCCGCCATCTCATCGAGCAGAAAAAGAAGGTGATGCTGGTCAGTGCCGACATCTACCGCCCGGCGGCCATCGAACAGTTGCAGACACTGGCCGGGCAGGTGGGCGCGCTCTTCCAGCCCTCTTCGCCGGAGCAGCAACCGGTGGAGATCGTGCGGGAGGCCGTGGAACAGGCCCGGCGTCAGGGCGTCGATGTGCTCATCGTCGATACCGCCGGCCGCCTGCATGTGGATGAGGTGATGATGCGCGAGATCCGCCAGATTCACCAGGCCGTGAACCCGGCGGAAACCCTGTTTGTGGTGGATGCCATGACCGGCCAGGACGCGGCCAATACGGCGAAGGCCTTTGGCGAGGCCCTGCCCCTGACCGGCGTGGTGCTGACCAAGACCGACGGGGATGCCCGTGGCGGTGCGGCGCTCTCGGTACGCCAGATCACCGGCGCGCCCATCAAGTTCATCGGTGCCGGCGAGAAGGTGGATGCGCTGGAACCCTTCCACCCCGACCGCATGGCCTCGCGTATTCTGGGCATGGGCGATGTGCTCAGTCTGGTGGAGGAAGTCCAGCGCAAGGTGGACATGGAAAAGGCGCAGAAACTGGCCAACAAGGTCAGCAAGGGCAAGGCCTTCACCCTGGAGGACTATCGCGAGCAATTGCTGCAGATGCAGAATCTCGGTGGTCTGGGGGCGCTGATGGACAAGCTGCCGGGCATGGGGCAGTTGCCGGACCAGGTCATGAACAAGGTCGGTGATGAACAGACCAAAAAACACCTGGCCATCATCAACTCCATGACCCCCAGGGAACGTCGTTTCCCCGATCTCATGAGCCGGGGCTCGCGCAAGAAGCGGGTGGCGCGGGGTTCCGGTACTTCCATTCAGGATGTCAACCGCATGCTCAAGCAGTTTGGGCAGATGCAGAAAATGATGAAGAAATTCTCCAAGGGCGGAATGAAAAACATGATGAAAAAGCTCAAGGGCAAGATGCCCGGAGGCATGCCACCCGGAGGCATGCCTCCAGGTGGAATGCCACCCGGCGGTTTTCCTTTCTGAGCCGGCGCTACCCGTGTTCCGTCTGAGCCTGTTGTGGCTGCTGGTATTGTGCTGGTCGCCACAACTTTCGGCGCAAGCGGTGGAATCCACACCTGCCGGCACGGCAGCACCGCGTGTGGGTCTGGTGCTGGGCGGCGGCGGTGCCCGCGGGCTGGCCCATGTGGGGGTTTTGCAGGTGCTGGAAGCGCAGGGGGTGCATGTAGATGCCGTGGCCGGCACCTCCATGGGCGCCATCATCGGCGGCCTGTATGCGGCCGGTTACAGCGCCAGCCAGATCGAACAAATCGCACTGGGTATCGACTGGGAGCGGGTTTTCTCCGATGACGCCGCCCGCCAGCAACGCGCCATGCAGCGCAAGCAGGATGACCGCCTGGGCCTGATAGGGGCCAGTGCCGGGCTGAAGGATGGCAAGCTGGTGCTGCCGGCAGGCATCCTCACCGGTCAGCAGATTTCCCTGTTGTTGCAAAAATTGTTTCTGCCCCGGGCCGATGTGCGGGATTTCGACCGCCTGCCCATCCCCTTTCGCGCCGTGGCCACGGATATCGTTACCGGCGAGGCCGTGATCATGCGCCAGGGCAATCTGGCCGAGGCCATCCGCGCCAGCATGAATGTGCCCGGCATCTTCGCGCCGGTGGAATGGAAAGGGCATCAACTGGTGGATGGCGGGCTGGTCAACAACCTGCCGGTGACCGTCATGCGCCAGATGGGGGTGGACTACATCATCGCGGTACCCGTCAGCGCGCCCATGCTGGGCAAGGACAAGCTGGGCTCGCTGATTGATGTCACCGACCAGCTGACGCGGATGATGATCGCCGAGAACGAAAGCTATCAGGAAGATTTTCTTACCGATGCCGATGTGCTCATTCGCCCGGATTTGCGTGCAATCGGCTCCGGTGATTTCGACAAGGCCCGTCTGGCCATTGCCCAGGGGCGCAAGGCGGCGCAAGCCTTTCTGTCGCGTTTCCGGCAATGGCGCGAACGGGAGAAATCACCCGTGGTGCCCATGCGGGCGAAGGCGCAGACCATCGTGGACCTCCGGGTGGAGAATGACCTGCCACTGGCTACTGAAACCGTTTTGCAGCAATTGCACCAGTCACGCGGCCAGCCGCTGGATGTGGCGCAACTGGAAGCCGACATCGAGCGTCTCTACGGCACGGGCCTGTATCAAAAAATCAGCTGGCGGCTGGAAAACGAGCCCGCGGGTCATGTGCTGGTGGTAACCTTGCAGGGCAAGGCCTGGGGGCCGTCCTACCTGCAGACCGGCCTGTCTCTGACCAACAATTTCACCGGCGACAACGCCTATGAAATCAATCTGCGTTATTTGCGTACCGTACTGAACCCGCTGGGCGGGGAAGCGGGCGTCTATGTCCGTCTGGGGCAGAATCCGCTGCTGGAGGTGGATGGCTATCAACCACTGAGTGCCAAACCGGGCTGGTTCGTGGCTGCCCGGGGCGGCTATCGCAAGACCAATGTGCAGGTCTATCAGCAGGGCGCGCTGCTGTCCAACTACCGTTTGACCCACTATGGCCTGGAAGCCTCACTGGGCTACGAATGGGGCACGGACTGGCGGTTGCAGACCACCTTGCTGCGTGAACGGGGCCATGCGGGGCTGGAAATCGGCTTTCCCATCGTCTCGGATGATCAGCCGCTGAACAACGCTCATGTTCGCCTGGGCCTGCTGCATGACAGCCTCGACAGTCTCTATTTCCCCACCAGCGGCTGGCTGCTGCGCGCCCGCTGGATGACGGGCAAGCGCTGGATGGGCAGTGACAGCAATTATCAGGCGGTGCATTTGCAGGCACGGGTGGCCGCCCATCTGCCGCGTCAGCTGCTGTGGCTGGGCGGAGAATGGTTTGGCTCCAGCAGCGAGGATGCGGGCGTGCCGCTGCTGCAACGGCCCACACTGGGCGGCTTTCTGCGCCTTTCCGGCATGCAGGAAAACCAGCTCATCCTTGGAGAAAACCAGTGGCTGCTCAATGCCGCCGTGCTGCAGGATATCCGCCCCTGGCTGGGGCTGCGGTCACTGCCCGTGCCCGTCTATCTCGGTGCATCGCTGGAAGCCGGCAGAAGCCGCAACCGCGAACACACGCCGGGCCAGTACCGGTTGATTCGTTCCGGTAGCCTGTTCCTGGGAGTGGATACCTGGGTCGGGCCGGTCTTTCTGGGCTACGGACGTACCGATCAGGGTGATGAAGCCGTGTTCTTCCATCTGAATCGCCAGTTTGGCGAACGCTGAGGCTGGTTTTGACTTGCCGACCCCGCCATTGGGGCGTGCTGGGCGAACCGGTGTAAAAAAGCCACGGGGCGCTTCCAATCCGATGAAAAATCTGTAAAATGCGCGGTTTACCTGCCGGGCGCTCGGAGAAGCGCTGTTTCGCCTGTGGGCCGGCAGGGCTGGTTTCGATTGGCAGCCGTGTGGCAGAACCACACAAGCATTCAGTAGAGGTTTTAGATGGTCAAGATTCGTTTGTCCCGTGGTGGCGCGAAAAAACTCCCGTTCTACCATGTGGTGGTTACGGACAGCCGCAACCGCCGCGATGGCCGCAACATCGAGCGTGTGGGCTATTTCAACCCCGTGGCCCGGGGTCAGGAAGTGCGCCTGCACCTGGAAATGGACCGCATTGAATACTGGCTGGGCGTGGGCGCGCAAATGACCGACCGTGTACGCAGCCTGGTCAAGGACTATCGCAAGCAGGCTGAAGGCCAGACCGAAGCCGCTGCCTGAGCATGGAAGCGACGCAGACCGGGAGCGACCACTCGCGGTTTGTGGTGCTGGGCCACTTTACCGGCCCGCATGGCTTGAAGGGGTGGATCAAGGTGTTTTCACACACCGACCCCAGAGAACGCATTTTTGAACATGACTGGTGGATTGGCCGTCCGGGAGACTGGCAACCGATCCGGCACCATGGGGGCCGCAAGCAGGGCAAGACGCTGGTGGTCCAACTGGAAGGGGTGAATACCCCGGAACAGGCAGAAGCCTATCGGGATGTGCAGATCGCCATACCCCGTGACCGGCTGCCGGAACCGGAAGAAGATTGCTGGTACTGGGCGGATCTGGAAGGTCTGCGGGTTCGCACCCTGGAGGGCGTGGAACTGGGGCGGGTCAGCCATCTGTTCGAAACCGGTGCCAACGATGTCATGGTGGTGAAAGGTGAGCGGGAGCGTCTGATTCCCTTCACCTATGGTCACACCGTTCAGGCGGTGGATCTGGAACAGGGCAGTATTCTGGTGGACTGGGATCCGGAATTCTGATGCGTTTCGATGTTGTCAGCCTGTTTCCGGAAACCGTACAACAAATGCTCGATACCGGTGTTACCGGTCGGGCCTTGCGCAACGGCCTGCTGGAACTGGCCGTGCACAATCCCAGAGACTGGGCCACGGACCGGCACCGGACGGTGGATGACCGCCCCTATGGCGGTGGCCCCGGCATGGTGATGGCCATCGAGCCGTTGCGCACCTGCCTGCAGCAGGCGCGGGCGGCGGATGAGCGCCCGGCTCGGGTGGTGTATCTCAGCCCGCAAGGCGCGGTGCTGAACCACGAGCGGGTGACACGGCTGGCGGCAGAGTCGCGACTGATTTTGCTCTGTGGCCGCTACGAAGGCATCGACGAACGCCTGTTGCAGGCGGAAGTGGATGAAGAATTGTCCATTGGGGACTATGTCCTCAGTGGGGGTGAACTGGCCGCGGCAGTGGTGATGGACGCGGTGGCCAGGCAGATCCCCGGCGTACTCGGGGATGCGGATTCGGCGGCGCAGGATTCCTTCGCCACCGGCCTGCTGGATTGCCCGCACTATACCCGGCCCGAGCAGCATGCGCTCGGCCATGTGCCGGAAGTGCTGCGCAGTGGCAACCATGCGGCCATTGCCCGCTGGCGCAGAAAGCAGGCACTGGGCCGAACCTGGCAGAGAAGACCGGATTTGTTGCAACAGCTTGAACTGAATGAAGAAGACCACAAGCTGTTGCAGGAATATATTGATGAACAGCATGCGCCGAGAGGCGATGAACCCAAGTAAACGAGGACAGCCATGAGCAACATCATCCAGGAGCTTGAAAAAGCGCAAATGAATCGTGAGGTGCCTGAATTCGGCCCCGGTGACACCGTGGTGGTACAGGTGAAGGTGAAAGAAGGCAACCGCGAGCGTCTGCAGGCCTTCGAAGGCGTGGTGATCGGCAAGCGCAATCGTGGCCTGAACTCCGCCTTTACCGTGCGCAAGATCTCCCATGGCACCGGCGTGGAGCGGGTATTCCAGACCTACAGCCCCATGATCGAATCCATCGAAGTCAAGCGCTACGGCAAGGTTCGTCAGGCCAAGCTCTACTACCTGCGCGAGCGGGAAGGCAAGGCCGCCCGCATCAAGGAAAAGCTCAACGTCAAGCGCTGAAACAAAGCCTGATCGAAGTATCAAAAGCCCGCCTGCAAGGCGGGCTTTTTGTTTGGGGCTGTCGGGACAGGTTGAGAGCAACCACGGGCGGCATGGGTTTGTTCCAGCGGTCGCAAATTATTGTTGCATGTGTATCATGTCCATATGGATGCAAAAGTTAATCCACTTTCTCGGAAGAATATCAGCCCAAAACGGGTTTTTGCCCGGTATATTCCCTTGACGCTGGCCTTTGTCTGGTCAGTGGCCACTATCCAGTTTGTGTTTGTTTTTGAACAGGTTGCCTGGCAGCAATACATCATCCCTACGCTTGGCGGGATATTGGTTGGCTCCATACTGGCTCGCCTGAAACTCCTGAGCCTGCGCATGGAAGCCCAGCGGGCGCTGTTTCAGGGGATCGCCGATGCGGCTTCCATTTGCAGCTGGTTACATGACAGTGCCGGGCGGCTGTCCTACGTCAGTGCCGCATCTCAGACAGTACTGGGTGTACAGGCCGAGGCGCTGGAAGCCCAGCCTGAACGCCTGTCGGCAATGCTGGCCGAGGAAAATAGTCATGATTATACGCAGCGCGTACAGGCCCTGTTACGCCGATTCGGCAGTGACGAATTCTCCCTCAATCTGCAGACGCCCACTGGCGTGGAAAAGCGGGTACATGTTCATCTGGAAAGTTTGCTGGACGGAGATGGACGTATCGTGGGTGTATTGGGCCAGGCCGAAACGGCACGTGTGGCATCCGTGGAACCCGCCGCGTTGCAGCGCAGCTTGCGACAGGATGAAATCACGGGGCTGGGCAATCGCAGTCAGCTGCTGGAGGAGTTGAACATTCTTTGTGAAAATCCCCATCGGCAACACAGTCTGTTTGTGATTCATCTGGAAGGACTGGCTCGGATACGCGACCTCTATGGCGAAGCGTTTGCTGACAAGTTTTTGCGAACCTGGGTCGACATGGTGAAAAAGGAACAGGGCAGTCTGTTTCAGATGTATCGTCTGGGAAACAATCGAATGGCACTGTTGCTGGCTGACTGCAATACCGAACAGGCCCAGGGGTGGATTGAACCGCTGTGTACGGACATGACTGCCCCGGTAACGGTGGACGAGGCATCCCTGTCGGTACAAGTCAATGTGGGAATGGCGGTTTTCCCGGACGATGCGGCCACAGCGACAGACTGGCTGGACAATGCCGAACTGGCCGCCCGTGCGGCAAAAGAACATCATGCGCCCTGGGGCTTGTACACACCGGTGCTTCGAAAAGTCCACGAGGGCGATGAGCGCAAGGAAAAACGGCTGATCCAGGCCGTGGAAAAGGGCGATGTCCACGCATGGGTGCAGCCCATATACAGATTGCCTGCGTTGACACAGACCGGAGTGGAATTGCAGGGCTACTGGCGTCCGGATGGAGCGCATTGGCGCCCATTGTCACTGGACTGGTCTTTGCTGGAGCGCTGTGGCCTGGCGCGCAAGGCCGAGCGGCTGCTACTGCAACAGGTGCTTTCGTCCCTCAAGCAGATGGAAGAAAATGGCGTTCTGCTGCGGTGTGGTTTCAATCTGCCGGCGGCTGCCCTGCTGGATCAGGGGCTGGAAGCCTTTCTGCAAGCACAGATGCAACAGACGGGCCTGTCCCCCGACCGGCTGGTACTGGAAGTGGCGGATGCCGAGCTGCACACCCTGGGCGTACGGGAAGAAAATGCCATCAGGCAGCTGGCGGAGGACGGCTTTACCCTGGCGCTGGATCATTTCGGTGCCGGTCTGGCTTCCCTGTCCCGACTGAAATCCTTGCCCTTCAAGGTGGTCAAGCTGGACCATGCCCTGTTGCGGAACCTGTCGGCGGAGGAACGTGAAATCTGGGACCGGGTAGTCGCCCTGGGCAAGGAGCAGGGGCTGGACATGCTGCTCAGTGGGGTGGAAAACCAGGTTGCCTTCGAACAGGCCCAGGCTTTCGGAGTGGATTTTGTTCAGGGTGCCTTCCTGCATGAACTCATGCCGCTGGACGATCTGCGGGTGCGGGTGGCCAGCAAGGGGCCGGAGGCGCTGACACCGCAATAAACCAGCACCACGGTGAAAACTGCTGTATAGTGTCGGCTGATTCGGGTACGCAGGCCGGTGGGTACCCCGCGGAATCCAGCGGATTCCCCGTTTTTACTTCCCCTGACCGGTGGGCGATTCTTCTGGAATGGCTCGGCATATCCGGAGCACTCCTGAATGAACTTTGAACAACTGGGCCTCGCGCCCGAGCTGTTGCGCGCGGTTGCGCAACAAGGCTACACCCAGCCCACGCCCATCCAGCAGCAAGCCATCCCCATGGTGCTGGAAGGCCGCGATCTCATGGCTTGTGCCCAGACCGGCACCGGCAAGACCGCCGGTTTCACCCTGCCGGTACTGCATCGCATGCACAGCCGGCAAAAACGCCGTGGCACCATTCACACGCTGGTGTTGACGCCCACGCGGGAGCTGGCGGCACAGGTGGGCGAAAACCTGGCCGCCTACGGGCAGCATCTGCCCTACCGCTCACTGGTGGTTTTCGGAGGCGTCAAGATCGGCCCGCAGATTCGTCGCCTGCGGCAGGGCGTGGAAGTGGTGGTGGCCACACCCGGCCGTCTGCTGGATCTGGCCCAGCAGGGCGCGCTGGACCTTTCCCGGGTCAGCACGCTGGTGCTGGATGAAGCCGACCGCATGCTCGACATGGGCTTCATTCACGATATCCGCCGGGTGATCCGCTTGTTGCCACCGCGAGAAAAACGGCAGAACCTGTTGTTTTCCGCCACCTTTTCCCGGGAAATCCGTCAACTGGCCGCCGGCTTGATGAACGACCCGGTTTCCGTGGAAGTGGCCCCGGAAAACACCACGGCCGAGCGCATCGAGCAGCGGGTGCATCCGGTGGACAAGGCACGCAAGCGCGAATTGCTCAGCCACATGATTGGCCGTGGCAACTGGCAGCAGGTGCTGGTGTTTACCCGCACCAAGCACGGGGCCAACCGTCTGTGCCAGCAGCTGGAAAAGGATGGCCTGCAATCCGCCGCCATTCACGGCAACAAGAGCCAGGCGGCGCGTACCCGTGCCCTGCAGGGCTTCAAGGCAGGCAAGATACGCGTGCTGGTGGCCACCGACATTGCCGCGCGCGGGCTGGACATCGAACAACTGCCCCATGTGGTCAACTACGAGCTGCCCAATGTGCCGGAAGACTATGTGCACCGTATCGGTCGTACCGGCCGGGCCGGGCGCGAAGGGCTGGCCATTTCCCTGGTCAGCGCAGATGAAAGCAAACAGTTGCGGGATATCGAACGCCTGCTGGGCGCGGCCATTCCCTCGGAAGTGCTGGAAGGCTACCAGCCCAGCGCCAGCGCGCAGGCTCACACCGAAGCACGCCCCCAACGGCGCAAACCGGCGCCTCGGCGTGGCCGGCCGCAGGGCGGGCGCAGGGGGCGCGCGGCATCCGGTAACCGCGGCTGAGGGTCAGGGCGCGGCTTTTTCCGCCGCCTGTTGCCGCGCCTTGTCTGTTTCTTCCAGTTTCAGCAGCTGTTCGCGCACATCCGTGAGGTCGATGCACAGGGTGGGGCGGTAGCGCTGGTTCGGGCCATCGAGCTGAATGGCGTACTCATCCACCAGCCGCTCGATCTGGTGGCTGGTGAGCATTTCCATGGGCTGCCAGGCATAGGGGTCGGTGAACTCGCAGTTCTTCACCAGCCGCATGTTGTTGATCTCCAGCCCGCCGATGGGGTAGAGCAGGGCATAGCCGGAATCGCGGGTCACATACACCGGCAGGGCGCAGGAAGGGCGCATGCCCTTGAGCTTGCCCTTGTCATCCACTTGCAGAAAGGCCAGCAAGCGGGCGCCTTCGTTGGCAAATTCCGGGTAATAGCACTGGTCATAGCCAAAGCCCTTGGCATGCACTTCGAGAAAAGGCTGCTCTGCCAGCGACTTGGGCATGCGATAGGGAATGAGCACTTTCAGGCGGGCCACACCCTCCACCGGCATGCCCCGCACCTTGCGGTATTCGGTATCGACCACCTGCACCACGGCGATGAGGTCTGCCTTGCGGCTCCAGAGGCTCAGGTCATCCACCTTGTCCGGCTGCACCGGTGGCAGCAGTTGCAGCGGGGCAGCCTGTAGCAGGCTGGAGAGCAGCAGGCAGCCGGCTATCCATAGGGGGCGTTTCATGTTGACTCCTCTTTCCTTGGGATGGTGGTTTCATTATTGCGCCAGGGCGCCACTTTCGGCAAGAGCAAAAGGCCCGGTATCGCCAAAATCGTACACAACCAGAAGAAATCGGTGTAACCGATTTTCTCGACGATGAAGCCGGTGGTGGCATTGGCGAAGGTGCGCGGCAGGGCCGCCAGGGAGGTAAACAGGGCAAACTGGGTGGCGGTGAACAGGCGGCTGGTCTGCCCGGCGAGAAAGGCCGTCAACGCCACGGTACCCAGGCCCACGCCCAGATACTCGAAGGAAACCACGGCGAACAAGAGCCAGGGGTCCGGCCCCACCATGCTGAGTATGGCAAAGCCGGGAATGCTGGCGATCTGCACCAGCCCGAACAGCCACAGAGCCTGGGCGATGCGCAGGCGCAACATCAGCGCGCCGCCGATGAGCGTGCCGGCGGTGCTGGCCCACAGGGCGGCCAGCTTGGCGGTGGCGCCGATTTCGGTCAGGGAAAAGCCCAGATCGAGATAGAAGGGGGTGGAAAGGGCCGTGGCCATGGAATCCCCCAGCTTGTACAGCACCATGAAGGCCAGTATCCACAGAGCCTGCCGCCATCCGCCGTCCCTTTGCACGAATTCGCGAAAAGGCGCCACCACCGCCTCGCGCAGGCTTCGGGGGCGCTGGTCGTCTTCCACCATCTCCGGCATCCACAGGGTAGTGAACAGCCCCACCCCCATGAAGGCGGCCACCACCCAGAATACCGATGACCAGGGCAGATGATCGGCCAGAATCAGCCCCAGCGAGCCGGGTACCAGCGAGGAAAGGCGGTAGGCGTTGGTGTACAGGGCCGTGCCCAGGCCCAGCTCGTCGTCGGGCAGCAATTCCCGCCGGTAGGCGTCGATGACGATGTCTTGCGTGGCGCTGAAGAAGGCCACCAGCGTGACCAGTACCACGATACTGCCCAGCGACTGTTGCGGGCTGAAGTGTCCGGTCAGGCCGATGCCGGCAAACAGGGCCAGCTGGGCCAGCAACAGCCAGCTGCGCCGCCGGCCCATGGGCAGGGGGATGTAACGGTCCAGCAGCGGCGACCAGAGAAACTTCCAGGTATAGGGTATGCCCACCAGCGCAAACAGGCCGATGGTGGCCAGGTCCACCTGTTCGCTGCGCAGCCAGGCCGGCACCATCTGAAACAGCAAATACAATGGCAGGCCGGAGCTGAAGCCGTGCAGCACGCACAACAGCATGCGCCGGTTGAGCCATTTCTCCTGCCAGCGGCCCATCTCAGCCCGCCGTATCCAGCAGCCGGGCCAGGGTGAGAAAATCCTCCAGCCCCAGCTGTTCCGGGCGCTGGCCGGGGTCGATGCCCGCCGACGCCATGGTTTCGGCATCGATCATCTGGCGCAGGTTGTTGCGCAGGGTCTTGCGCCGCTGGTTGAAAGCCGCCGCGGCCACCTGTTCTACCCGCTTGAGCAAGGGGCCTTGCGCCAGCGGTTGCGGTCGCGGCAACAGCGCGACGATGGCCGACTGTACTTTCGGGGGTGGATGGAAGGCCTCCGGCGGCACCTCGAACAGAAAACGTGCCTCGCACTGCATCTGCACCATCACTGAAAGCCGTCCCCAGGCCTTGCTGCCGGGCCGGGCGGTCAGCCGTTCCACTACTTCCTTCTGCAACATGAAGTGCATGCTGGCGATGCAGTCCAGCTGTGCCAGCAAATGAAAGACCAGCGGGGTGGAAATGTTGTAGGGCAGGTTGCCGATTACATGCCAGGGGGCGTCTACCGTGCGCAGGGCGCGGAAATCGGTTTTCAGCGCATCGGCCTGCACGATACGCAGCTTGCCATGTCGTTCGGCCTTGAGTTGCAGCGGCGTGATCAGGTCGCGATCCAGTTCGATGGCGGTCAGTTCGCCAATTCGTTGTAGCAATGGCAAGGTCAGCGCGCCCTGACCGGGGCCGATTTCCAGCCACGGCTGCCCCGGCTGCGGGTTGGCCCATTGCAGCATGCGTTCCACCACGCTGGCGTCACGAAGAAAGTTCTGCCCGAAGCGCTTGCGCGGCTGGTGGCCTTTCATTGCCCACCTGCCATGTGCGCGGCCTGTTGCAGGGCACGCAGAAAGCTGTCTGCCCGCGCCAGCCCGCTGCCGGCCAGCTCCAGGGCCGTGCCGTGATCCACCGATGTGCGAATGATGGGCAGGCCCAGGGTGATGTTGATGGACTGGCCGAAACCGGCGAATTTCAGCACCGGCAGGCCCTGGTCGTGGTACATGGCCAGAAAGGCATCCGCCTGCTGCAACAGCGAGGGCTGAAAGGCGGTATCCGCCGGCAGCGGGCCGGTCAGGCGCATGCCTTCGTCGCGCAGTGCCTTGAGCACGGGTTCGATGACGCGGATTTCCTCATCCCCCAGATGGCCGCCTTCACCGGCATGGGGGTTCAGGCCCAGCACCACGATATGCGGTTCATCGCAATGAAAGCGCCGTTGCAGGTCGTGATGCAGCACTTCCAGCACCCGCCGCAGCCGGCTTGCCGTGATGGCATCGGCCACGGCCCGCAGGGGCAGATGGGTGGTGGCCAGAGCCACGCGCAGCTGGTCGTTGGCCAGCATCATCACCACCTGTTCCGTGCCACAGCGCGCTTGCAGAAACTCGGTATGGCCGGTGAAGGGGATGCCCGCCTCGTTGATGATGCCCTTGTGCAGCGGCCCGGTCACCAGTGCATCCGTTTCTCCACGCAGGCAGGCGTCACAGGCGGCCTCCAGCGCGCGCAGCACATATTCGCCATTGGCCGGGTTCAGTTGGCCGGGTTCGGCGGGTTCGGCCAGGGGTACGGGGTGAATCTCCAGCGCACCGGGGCCTGCAGGCTGGCCGGGTTCCACCCAGTGCAGCGGCAGGCCCAGCCGGCGGGCGCGGTCGCGCAACAGGTCGGGGTCGGCGTAGGCCCGCACCCGCGCGGGCAGCGGCTGCTGCAGCAACTGTACCAGCAGCTCCGGGCCGATGCCGGCCGGTTCGCCGGGGGTGACGGCCAGCAGCGGCCTGTTCATGGCAGCCGGGTCACCTTACTGGCCGAGATCCACCAGATAGCGCACATAGGCTTCGTCCCGCAGCTGGCGGAGAAAATTTTCCACCTCGTATTCCGCCTTGCGCTCGCGAATGGCCTGCATGGCCTGGGAACGGGTGAAATCCTGCGTGCGGTCACGCTCGCGCCGGTCCAGCAGTCTCATGATGTGCCAGCCCAGTGAAGTGCGGAATGGTTCGGAGTACTCACCCGGTTGCAGCTTTTCCAGCGTTTCCCGTACCTTGCCGCCGAAGCTCTCCAGCGGCTGCCAGTCCATGTCGCCGCCCACCGAGGCGGAAGACTTGTCGTCGGAAAACTTCTTCGCCAGCGTGGCGAAATCCTTGCCTTCCTGCAATTGCTGGTAGATGTTCTGGATCTGGCTGTAGGCCTCGTCGCCCGTGGTCAGGTCATCCACTTTCACCAGAATGTGTTGCGGGTGGATTTCCTTGACGATGTGCTGGGCCTTGCGGGTTTCGATCAGTTTGATCAGGTGCAGGCCGCCGGGGCCGCGTACCGGCTCGGAAACCTCGCCCGCTTTCATCTTGCTGAGCTGGTCCACCATGGACTGGGGCAGCTTGCTGGCCGCCCGCCAGCCCAGGTCGCCGCCCTGCAGCGCCGTCTGGCCTTGCGAGTAACTGACCGCGGCTTCGGCGAAATCCATGCCATCTTCAATCTTCTGCCGAATCATCTGGATCTTCTCCACCGCCGCCCTGGCCTCTTCCGGGCTGGGGTTGGTGGACAACGGCACCAGAATATGAGCCAGGTGAAATTCCTCGTCCTGCCCCTTGTGCTGTTCCAGAAACAGGTCGATCTCGCTGTCGGTCACATCCACCTTCGCCCGCGCCACCCGCTGGCGCAGCCGGCCAATGATCAGCTCGTTGCGGATGTTCTGCAGAAAGTGGTTGAAGTTTACCCCGTCGGCTTCCAGCGCCTGGCGCAGTTGCGGCACGGTCAGGCCGTTGCGTTTTGCTACACCGCGCACGGCCTTGTCCACTTCCTCGTTGCTGACGCGAAT
>WFUE01000072.1 GCA_015485125.1 Lysobacterales bacterium | reverse complement strand
AGATGTGTATAAGGAGACAGGAGCCACTTGGGCCTTTTCCCGTTGCACGCGTAATCGCTGGCGCAGACTCTGACCCTTTCCAGTTCGTACACGTGTTGCCACTCGTACCTTGTCGAGCAATTCATCGGCCACATCACGAATGTTTAACGACACCGTTCCGCCCGGCTTAGCAACATAATCCACGGCTCCCAACTCCAGCGCCTCAAATGTCGCTAAGGCTCCCTTCTCGGTTAGAGAAGATACCATCACCACGGGGCGTGGGCTCTGTTGCATAATCATGCTTAGGCATGTGATTCCGTCCATTACCGGCATATTAATGTCCAGCGTCACCACGGCCGGATCAAAGTCGGCGACCTTCTCCAGCGCCTCTTCTCCATTACGAGCCGTCTCCACCACATAACCAGCATCTTCAAGAATCTGACGAAGATGTTTTCGCATCAGTGCCGAGTCATCAACGACCAGTATTCTGCTGTCATTCATCGTCATGCAAAGCCTCTTTTTCCTGCTCGCTAAGCAACTCCCGTACAGTCACGATCTGAATCATTCGCTTACTTTCCCTTAGGTTGACCACCCGCCCCATGATCCGCGCCTGATCCTTGGAAAGACCTGGCGCTTCTTCGATTCTTTCACTGGGCAACCGCAATACTTCAGTCACAGAATCGACAATGAAGCCAGTTCTCACACCCTCCAAACCCAGCACGATAATGCGCTGACGATCGTTGCGCTTCATTTTCTCCAGATCAAAACGTACGCGCATATCCAGTACCGGCAGCACCGTTCCACGCAGATTCATCATGCCCTCGATAAAGTCCGGTGTCTTCGGAATCCGCTCTAGTTGCTCTGGCAAACGGGTAATCTCCTGCACATCCTCTATACTCACTCCATATTCCTGTTCTGCCAACCGGAATACCACCAGTTGCACAGTGTTATCTTCGCTCTCGACATCTCGTGCCTGTTCGTGATTCACATCTTGCCCCCTCTGTTCTTGATCCCTGGATTCGATCGCAGACACTACCACTGGGTGTTCAAACAGTGACTCGGTCTTCAACAGCGAAACCAGACGTTTGCCACCATCAAGACAACAAACATTGGAAATATCGTTCTCAGCTTTTGGCTCCATGAGCAATTTTGGCACTGGCTCCAGCACATCTACAGCCACCCGCAATACTTCCCTAACATCATCCACCAGCAGACCGATTGTTTCTCTATGACCACCAGGACGTCTAAGTCCGACTACCACGATACGGTCGTCCTCACCTATCTCCCTATCCACCAGGTTGAACAATCGGCGCAGACTCACCAGAGGCAATAATCTGCCACGCAGGTCAATCATGCCTAGCACATGCTCGTCTACGCGTGGTATCCGGGAGATACTCTCCGGTAGCCGGACGATTTCTTCGACGTCACTGAGCAAGAACCCGAACTCTTGCTCTTCTACTATTACACTGACCAGTTGCTCGGCTGGCTCGTCTTCCACATCTGTCATTGCGTCCACACACGGCTCTTCCCTTCCCAATGCAATACTGCTACTGCCTGGCATAGACTGCGAAACCTCCGAGGAGAATTCCTGGTGGATCAATTGTTCGATATCCAGTAACTGAACAAGCGATGTACCACCTTCCTCTTTAATCACACCGGTCAACAACTCCAGGTCAATGGCATAATGCTCCTGGTTACTGTTCTCAATCCGATTCGGCTCCACTTCCATGACCCGTGCAACCTGATCCACCACCAATCCGATTGGAGAGCCCGCATCGATCACAATTACACGAGCAGCTTCGTTACATTCAACCACCGCCAGTTGCAACAGCCGACGCAGGTCGAGCACCGGGAGCACACTGCCACGCAGATTGGCCAGCCCCACTAGGGCCCCAGGCGTCAGTGGCACCTGTACAGTATCGGGGACGCGAATGATTTCCAACACTGACGCCATGGAGAAACCAAATAGCTCATCCACCAGTTGAAAGGTGACATACTGTCTTGTATCTCCTCCTTCCCTAGCGGCGTTGTTCATTTCCAGTGCTAGCGCATTCGACATGACCGTTTTCCCCTGTTCTGTTGAACACCAGTTTAGGCGCTTTGCAGTTCATCGGCGATAGATGCGATCTCCTCGATTGCCACAGCTAACTCTTCAGCACCCTGGGACTGTTGGCGTGCAGCGACCGCTGCTTCCTGGCTATTGCTACTGGCCTCCTCGGAAGCGGCTGCGATCTGCTCCATACCTTTTTTGGCCTGTTCGACCGCAGTAGAAATCTCAGTCGCGGACTGTTCGATTTCCTGATTGCCTTCCACGATCTCCGCTACCACGGTTTCAATGGCAACTAGGTCATCCAGTAGATGCCGGCCCTTTTCTACTTCGCTCCGAGTGTTTCTCGCCACCTCTTCTAAAGCAGCTCGGACACTAACAGCCAAATCCTGAATGCCTTTGACCAAATCCTTGATCTGGTCTACATTTTCAGAAGCCTCGTCCGCTAGGTTTTGGATGTCCCCGGACACCACGGCAAAACCTTTACCATACTCACCAGCCCGAGCTGCCTCCACAGCACCATTGACCGCCAACATGCTCGTCTTAATGGCCACCGTGGCGATGGTCTCAATAATTTTGTCGATTTTTCGAACCAGCTGCCCCATTTCCTCGATGGCCTTAAGATTTTTTATACCGTCCTCTAGAGCTTGGCTCATACCCTCAACCATCCCATCAATATTTCTTTTATTCTCGGCCAAAAGCTCGTTGACCCGCCCGCTAACTTCCTGCGCAACTGTGGCCTGATTCTCGGCTACATCAACCCCCTTCTCTAGTTGAGTAATTCCGGCCACTGCCTGCTCCACAGCAGCGGCCGCCTGTTCGGCTCCACGACTAATCTGGTCAATTGCCGTACTGATCTCAGCAGCCGATCGGTTGATTTCTTCCACAGTAGCAGAAAGCTCTTCTGCCGCAGCCGCCACCTCTTCGGCACTCTTGGTGATATCCGTGCTATTTTTCAACTCATCCGCCACTCCTTCAAGCTCCTGAGATGCCTCTTCTGCACCGGCCAATGCTTGACCCTGCTGTTCCAAGGTGTGCGCCACTTCCTCCGTGGCCGCAGACTGTTCCTCGGCTGCTGCCGCAATGCTTTCCGAACCTTTCTGAATGTCACTGGCAGCAATATCCAGTTCTTCCGCAACCGTCAAAAGCTCTTGTGCACCATCAAAGATAGTGTTCATATCACGCTTGATGACCTCGAGTTGATCGGTGACCACACTACCCTTTTCCGCACCCCGTACAGCATTTTCCGCTGATGCCTTAACTGACTCTCCCACGCTTCTAACCTGTTCCTGAATAGAATCAGCCAGATCAGCGATGTCTTTGGCGCTCTTATCAGAAACCTCCGCCAGGGCGCGGACCGTATCGGCGACAACCGCAAAGCCCTTGCCATGCTTGCCCGCACGCCCCGCTTCAATCGCCGCATTCAGAGCCAGAAGATTAGTCTGATCAGCAATACGCATCACCTGCTTGACAGCCTCGTTGATGTTGGAGGCCTGCAACTCCAGCTCATTCATCATGGCTACAGATGTATGTTGTCGTTCCGAAGCCAGTTTGACATTTTCTACAAGCTTAACAATGGTTCCAGATACCTGATCCAGGTCGGACTGCAAGACCTCCGTTTTAGACCCAGATAGTGCCGCCATTTCTTTCTGACGCTTGAGATTTGCGGCAATCTGGGTCACCGCCGCCAGACTTTCCTGACTGGCCCCCGCTGCTTCTTCTGCGCCAGTAGCAATCTCGCTCATAGCACTGGCAAGCTGATCCCGCGCACTGACTGCTTCTGTGATACCACTGGCCAGTTGGGCAGATGCAGCCGCGATGCGCTCTGCCGCCTGTTGTTGCTTAGCCAGCGTGCGAGCCCTGCGCCGCTGCTCTTCAGCGTCCCGCCGTGCACGCGCATCGATCTTCAACGAACCTGCGTCCGGAGCTTGTGTATTTTTAGACATTTTTTTCAACGCCATATTCATTCTCCTGAATTAGCACTACCCGAATAGAGAATCAAACCAAAAGTATAAAATCAAAAAAAACCACACCTTTTTCAATAGAATGCCTTATTCAAAGCCAACTACATAAATATAAACCATAAACCGGATAGATAAACTGGCCCACCATCAAAGACAAAACTATAAACATCACAAAACACAAACATCATGCTAAAACAACACAGATCCATTGGAATGCGAATATCAACCCTATAGAGTTTGAAAAAAATAGAATTCCACGCGAAATTCAACATATAAATTGGCAACTGATATCAACAGGATAGCCTAGGAATAACAACCGACCTATTCGCCTCTTTTTTCAAGCTCTCTCCACTTGCATCAATCATTTATATCGGCATGTATGCCAAAAACTTTAGTCTGTAGCAATCTACCTGTTGTGGTCAAGAAAAACTAGAGACACGATAACCTTTTTTCTCAGCCTGCGCGAAAAGCGTCACTCCGGCCTGCTCAGGCCCGTGGCTGTACCTGGAGAAAACCTGGGGACCCATCCCCAACCCACAACCTTGTCCGAGTGAAACAGAGGGGTCAATTCTGGATGTCGTTGGGTGGTCAATTCTTGGTGTCGCTTGACAGGAAGCGATCGGGCGTTGGATATGCCACTACAACACCAAGCGGCCGCACCAGGAGCTCGGCTATCAGGTACCTGCGCAGATTACTGCGTAGGGTGTACAAAAATCAGGGGGGCATTACAAACGTGGCGTGTTGGTTTGTCGTACGTTCGAACCGTGCCGGGCGGAAATGAAAAAGGCCCGTCTTGCGACAGGCCTTTGGTATATGGCGCGCCCGGCACGATTCGAACGTGCGACCGCCTGGTTCGTAGCCAGGTACTCTATCCAGCTGAGCTACGGGCGCTTGATGCGGGTTGCACCGGTGCGGTGCAGGGTTGCGAATTATGCGGATTCACCCCGGCAGTGTCAACTCTGTTGCACAAGTTTTTCCTGCAATTCGGCCAGGGGCACGGGCCTGCAGAAATGGTAGCCCTGAAACTTCCTGCAACCCAGGCGCTTGAGCAGGCGTAGCTGGTCCACGCTTTCCACGCCTTCGGCCACCACTTGCAGGCTCAGCGCCTCGCCCAGGGCCAGGGCCGCGCGCACCAGGGCGGCATCACTGGCGTCTTCGAGGATGTCGCGGGTGAGGGTCTGGTCAATTTTCAGGGTGGAGATAGGCAGGCGTTTCAGTTCGGTCAGCGAGGAGTAGCCGGTGCCGAAGTCATCCAGTGCGAAACGGATGCCCAGTTTCTGCAGGGTCAGCAGGACATTACGCTGCGTCTCGCTGGATTGCAGGTTGGCGGTTTCGGTGACTTCCAGTTCCAGCCGGGTAGGGTCGAAACCGGTGGCATCTAGAATGTCCATGACAGCAACCACCAGTTCGCTGGAAAGCTGCATGCGCGACAGGTTGACAGCCAGTTTCAACTGCTTCTGCCATAGCGCGGGCAGTTGCAAAAACTCCTCGCAGGCGGTGCGCAGCACCACCAGCCCCAAATCCCGTACCAGGCCGGTTTCTTCAGCCAGGGGAATAAATTCCGCCGGGCTGACCCGGCCCAGCTGTTCATTGTGCCAGCGTACCAGCGCCTCCATGCCGCAAGGCTGGCCATCGTCCCGGTATTGCAGCTGGTAGACCACCTGAAAGGCCTGTGGGCGGCTGAGGAGATCCTTGCGTAGGGCGTTTTCGATATCCAGCATGCGGTTGAGCTGGTCACTCTGGCCGGCATGGTAGGGCAGCCAGTGGTCCCGACCCTGTTTCTTGGCTTCATGCAGGGCCGTATCAGCACAACTGAGCAGGGTATCGACGCTGCGGCCATCCTCCGGGTAGACGGCCACACCCGCGGTGGCGGTGAAAAGAAATTCGCTCAGGCCCACATGCATGGGTTCGCGGCTGAGATGAAGCAGCTTGTCCAGAATGGCGTTCATCTGTGCAATACGGTGCAAGCCGGTGAAGATCAGCAGAAACTGGTCTCCGCCCTGACGCCCCATGACCACGTCCGGCCAGGCATTGCGCAGACGATGGGACATGAGTTGCAGTACCTGATCCCCAATCTTGTGGCCAAAAGTATCGTTGATGTTCTTGAAACGGTCCAGGTCCAGACAGACCACACCCACATGCTCGCCTTCCCGGCAGCTTTCCAGTGCCTTGCGCAAGGCTTTTTCCACCCCGCGGCGATTATAGAACTGGGTCAGGTTGTCATGATCGAGCAGGTATTCCAGCCGCTCGGCATGGGCCTTGATTTGCTCGATATTGGTAATCACCGCCACATGTTCCGGCTGGCCGCTTCCCGGGTTGTCCATCCGGTTGATACTGGCGATGACCGGCAGGGGTTGGCCATCAAAACGCTGCAGTTCCAGCTCACCCCGCCAGGCATTGAAATCTTTCAGGGAGGCACGCATTTGCTGCAACCAGGCCATGCGATCTTCTTCCGGCAGCAGTTGGGCGATATCCATTTCCTGCAGTACGGTTTCGCTGTAACCCAGCATTTGGGCAAAGGCCTTGTTGGCCAGCCTGACACGACGGTCCATGCCAAAAAAGCAGATGCCTTCCGAGGTGGTTTCGAAGGCTGTATTCATTTGCCGCAACAGGCAGTTCTGCCGGCTGAAACTGATGGCCAGACCCGCCAGATGCGCGCCCACCCGCAGGAGGAGGTCATCACGGGTATCCGGCTCGCGCTTGCGAAAACTGGTGAGGGCGAAGGTGGCTTGCGGCTGGTCGGATTGCAGGAATACCGGATAGGACCAGCAGGCACCCACGGAATAATCCTCTGCCAGCGCCCGCAACTCATCCCAGCGGCTGTCATTGGCCACATTGCAGACATAGACCGGTTCACCCAGAAAAACGGCGTTGCCGCAGGAACCCGCGGTTTCGGAAGGTTTCAGGCCGGTGAGCGCCGGCCAGGCCGCCTTGGGCAACCCCGGCGCGGCAGCCAGGCTAAGGGTGCCACTGGCTTCATCCAGCATCATTACCGAGGCGACCGCCTCGCCGATGCGCTGTTCCGCCTCACGACAAAGGAGATCGAGCACCGATTGCAGCGTTTCGTTGCGGGCGATGGCTTCAAGCACCACGGATTGCAGACGCAACAGGGAGAGGACGACCTCCGGGTCGTCATGTTCCGGCTGCCAGCCTGAATCCGGGTACTCCTTGTTCATCAGTTCGAGGTCCACTCCTGTTCAATCACAGTGTATACCCTTTTGGCTTGCGCGGAAACCGCCAAAATGAACGCTTTTCAGCCAACGTTTATTCCCGCAAATAGGGCCGGGCAGCCCGCAGGTAGTTGACCATGGACCACAAGGTGAGCATGGCGGCCAGGCCCAGCATCCATTCACCAACCCACTGGGCGGACCAGCCAAACAGCGGTAGCGGCCCTTCCCAGATGAGCAGAAACAGGGCCACCATCTGGGCGGCGGTCTTGAACTTGCCCAGTACCGCCACCTTGACCTGGGCGCGTTCGCCCAGCTCGGCCATCCATTCCCGCAGGGCGGAGATGGTGATTTCACGGCCGACGATGATCATGGCGGCCAGGGTGAACCAGGGGTTGGGGTTGGTCATCACCAGCATGACCACGGCGGTGGCCACCATGAGCTTGTCAGCCACCGGGTCGAGAAAGGCCCCCAGCTTGCTGGTGAGATTCATGCGCCGCGCCAGCCAGCCATCCAGCCAGTCGGTGACGGCGGCCAGACCGAAAATGGCCGTGGCCCAGCGGTTGGCATGGGGGAAGTCGAGCATGAAGACCAAAACGAATACAGGGATCAGCAAGATGCGCAAGACCGTCAAGAGATTGGGCAGGTTCACGGTGTTCCTCGGGTTCCTTTTTCCTGTTTCAGTTGTTGCAGCTGCGCCACGATACGCCTTGCCAGGGTTCGGTTCAATCCCGGCACGCGGGCCAGGTCTTCCTCACTGGCGGAAAACAGCCCCTGCAGGCCGCCAAAATGTTGCAGCAGGGCCTTGCGCCGGGCCGGGCCGATGCCGGGAATATCCTCCAGCACCGAATAGCGGCTCTGCTTTTGCCGCCGGTTGCGGTGGCCCTCGATGGCAAAGCGGTGCGCTTCGTCCCGGATCTGCTGGATCAGGTGCAGGGCCGGCGAGGTGGCCGGCAGGTGAAAGGGCCGGCCCGTGGCCGGCACCAGCACTTCTTCCCCCGCCTTGCGTGCCGGGCCCTTGGCCACGCCGACGACGCACACGCCATTGACTTGAAGTTCTTCCAGCACCGCCACAGCCTGACGCACCTGCCCCTTGCCACCGTCGATGAGCAACAGGTCGGGCAACGGGGTTTCCTCTTCCAGCAGGCGGCGAAAGTGGCGTTCCAGCGCCTGGTGCATGGCGGCGTAGTCATCACCGGGAGTGATGTTGCGGATATTGAACCGGCGCCAGTGGTTCTTCAACGGCCCTTCCGGGCCGAACACCACGCAGGAGGCCACGGTCTCCTGCCCCTGGGTGTGGGAGATATCGAAGCATTCCAGCCGTTCCGGGGCCTGTTCCAGTGCCAGTGCCTCGCGCAGGGCCTCCAGCCGTTCCCGCACACCGGCCGCGCTGGCCAGACGCAATTGCACGGCATGGCAGGCATTGTCCCGTGCCATTGCCAGCAGGCGCGCGCGCACGCCCCGTGGACGCGCCTGCAGGCGCACCGGATGCCCACGCTGTTCCTGTAGCCAGGTTTGCAGGGTTTCATGCTCCTCGGGCAGGGCTGAAAGCAGCAGCATGGCCGGAATGGGCTGGCGGGCATAGAACTGGGGAATGAAGCCAGCCAGCAATTCTTCCACCGTGGTATCGGCCGGCACGCGGGGGAAATGGTTGTGACTGCCCAGATTCTGCCCGTTGCGGATCACGATGTGGTGCACACAGGCGCGACCGCCCTCGCTCCAGGCTCCGAGCACATCCAGATCACCCTGCACACCATCGACAAACTGTTGATGCTGAATTTTCTTCAGGCTGGCGATCATGTCGCGGTAGGCGGCGGCCTGCTCGAATTCCAGCCGTTCGCTGGCCTGCTGCATGCGTGCAGCCAGCAGTTCGATCACATCCAGGCTCTTGCCCTGCAAAAACAGGCGGGTATGTTCCACGGCCTCGGCATAGGCTTCCCGGCTGCAACAACCGGCACAGGGGCCGAGACAGCGGCCAATCTGGTATTGCAGGCAGGGGCGGCTGCGGTTTTCCAGCTGGCTGTCTTCACACTGGCGCAGGCGAAACAGTTTTTGCAGCACATCCAGCGTGCGGCGTACGGCCTTGACGGAGGGAAAGGGGCCAAAATACTCGTGGCCCTTTTTCCGGGCACCACGATGATAGGCCAGCCCCGGCCATCCATGACCGCTGCTCAGGCAGATGGAAGGAAAGCTCTTGTCGTCACGCAGCAGGATGTTGTAGCGCGGCTTGAGGCTCTTGATCAGCCGGTTTTCCAGCAGCAGGGCCTCGCCTTCGGTGCGGGTGATATCCACTTCCATGCTGGCGACCTGGGCCAGCATGGACTGAATGCGCGGCGAGTGGCGGCGGCTGGAGAAATAGCTGCCCACCCGTTTTTTCAGGTTGGCCGCCTTGCCCACGTAAAGCACTTCGCCGCGGACATCAAGCATGCGGTAGACGCCGGGTTGATTGCCCAGCAGACGAACAAAGGCCTTGCCGTCAAAGGGCGGCGTGGCCATGGCTCAGAGATAGTCCTCCGATGTTTCTTGCAGGGCCTTGACCTGGAAGACTTCCGCCGGGCCGCCGAACATGTCCATGCGCACCAGCGCGTGCATGAAGACATCCGTGGCCCAGATGGTCCCTTCGTGGATGCTGATGCCCTTGGGGCAAATCCAGCTGGGCTGGCCGGGCGGAATATCCACATGGTGTTCGGGCATTTCCAGGCATTTCAGATTCTGGTTGCCGCTGTCGGCCAGCCAGAGCAGTTCGTTCTCGTCGTCATAGGCCATGCCTTGCGGGTAGCGCAGGGCCGCTTCGGAGAAACTGCCGGTCTTCTGCCCGGCCTCTGTGCCGCAGAGGGTGACCACGGTTTTCTTCAACAGGTGGTAGCTGCGAATCAGGCAGTTCTCGCTGTCGCTGATCAGCAGGGCCTCATCCACCAGGGTCAGCTGCCGGGGGGAATAGAAAGAGGCTTCCAGTGGCGCGCCATCCAGCCTGCCGATGGTGCCGTTGCCCGCCACCAGCGAAAGTACATTGTCGTTCAGGTCCAGCGCCCAGATCTGGTTCTGGCCGGTCATGCTGATATACAGCGTGCTGTCCTTGGCCGCCAGGCCGGTGGGAAAATTGAGGCACACATCCTTGGGGTTGTCGTAGCGGGTGGCGTTCATCTGCCCCCATTTGCCCATGCCGGCAATGGTGTCCACTTCACCATTGAGCACATTGATACGACGTATGCTGTGGTTC
>WFUE01000071.1 GCA_015485125.1 Lysobacterales bacterium | reverse complement strand
CGGTGGGGCTGGCCAATATCGCCGGGGTGGCCATTGCCGTCTCCCTGGGCGGGCCGGGCGCGACCTTCTGGATGATCATCGCCGGTTTCCTCGGCATGTCCTCCAAGTTCGTGGAATGCACGCTCGGGGTGAAATACCGCAATGTCTATGCCGACGGCACGGTTTCCGGCGGGCCCATGTACTACCTGCAAAAGGGGCTGGCCGAAAAGGGCATGGCCGGGCTGGGCCGGGTGATGGCCATCTTCTTCGCCATCTGCTGCATTGGCGGCTCCATCGGCGGGGGCAACATGTTCCAGGTCAACCAGGCCTTCCAGCAGGTGGTCAACATCACGGGCGGCGAGGCCAGTTATCTGGCCGACAAGGGCTGGCTATTCGGCGTGGTCACCGCCATCATCGTCGGGCTGGTGATCATCGGCGGCATCAAGAGCATTGCCCGGGTAACGGAAAAAATCGTACCTTTCATGGGGTTGCTCTACATTACAACCGGGCTGGTGGTGATTGGCTTCAACTACCCGATGATTCCCGACGCTTTCGGGCAGATCTTCGCCGGCGCCTTCAGCCCCGAGGGCATTACCGGCGGCATGGTCGGCGTGCTGATCACGGGTTTCAAGCGGGCGGCCTTTTCCAACGAGGCCGGGGTGGGTTCGGCGGCTATCGCCCACTCGGCGGTAAAAACCAACCATCCGGTCACCGAAGGCATGGTAGCGCTCTATGAACCCTTTGTGGACACCATCGTGGTCTGCACCATTACCGCGCTGGTGATCATCATCACCGGTTCCTACGACCCCACCGCCAGCACCTCCGGGGTGGAGCTGACCTCGCGCGCCTTCGCCACCGCGCTGCCCTGGTTCCCCTATGTGCTGTCGCTGGCCGTGGTGCTGTTCGCTTTCTCCACCATGATTTCCTGGTCCTATTACGGCCTGAAGAGCTGGACCTATCTGGTGGGCGAGGGCCGGCGCAACGAAACCATCTACAAGCTGATGTTTCTGGTCTTCGTGGTCATCGGCGCTTCCATGAACCTGCAGCCGGTGGTGGATTTCTCCGATGCGATGATCTTCATCATGACCCTGCCCAATGTCATTGGCCTGTACCTGCTGGCACCGGTGGTGAAAAAAGAGCTGGACGACTACTGGGCCCGATACAGGGCCGGGCAACTGCCCCGGTTCGACAACAGCTGAATGGCTGACACCCGTGCATGAAAAAGCCGGCGCGATCGCCGGCTTTTTTCTTGACGGCTGGTGCCCTTCAAACGGCCAGATAGATATCCTTGTAGGCGATATACATCGAAGCGATGATCATGGGCATGAGTACCAGAAAGCCCAGCCCGAGAGGAATGGCGGCAATGATGCCGGCTACCATGACGGCAATGCCGTAAAGCAGGAAGGGCACCACATTTTTCAAGCAGCCGCTGAAGCTCAGCTTCATCGCTTCCAGCGGTTCCAGGCCATGCATGACCACCAGCACCGGCGCGAAGTAGTAGGCCATGATCACCGGCAGCATTACGGCCAGCATCAACAGCATGAAAATCAGCATGCCCGTGGCCGCCGCGCCGGTGGCCACGGCACCGCCCACGTCCGGATCTCCCATGGAGGAAAGACCGGCCATCAGCCCGCCGCCCATGCCAAGGACCATGGCCAGCACACCGGCTGCCAGCATGGCCACGATCAACGCGCCCAGATAGATGGCGCCCACCAGGGCCAGCTTGCCGGCATACTGGTCAAAGGCGGCAAACAGGTGGTTGAACTGGATGGTGCCGCCCTCGTCAATGGCCTTGCAGCCCAGCATCAGGCCACCGGCGAAGATGGGCGAAAGCAGGATCTGCGCCAACGGGCCCAGTAGGGGTATCAGCCCCAGCGCCAGCTGGATGACGAACAGCACGATCACCAGCGCCACCCACACCAGCGGGTTGTTGCTGAAATAGCCCCAGGCTTCGGTCAGCCAGCTCAGGCCCCGGCCAGCCGGCACACCGACCGGGCCACGCAATGCCGGGCCGGCCGCGGGCGGCTCCGATGGCATCAGTGGCGGTTCGCCGGGCGGTGATTGAGGTGGTTGTGGCGGTTGCGGTGTTTCCATGAGATCCCCCTTGTGTGTGGTTACAGTGTGCCTACTCTATCCATTTTGGCAAGGTAAACACAAGAGGCGCTTATGAAAGCGCATCATCCGGCAGGCGCAACCGCTCCACAATCTCGCCCTTTTTTACGTGCCGTTCAAGGATTTCATCCACATCCCGCAAGTTTTCATAGCGGTACCAGATCCCATCCGGATAGACCACGCACACCGGTCCCAGGGCACAGCGGTTGAGGCAGCCGGCGGCATTCACCCGGACCTGACCGGGCCGGGCCAGCCCCCACTGGCGAACCTTTTCCTTGGCATGGGCGCGGGCTTCCACCGCCCCGAAGGCGGCGCAACCGGGGCGGGCCGGTTCGTTCTCCCGCCGATTGGTACAGAAAAAGAGATGGCGCTGATAGAATGACATGCTTCTACTGACTCCCGATGACACACTGTGGCGCATGATACCCCGAAGTCCATCCAGGCGCTGAGCGATCAGTGTGTACGCTGCGGCCTGTGCAGCGCCGTCTGCCCCACCTATGCACTGACCGGGCTGGAAACCGAAAGCCCGCGCGGGCGCATCACCGCCATGCAGGCCATGGCCAGCGAGGATCGGCCGGACGACAGCCTGCTACAGGGCCGCGACCACTGTCTGGGCTGTCTGCAATGCCAGCAGCTGTGCCCTTCCCGGGTGCAGTTTGCCACCCTGATGGACCACAGCCGGGCACAACACCCGCCCCGGCTGCCGGCAACCGAACGGTGGCTGTTGCGCGCTGTTGCAAGCCCCCTGCGGCTGAAAGCCACGGCTGCCGTCCTGCCCCTGCTCCGACCCTGGCTGCTCTCCCGGGGCTTCCCGCCCAGTGACCCCTGCCCGCCACGGGAACAACCGCCCGCCCGGCCCAGGGGCAAGGTGGCCCTGTTTCTCGGCTGCGTGGCCCGCTGGGCCGACAGCAAGACCCTCGCGGATACCCGCTGGCTGATCCAGCAGGCCGGCTTTGCCGTGGCGGACATTCCCGCCCAGGGCTGTTGCGGCGCCCTGCATCAGCACGCCGGCCAGACGGAGACCGCCCGCCGCATGCTGGAAGCCAACCGCAAGGCCTTCGAGAACGGGGCCGATTGGCTGCTCTACAGCACCAGTGGTTGCGCGCCCATGCTGGAGCCGCTGAAGGATGCCCTGCCGGTGGCAGAGGCCTTCCACTGGCTGGTACAGCGACTGCCGGCACCCGCTTTGCAGGAAAGCCGCCGGCTGGCCCTGCACCTGCCCTGCAGCCTGCGGCAGCAGCCCGAAGCGGCACAAACGCTGCGCCAGTATGTGGAACAGCACTGTCAAAAGCCGGTGCTGCTATTGGATAACGGTTGTTGCGGCGCCGGTGGTGCCCACCTGTTGCGTTTCCCGGAGCGGGCCGCCGCCTTGCGGCAACCGCTGCTGGACGCACTGGAAGGTGTGGATCTGCTGCTGAGCAGCAATATCGGTTGCACCCTGCATCTGCGCGCCGGTCTCTACCAACAGGGCAGGGACCTGCCGGTGCAACATCCGTTATCATGGTTGCGTAACCTGCATGAGGAAAACCCCACATGTACACTCTGACCGACCGCCTGCTCATTCAACTGGACCAGGCCTTGCGCACCGCGCTGGCCCCGGCGCCACGCACGCCCCGACCCTACCCGGCCGAAGGCCAGCCCTGCCCGACACTGGAAGAAGCGGATCGCCGCCATGTGGCCGGCCTGATGCGCATCAATCACACGGGTGAGGTTTGCGCCCAGGCGCTCTACCACGGGCAGGCGGCCACCGCCCGCGATGACCGGGTGCGCAACAAGATGAAGCGGGCCGCCGAGGAAGAAACCGACCATCTGTACTGGTGCCAGCGGCGGCTGGATGAACTCAATGACCGCCCCAGCTACCTCAACCCGCTGTGGTACGCGCAATCCTGGCTTATCGGCGCGGCCGCCGGCATCGCTGGTGACCGCTGGTCCCTGGGCTTTGTCATCGAGACAGAAAATCAGGTGGAAGCCCATCTGGACGAACACCTGCGGCAACTGCCTGAAAATGACGCGTGCGACCGGGCCATTCTGGAACAGATGAAGGAAGATGAAATCCGCCACGCGCACATGGCCGAGGCCCTGGGCGGCCTGCCCCTGCCCGGGCCGGTGCGCCGGGGCATGAAATTCATGGCCGATACCATGAAGGCCATTGCCTACCGGGTCTGACCGTCCACCCCCATCCACGGCACATCCGGCTCCAGGGCACGCCACTGGCCCGGTGCCAACCCGTCCAGCGCCACCGCGCCGATGCGGGTGCGGATCAGCCGCAGGGTAGGCAGGCCCACCGCGGCGGTCATGCGCCGTACCTGCCGGTTGCGGCCCTCGGTCAGGGTCAGTTCCAACCAGTGGGTGGGCACCCGCTTGCGGAAGCGCACCGGCGGATTGCGTGGCCAGAGCCAGCCGGGCTTGCCGGCCAGCAGACGCACGCTGGCGGGGCGGGTCATGCCGTCCTTCAGCTTCACCCCCTTGCGCAGCCGTTCCAGTTGTTCCGCGCGTGGCACCCCCTCTACCTGAACCAGATAGGTCTTGGGCAGCTTGTGGCGCGGTTCGGTGATGCGGGCCTGCAGGCGGCCATCCCGGGTGAGCAGTAACAGCCCTTCGGAATCCCGATCCAGCCGCCCGGCCACGCGATAACCCGGCAGGCTGAGCACGTCGGCCAGCACTGGCCGGCCTTCCGTATCGCTGAACTGGCTCAACATGCCCCAGGGCTTGTTAAAGGCAATCAGGGAAGCGTGCTTCATGTTCTCCTCGCAGCTCCGGGCTTCAATCGCAGAAAAAATGGGTGCATAATTGGCCGCTTTTCCGGTTTCCGGGGGCATTGTGGTGTATCAGGGCAAAAAACTGAAGCTGCATGGCTTCAACAACCTCACCAAATCCTTGAGCTTCAACCTCTATGATGTGTGCTATGCCGGTTCGGAAAGCCAGCGCAGGCGCTATATCGAGTACATCGACGAGGCCTACAATGCCGAACGGCTGACCCATATCCTCACGGAAGTGGCCCAGATCATCGGCGCCAACATCCTCAACATCGCCCGTCAGGATTATGAACCCCAGGGTGCCAGCGTGACCATGCTGGTGGCCGAGGAACCCGTGGCCACGGAAACCGACAACACCGAGGCACCCGGCCCCTTGCCGGAGTCGGTGGTGGGGCATCTGGACAAGTCCCATATCACCGTGCACACCTACCCGGAAAACGACCCGGATGAGAGCATCTGTACCTTCCGCGCCGACATCGATGTTTCCACCTGCGGGGTGATCTCGCCGCTGAAGGCGCTGAATTATCTGATTCATTCCTTTGAATCCGATATCGTCACCATCGACTACCGGGTGCGCGGCTTTACCCGCGATGTACGTGGCCGCAAGCATTTCATCGACCACAAGATCCATTCCATCCAGAACTTCCTCGACCGGCCCACGCAGAAGGCCTACCAGATGATGGATGTGAACGTGTACCAGGAAAACCTGTTCCACACCAAGATGCTGCTCCGGAATTTCCAGCTGGAAAACTATCTGTTCGGCCGCAAGCCGGAAGATTTCGAGCCGAAGAAACGCAAGCAGATCGAACGCCGCCTGCGCAAGGAAATGCTGGAGCTGTTCTACGGGCGCAACATCAGCGGGCGCGCGCCCAGCTTCAAGGCCTGAGCGGAAAAGCCGCAAAAAAAGCCCCGAAGTCCAAGGGGGAGACTCCGGGGCGGTCGAACGGGGGGAGTGTTCGACAAGCGTCCGTTCCTGTTCGGATCAAGGGGGTTGGAGAAACGGACTGCCGCGCTTGCGTCGGCAACCCTTCTGACTGGCTGCGGACAGGAAAGTTCCCCATTTTCCTACAACCGCCCTGTAACCCTGCGCACAGGCCTGCCGGAACCCGGCCATGGGCCTGCGGCCTCCCACCCCCTTACACTGCTTCCCACTGGCACCAGCCAGTACGCCCGTAGCGGGCAATGGATGATTCAATGCAACCAAAGGAGGCAGATGCCATGAAAACCTTTTTCCAGGCCCTGATCTTTTCCCTGCTGTTCGCCAGCGCTCACCTGCTGGCCGCGGTCAATATCAACACCGCCACCGCCGAGCAGATTGCCGAGGCCATGAAGGGCGTGGGCCCGAGCAAGGCCCAGGCCATCGTGGACTACCGCAAGAACCACGGCCCGTTCAAGAGCGTGGACGAGCTGGTCAAGGTCAAGGGCATTGGCCTGAAAACCGTGGAAAAGAACCGGGAACAGCTGACCGTAACCGGTACAAAAGCGGCCAAGGCCAAGAGCCGGAAATAAGCCACTCTCCCCAGAAGGACGAAACCGGCGCAGGGAAGCGCCACCCTGCTCAGCGCAGTTCGCTGAGCCAGTCCCGGGGTTTCAGCCAGTCGATCAATCCGGCCTCGGCGCTACCGGCTGGCGGCTGGTAGTTGTACTCCCAGCGCACCAGTGGCGGCAACGACATCAGGATGCTCTCGGTACGGCCACCGAACTGCAGGCCGAAGTGCGTACCCCGGTCGAAGACCAGGTTGAACTCCACATATCGCCCCCGGCGGTAGAGCTGGAACCGGCGCTGGGCATCCGTCCAGGCTTCATCCTTGCGCCGTTCCACGATGGGGAAATAGGCCGCCATGTAGCCTTGCCCCACCGCCTGCACGAAACGGAAGCAGGTGTCGAAATCCCAGGCATTGAGATCATCGAAGAACAAGCCGCCCACCCCGCGGGTCTCTCCCCGGTGCTTGAGGTAGAAGTATTCATCGCACCAGGCCTTGTAGCGCGCATAGACATCCTCGCCGAAAGGCTGGCACAGATTGGCCGCCGTCTGGTGCCAGTGCAACACATCCTCGGCACGCGGATAGAAAGGCGTAAGGTCGAAACCGCCGCCAAACCACCACACCGGCTCACCGGCCTGGGTTTGCGAAGCGAACAGGCGCACATTGGCGTGGGAGGTCGGTACATGCGGGTTTTGCGGGTGGATCACCAGCGAAACCCCCAGGGCCTGAAAGGGCTGGCCAGCCAGTTCCGGCCGCTTGGCCGTGGCCGGCGCCGGCATCTTTTCGCCCCGCACATGGGAAAAGTTGACTCCGGCCTGTTCCAGCACGGCCCCGTCTTTCAGCACCCGCGTGCGCCCGTGACCATGGCCGGATTCCCAGGCATCCTCCTGAAACACAGCCGTACCATCCAGGGCTTCCAGGCCCCTGCAAATATCCGCCTGCAATTGCAGGAAAAAAGCCTTGACCGTATCGATGCGGTCTTGCATGTCTGCACTCATCGCCATTGTTCTCCGGTGATGGCATCGCGAATGGGGCTGGGGCCGTCCGCCGGGCCACAGGGCTGATCCAGCAGGCCGTCCAGCCCCTGGGGAAAATAGTCTCGTATCTGTTGCACGTTTTTGGCCGCCGGCTGCCCGTGCGGGTTGGCGCTGGTGGAAACCAGTGGCCCGGTGGCCGCTGCCAGCGCCAGTGCCGGCGGCCAGGCCGGAATGCGCACAGCCACCCTGGGATGGCGGCCACGAATCCAGTCCGGCACCGCCGCGACCGGTGGCAACAGCCAGGTGATGCCCGGTTCGGGCTGCCAACCCTGCAAAGCCGGCGCGGAAAGGTCGGCCACGGTCGCCAGCATGGCTTCATCGGCCACCAGCAGGATCACGCCTTGTTCCACCGCCCGTTGCTTCAGTTGCAGGATACGGCCCAGCGCCGCTTCGTCCTGCCAATAACAGCCCAGGCCAAACACGCCCTCGGTGGGATAGGCCAGTACACCGCCGTCTCGCACACAGGCAGCGGCATCTTCCGGGCGGGTATAGACCTGCATCATCTACGCGCTGGTGACTTTCTTGCGGGTCGTTTTCTTTTTGGCCGTTTTTTTCTTGCTGGCGGTTTTTTTGGCCGTTTTCTTCTTGGCGGCACTCTTCTTGGTGGTTTTCTTCTTGCCCCGCCGCCGTTCCGGTGCCTCGGCCAGCAGTTTCTGGCAGGTTTCCAGGTCCAGGTCTTCCGGTTCCACATCCTTGGGGATCTTGGCGTTCTTCTTGCCGTCAGTGATGTACGGCCCCCAGCGGCCGCGCAGGATGGCCACATCCGTGCCCTCGAACTGGCGGATGACCCGCTCGGCATCGGCCTTTTCCTTGGCGCGAATCAGCTCGCGGGCGGTGGCTTCATCCACTGTGTGCGGGTCATGATCGCCCAGGGAGACATACTTGCTGCCGTATTTCACATAGGGGCCGAAGCGGCCGATGTTGGCGGTGATTTCCTGCCCGTCCTCGGTCTGCCCCACCACCCGTGGCAGGCGGAACAGCTCCAGTGCCTCCTCCAGGGTGATGCTGTCCATTTTCTGCCCCGGCCGCAGGCTGGCGAAACGGGGCTTGTCCTCGTCTTCACGGGTACCGATCTGCACATAGGGCCCATAGCGGCCCAGGCGCACGGATACCGGCTTGCCACTTTCCGGATCTTCTCCCAGCACACGGGCCTGCTTGGCCTCGTCGCGGCTGACGGTCTCCTCCTTTTCTGCGATCAGCTGGCTGAAGGGCTTCCAGAACTCCTCCAGAAGCGGCTGCATCTTTTCCTCGCCCCGGGAGATGGCGTCCAGCTCGTCTTCCAGTTTGGCGGTGAAGTCGTAATCCACATAGGTGGTGAAGTGGTTGGAAAGAAAGCGGCTGACCACCTTGCCGGTATCGGTGGGAATGAAGCGCTTGCGATCCAGCTCCACATATTCCCGGTTCAGCAGGGTGGAGATGATGCTGGCATAGGTGGAAGGCCGGCCAATGCCGTATTCTTCCAGCGCCTTGACCAGACTGGCCTCGGAGTAGCGTGGCGGCGGCTCGGTGAAATGCTGCGCGGTGAGGATGGCCTTGAGATCTACCATCTCGCCTTCCTCCAGCGCCGGCAGACGGGTTTCACCCTCGTTCTTGCTGTCATCGCGACCTTCTTCATAGACCCGCAGGAAACCGGGGTTGGCAATGACCGAGCCATTGGCACGGAAGCGGTGCTCACAGGGGCAAAGCAGGTCGGCGGCCACCGTGTGGATGGTGGCATGAATCATCTGGCAGGCCAGGGTGCGCTTCCAGATCAGATCGTAGAGCTTGTACTGGTCCGGGCTGAGAAAGGCGCGGATGTCCTCCGGCCGGCGCAGGGCCGAGGTGGGGCGGATGGCTTCATGGGCCTCTTGGGCGTTTTTCGACTTGGTGCGGAAACGGTTGGGCTTTTCCGGCAGATGGTCGTCACCGTAGAAGCGGCCAATGGCCTGACGCAGTTCCGCCACCGCCTCGTTGGCCAGGTGCACGGAATCGGTTCGCATGTAGGTGATCAGGCCCTGCTGGGTGCCATCCAGCGCCACGCCCTCGTAGAGCTGCTGGGCAGTACGCATGGTGCGCTGGGCGGAAAAGCCCAGCTTGCGGGCCGCTTCCTGCTGCAGGGTGGAGGTGATGAACGGCGGGGCCGGGTTGCGCTTGCGCTGGCTCTTCTTGACCTTTTCCACCCGGATGGCGGGGCTGCAGGCCTGATTCAGCGCCTGTTCCACCTGCGCCGCCCGCTCGCCGTCGGTGATGGAGAACTGCTCCATCTTCTCGCCTTCGAAATGGGTCAGCCGTGCCTTGAACGGGCTTCCGGTCTTCTCCAGCGCCGCTTCCACCGTCCAGTATTCCTGCGGCTGGAAACGCTCGATTTCTTCCTCGCGTTCCACGATCAGGCGCAGGGCCGGGCTTTGTACCCGCCCGGCGGAAAGGCCGCGGTTGACCTTTTTCCACAACAGCGGCGACAGGTTGAAGCCCACCAGGTAATCCAGCGCCCGCCGGGCCTGTTGCGCGTCCACCAGATCCAGGTTCAGCTCACGCGGGTGGGCAATGGCTTCCTGAATGGCCTTGGGAGTGATCTCGCTGAACACCACCCGGTAGACTTTCTTGCCCTCCAGCAGGCCGCGTTCGCGCAGGATCTCCACCAGATGCCAGGAAATGGCCTCGCCCTCGCGGTCCAGGTCAGTGGCCAGGTAGAGGTCTTCGGCCTTTTTCATCGCCCGGGCGATCTCATCCACATGCTTGCGGTTGCGGTCGATGAGTTCATATTGCATGCGGAAACCGTGTTCGGTGTCCACCGCGCCTTCCTTGGGCACCAGATCCCGCACGTGGCCGTAGGAGGCCAGCACCTTGAAATCCTTGCCCAGGTATTTGTTGATGGTCTTGGACTTGGCCGGGGATTCGACGATCAGCAGATGTTTGCTCATGAACTTGCCTTGTGACCGGCCATCAGTGTTCGAGACTGTGCTGGTCGTCGAACATGTAGTTTTCCATCCAGGCAAAGGCGGCTTCCTGCCCCGGCTGGTTGAACAGCACCATCAGGATGATCCAGCGCAGATCGTCCAGATCCACCGTTTCCGTATCCAGCGCCATGACCCGGTCGATGACCTGCTCGCGCCGTACCGGGTCGAGCACGCCCATGCTTTCCAGGCTGTGGATGAAACCACGGCTGTCCAGATCCAGACGCTGCTCTTCCTCCGGCGTGTAGACACGCAGGGCACGGGAAACATGTTCCACGCCCTGCCCGGCCATTTGCTGAATGCGCAGGCCCTCCAGCCAGTCGAAGGCCTTGTCCACCTCGTTCTGGGAGAAGCCGGCTTCCACCAGCTGGCTCTGCAAGGATTCCGGGTCGGGTGTTTCTTCCGGCTCCTCGTAGAAATAGTTCTCAAACAAAAACATCAGAACGTCCAGCACGTTCTCTTTCATACCTTGTTCCTCTATCGGGTTCTGCAGTACAGACCACCCTGTAATGATTCCACCACCCCCTCCAGCTCCATAATCAAAAGCATGGAGGAAACCGCCTCTGCCGTCAATCCGGTGATGCGGATGAGGTCATCTATCCCGATGGGGTCATGGCCCATGGCCTGCAGCAGCGCGGCATGCTCCGGGTCATCCGCCGTTGGCGAGACATCCGTGGGTGTTTTTTCAGCTTCCAGCGCCTGCCTCAGGCCCTGTGCCTGCTCGCCGGCCAGCTCGCCCAGTTCCTGCAACACATCCTCGGCGGTTTCCACCAGTTTGGCCCCGTCCTTGATCAGCCGGTGGCAGCCCTTGGCCATGGGGTTATGGATGGAACCGGGAATGGCAAACACCTCACGACCCTGTTCCAGCGCGTGCCGGGCAGTAACCAGCGTGCCGCTGCGCAGGCCAGCCTCCACCACCAGCACCCCCAGGCTCAGCCCGGAGATGATGCGGTTGCGCACCGGGAAACGACTGCGATGGGGTGGCGTGCCCAGCGGAAACTCGCTGACCACGGCCCCCTGTTCGGCAATCTGCTGGCAGAGCGTGCGATGCCGGGGCGGATAGCACCGGTCCAGCCCGGTGGCCACCACCGCGATGGTGGGCCGGCCCTGGGCCAGTGCTGCTTCATGGGCACAGCCGTCCACGCCCAGCGCCAGGCCACTGGTGATCACCAGCCCGCCGCGCGCCAGGGTGGCGGCAAAATCCCGTGCCGTCTCACGGCCGCCACGGGTGGGGTTGCGCGTGCCGATCACCGCCACTTGCGGGTGCCACAACCAACCCGGATCTCCCTGTACATACAGGGTCATCGGTGGATCGGGGATGCGCAACAGCCATTCCGGGTAACCTGGGTCATCCGGGGTAAGCAGATGATGCGAGGTGGATGTGGCCAGCCAGTCGTCCGTCTGTTCCTGCAAGGGTTTCAATGTCTCGCCCAGCAGGGGCTCCTGCTGCAGACAGCGCTCCAGCAAGGCCTGACGGCTGCCAGCCTGCTCAAGCAGGTACTTCCAGTTACCCCGCCGCAGGCTGGTACTGGCCTGCAGTATCATCCATTCTCTCTGCCGTGCTTCCATGGGGGGCGAGCATACTACCACCTGTCCTGGCGAACAAGGTGGCGCACTGGATATCAAAAACCCCCGGAAGACCGGGGGTTTTGTGGTTCCCTCACCCGTTCAGCGCAGATTCTTGGGGCTGGTGAGCTTGTCACCCACCTCGATGGGACGAGACGCTTTCATGACCAGCGCGTAACTGACATTCTGAAAGGTTCGAAAGACCATGGCATCGCCTGTGTACTCATCCGGCAGCTTGACTCGGGACTTGCCCGGATTGAGCACCCGGCGTACATCGTTGCTGGCGTATTTCACCTGATCTTCAATGGTGCGGCCCGGGTGAAAAATGGCCAACACCTGCCCTGGCTGCACACCATCGGCAAGGCCCTTGTTCAAGGCAAAAACCTGATACTTGCCACCACCGACCAGATCATTGGCGATGGAGAGCACCCGGCCACCATGCAAGGCAGGGTCAGCCGGCCGGGGCATGAATACCAGCGGCCAGGGAGATTCTTCTGGCCGTGCCAGCAAGTCACCCTTGCGCACCTCCTGATCCACTTGCAGCAGCACCACCACACCAGGGTTGCCCGCCTGCTTGACCTGTACCCGGGCAATTTCCATCAGCTCGTGGCCCAGCCAGCGGGTGTGCATGTTGTGGCATTCCAGTATATCCGTCCACAGGGCGGCGATACCGCCCTCCAGCGTCTTGTGACGCTTGATGCGGTAAGGGTCCGCCTTGGGTGTGCGCGGATCCCCTTCGTCATAACCCCAGCAATCGTCAGTCACTTCTCTATAGACATGGCCGGGACGCAGTACTACCAGCATCTCGCCAGGCCGCACATCTTCCAGACCCATCACATACAGGGAGCGGCCCAACTGCCCCATCAGCCGACTTTCCTGCACATCCACGATATAGGGCATGTTCCGTGCGGTTTCCTCGTCCACAATGCGTGGCCGGGTCAAAAACTGTTCGACATAATTCAACGGTATGGTGGGAATAGCGTTGTCCACCGGCTCGGTACGCGCTCTCGGAGAGAGCTTGACTTCCCGGCCCTTGCCACGGTTCAGCACCAGTCTGGGCTTGCCGCCGATGTACTCCAGCGAAATCACGTCACCGGGATAGATCCGGTGCGGATTGGCAATCTGCGGATTGACCTGCCAGATCTCCGGCCACAGCCAGGGGCTTTTGAGAAAGCGGTCCGCGATATCCCAGAGCGTGTCGCCCTTTTGCACCACGTAGCGGTCAGGATGATCTGCATCCAGCAGCGGATCATCGGCGAGAACATAGGTACATGAAAGCGTTAGCAGGCAAACTGCAAGTAATTTTTTAAGCATGGCCGACAATTGCATGATTCCATTGGAGTATTGAGTCTAGCGGAAAAAGCGCGGAAGTAAAATGCCTGAAGCCGCATCTCCGAGAAAAAAAGCGCAAAACCCTGCACAAAACACGGAATTTCAACCGCAATCCCGGCCTTTGCAAGCGGATGATATAATCACCGGTTGTTTGCCACACGATGAAAGCCATGGCCATTCGAGAGATTCTGGAGTACCCCGACCCCCGTCTGCGCAAGCCCGCCCGCAAGGTGGAAGTGGTGGATGAGCCCATCCGCCAGCTGGTCGCAGACATGCTGGAGACCATGTATGCCGAGAAGGGCATCGGCCTGGCCGCCACCCAGATCAACGAACAGCTGGACGTGCTGGTCATGGATCTCAGCGAGGAGCGCAACGAACCCATCTGCCTGATCAACGCGGAAATTCTGGAAGAAAGCGGCCACCAGGAACACGAGGAAGGCTGCCTGTCCGTACCGGGCATTTACGCCAAGGTCCGCCGGGCCGAACACATCCGCGTGCGCGCCCTGAACGAACAGGGCGAAACGGTGGAAATGGAAGCCGATGGGCTGCTGGCCATCTGTATCCAGCATGAAATGGACCACCTGCGCGGCAAGGTCTTTGTGGACTACCTGTCGCCGCTGAAGCAGAAAATGGTGCTGAAAAAAATGGAAAAGCGGCACAAGGCCGTCGTGGCAGAAGCCTGATTCCATGCCCTTTCGCCTCGTTTTTGCCGGCACGCCGGATTTCTCCGTGCCTACCCTGCGCGCCCTGCATGATGCCGGGCATGAAATCCCGCTGGTGCTGACCCAGCCGGACCGCCCCGCCGGTCGCGGGCGCAAGCTCAGGCCCAGCCCGGTCAAGGCCACGGCCGAAACCCTGGGCCTGCCCGTGGGCCAGCCCGAAACCCTGCGCGACCCTGACTGGCAACAACGGCTGGCCGCGCTGGCGCCGGATTTTCTGGTGGTAGTGGCCTATGGCCTGATCCTGCCACAGACCGTGCTGGACATCCCCCGCCAGGCTCCCGTCAACATCCACGCCTCCCTGC
>WFUE01000070.1 GCA_015485125.1 Lysobacterales bacterium | reverse complement strand
TTCTGCAGATGATCGAGCAGGCCCTGCGCTGGGACAAGCCCGTGCGCATCGGGGTCAACTGGGGCAGTCTCGATCAGCAGTTGCTGGCACGGATGATGGATGAAAACAGCCAGCGGGCCGAGCCCTGGTCTTCCCGCGCCCTGCTGCGGGAAGCGCTGGTGGTCTCGGCGCTGGAAAATGCCCAGGCCGCCATGGCGGCGGGCCTGCCCGGCGAGAGGATCATCCTTTCCTGCAAGGTCTCCGAAGTGCAGGACTTGATCGCAGTCTACCGCTCGCTGGCCCAACGCACCGATCTGGCGCTGCATCTGGGGTTGACCGAAGCCGGCATGGGCTCCAAGGGCATCGTCGCTTCTACCGCGGCGCTGTCGGTATTGCTGCAGGAAGGCATTGGCGACACCATCCGCATTTCGCTGACACCCGAGCCGGGCCAGCCCCGCACGCAGGAAGTGGTGGTGGCCCAGGAGTTGCTACAAACCATGGGCCTGCGTGCCTTCGTGCCGCTGGTGACCGCCTGCCCCGGGTGTGGCCGTACCACCAGCACCTATTTCCAGGAGCTGGCCCAGCAGATTCAGCAGCATGTGCGCACGCAGATGCCGCATTGGCGCGAGGCATACCCCGGTGTGGAGAATCTGAACCTGGCGGTCATGGGCTGTGTGGTCAACGGGCCGGGGGAAAGCAAGCATGCCGACATCGGCATCAGCCTGCCGGGCACGGGGGAAACACCGGCGGCCCCGGTGTTCGTGGACGGGAAGAAGGTGGCCACCCTCAAGGGCGAGGGCATAGCCGAACGCTTTATCGAAATGGTCGACGACTATGTAGCCCGCCGCTATGGCGGGCGGGAATCGGCCTGAAATGCTGTTAGCGCAACTGGTAGACCAGATGAATGCTGGTAGTGGTATCCAGATTCTTGCGCGTCGCCTCCACCTCTGAATTGTGATCCAGTAGCAGGCTGACTTTCAGGCTGAGCCTGTCCACCAGCTGTGCCTGAACCGCCAGTGTATTGGTGCTGTGGATGTTGCTTTGCCCCCAGTCACTCTGGAACTGGTTTTCCAGACTGGCCTGCTTGGAAAACTGCCAGCGATAGTCCATGGCCACACTGGCAATCATCTCATCCTCGTCATCGGCGCTGTCTTGCAGGGTGCTGATGCGATAACCGGCGGCCGGACGCAATTGTAGCGTGTGTGCGCCCCATACCCAGCTGTGACGATAACCCAGCAGCAGGGAATCCTGCCGCTCGAAACCGGCAAAATCATCACGCAACAACTGGCTGCTAAAGAACACGGCGTTGTGTTCACCCAATTGGCGTTCCACCCGGCTGTCATATTGCCAGCGCCGGGCCGAAGTGACGCCGTTTTCCTCCTTGTAAAGCCCTTGCAGTTGTTGCTCACTGAGGTACTGGCCATATTGCAGGTTCAGTTTCAGGCCCGCGTCCACGGTGGTGGTCTGCGTGTTGCCGCTGGTGAATACACCGCCCAGTTGCCCTTCCATTTGCCATTGCAGGCCGGCATCCGCCTGCGCCGTGCCCAGGGCCAGCAAGGCCAGGCCTGCCAGTTTTCCGTGCATGATTCACTCCTTGGGTTTGATAAATTTCAGGGTCATTCGATCACTTTCACCGATTTTCAGGTATTTTTCCCGGTCTTTTTCCTTCAGCCGCAGTGTGGGCGGCAAGGTCCAAACACCCTTGGGGTGGCGGGTACTGTCCTTGGGGTTGGCGTTGATTTCGGATTGGCCGGCCAATTGGAAACCAGCTTTTTCGAAAACCTGGATCACATAAGCCTCATCCATGTACCCCCCCTTGGCCACCTGGCCCGGTTTCAGATCGTTGCCGGGGCGCAGGCGATGTTCCACCACTCCGAGGATGCCGCCGGGCTTGAGCGCGCGATAGAAGGCCTGTGCGGCCTTCTCCAGTACAGCCGGCCCGCGCATGTGCCAGTTATGCAGGTTGCGGAAAGTCAGCACCATGTCTGCGCTGCCGGCTGGAGCGATGTCCAGCTCGTGTGGTGGATCAAAGGCGGTGATTTCGATTTTTCCCCAGGTGTCCGGATCGTTTTCGTAACGGCTCTGAAACCGTTCCAGCGCACCGATGTACATGCGCTTGTCGGTCAGCGGGTCGAAATGGGCGGCGATGTAATGACCCTGATCCTTGAGATAGGGGGCGAGAATGTCGGTGTACCAGCCGCCACCGGGCCAGATTTCCACCACTGTCATCTCTGGCCGTATGCCGAAAAAACGCAGGGTCTCGACAGGATGGCGATAGACATCTCGTGCCTTGCGGGACGCGCTGCGTTGCGGGCCTTGGACCACGGCTTCCAGGTTGGGCGCATCGCTGGCATGGGCCGGAGAGATCGGGGAAAAATGCAACAAAAACAACAGGGAATAAATGGCGGCGTTCATGTCTCTATTCCAAAAGGTAGGGGTAGACAATACTACCGGCTTTTGTAAAGCTTACAAAGCCTGAGATTGGCATAAACATTAGATTTTCATCATGTTATGTGGCTTTTCCATGGCAGGGATGCCGGAATTCCGATGGATGATTTGGGACTATAGGGGAGAGTACCTGTTATGAAAAAACCTACAGCAAGCCTGCTGTTTTCGCTGGCGCTGGCCGGGCTGGTTCTGAGTTCCAGCGTGTTGGCCGGTGATGCCATTGCCGAAGGCAAGAAACTGGCCTTTGATCGCAAGAAGGGCAACTGCCTGGCCTGTCACCAGATTGCCGGAGGCGCTCTGCCCGGCAATGCCGGGCCACCGCTGATGTCCATGAAGGCGCGCTATCCGGACAAGGCCAAGCTGCGCGCACAAATCTGGGATGCCACGGTGCGCAACCCGAACACCATCATGCCGCCCTTTGGCCGTCATGAGATCCTGACCGAGGATGAACTCGACAAGGTTGTGGAATTCATCTACAGCCTGTAAGTGCCCAATTTATTCCATTGATACTCGGAGAACCTGAATGAACAAGCAAAGACGATTGATTCTCAAGACGCTGATGCAGGGAGGCATGGCACTGGGTGCGCTGGTGGCCGCGCCGGGTGCCGCATTGGCCGCCTGGATGGAATCCGCCTTCAAGGCCAAGGACATGGGTGAGGCGATGAAGAACCTGCTGGGCAGCGCTGATGCCCAGGACAGCGACAAGGTGCGCCTGGAGACACCAGCCATTGCCGAAAATGGTGCTGTGGTACCCATCAAGGTCAGCAGCTCATTGCCGAATGTGGAATCCATCAGCATTTTCGTCAAGAACAACCCCACCCCTCTGGCCGCCAGTTTCGAGATTCCTGAAGGTACCGAACCCAAGGTTTCCGTACGGATTCGCATGGGCAAGACCTCTCCGGTCACGGCCGTAGTCAAGGCCGGCGGAAAACTGTATTCCACTACCAAAGAAACCAAGGTCACCATCGGTGGTTGCGGCGGCTGATTCAACTGGAGAATTTTAGAAAATGAGCATGAAAATCAAGGCAAAAGCATCGGGTGGCGTGGTCAAGGCCAAGATGATGATCAAGCACCCCATGCATACCGGCATGGTCAAGGACAAGAAAACCGGCAAGAAAATTCCGGCCAAGTACATCCAGGAAGTGGTGGTGACGGCCAACGGCAAGAAGGTCTTTGTGGCCAATCTGAATACTTCCATTTCCAAGGATCCGTTCCTTTCCTTCGAATTCAAGGGCAAGGCCGGTGACAAGCTGGAGGTGACCTGGAAAGACAACACCGGTGCCACAGGCAAGGGTGAAACTGTCGTCAAATAATCTCGAGACGGGCAGTGGGATGACTGCCCGTTTACCATGAGGGGAGAGTAATGAAGAAACAATTGTTGAAAACACTGCTGACAGCAGGCGCCGTCGTGCTTGCCTTGTCTTCCGTGGCGCAAGCTTCTCCGGAAGATGATCGCAAGGCCTTCGTGAAGTTTTTTGAAAGCCGTTTCCCGGATGTGAAAGGGGATGACTGGATCAACGGGGTCTATGCCATCGATTCGGCCTCCCGCGCCCAATGGGAAGAAATCGAGGATTTTCCGCCCTATGAAATTTATGTGGACGAGGGCAAGAAACTGTTTGAAACCAAGTTTGCCAATGGTAAATCGCTGGCCGACTGCTTCGAAAACGGCGGTATTGGCATCAAGCAGAACTACCCGTATTTCGACACCAAGCGTGGCGAAGTGGTGACCCTGGAGCTGGCCATCAATGAGTGCCGAGAGAAAAACGGCGAGAAGCCCTGGGGCTGGAAAAAGGGTAAGCTGGCGGCTGTGTCTGCCTACATGGCCTGGACTTCCCGCGGCAAGACCACCAATGTGAAGATTCCGGACGATCCACGTGCCCTGGCTGCCTATGAGGCCGGTAACTGTCTCTTATACACATCTGAC
>WFUE01000069.1 GCA_015485125.1 Lysobacterales bacterium | reverse complement strand
GGCCAGGCCTGTCCGTTGTGAAGATTTCGCGGGTAATCCGACCACCTACAACTATGATGATGTGGCGCTTTCGTATACCGAAACGCATGTAGACAGTGTGGAAACCCGGCAGCTGGATGTTTCCGGCCGCTTGATGCAAGTGGATGTCAACGGAGCCGTTTATGACCTGCAACGAGACAGCAGCGGGCGAATGACGGCATGGAACAGCCCCGATGGCATCCGTGTGCAAAACAGTTTTGGCGTGAACAATCAGCTGGCCACACTGACGCCCGCTTCAGGCAGTCGCATGGACTTTGCCTACAATCCTCGTGGCTTGATGGTGTCCACAGCCTATGCCGGCAGAACGATCCAGATGAATCGGGATGCGGCCGGCCGCCTTGCCAGCCTGGAATATGACAACCAGGCGGGTATCCACCGCAGTTACGACGCGGTTGGGCGAATTACGCACATCGACTATACCGACGCACAAGGCAATACCTTGTTATCGCTGGATTACAGTCACGACAGCAACGGCAAAATATCCAGCATCCAAGAACAGAATGGACGAACATCGGCATTCCAGTACGATGCTCTGGGCCGTCTGCAGCAAGCGGATCTGAATGGCAGCAGTGGCAACCAGCAAATTACGTATGCCTATGATGGCAACCATAACCTGACTACTGTATCCACCAATGGCGTAACCAGAAACTTTACTATCGACGATGAAGATCAGTTGCTGGAAGCTGATAACAGCGATTTTCTCTGGGATGCCAATGGTGCGCTGGTAGCGCGCACGGACGGCACCACGCAGGAAAATTACACCTATGATGCACAACAACGCCTGATTGCATACAGCCGTACCGGCAGCAATGCCGTCACGGTGGAATACCATTATGCCTATGATGACCTGCTGGAATCGCGTACCCGCAATGGTCAGACACAATACTTTGTCTGGGATCGCACAAGCCCCATGCCCCTGCTGATTGCCATCCTGGATGACAATCAGCAAATCCTGGTTCAATACATTTATGAAGGGCTTTTCCCGGTGGCGGAAATGGATGCCACTGGCCGTGTGCTGCACCATTTTCGGGATGCCCAGGGCAGCCTGAGAGCACGCATTGACGAAAATGGCAATGTGATCGATACCTACCAGTACGGCCCCTTCGGCAGTATCCTCCAGGGTGCGGCATCTCCAGTCGGTTACACCGGTGCCTACCATGACCCGGACAGCGGCTTGATTTTCATGCGTAGCCGCTGGTATTCAGCGGATATGAAGCGATTTATCACCCGTGACAGCTTTAGCATAAATGCAGGAGATCCACGCACCATCAACCGCTATACCTACAGCCTCAATGACCCCATCAACCGCTTTGACCCCAGTGGTCAGGTGAGTCTTTACAATGTTCTGGTCGGGGTTGCCATAACGAATGCCTTGCTGGTTGTCAGTTACGCCTTGTATGTGGATGGTTGGCAAGCTGTAACCAGTGGTTTGGGCTTGTTCAGGATCTATAAAATATTTGGACAGAAGAAAAACGCCAGATTCATGAACCTCGGTGATCTTGTTGGTCTCCCTTTCCTGTCCACCTTTGCAGCCCGAGGTTATGTTCAGGCATCTGCAGGTGTTGCGCAGTTTCAGGCTGGTATCGAGGCGGTACGCTTCAACTCTCCATCCAAGATTGCGCTTTATGCGACTTCTGGAAGCGGGTTCGGTGTAAGCCGTAAATTCAAGGCACAAGAAGGGGCGCCAAGCGAACCTGTGAGCGCAACACCACCGGGAGGCGCCGTGGGAAGCTGGATCTCGCATACCCGTGTGCCCGGCGACTATGAAGGTGCCTATATTGGCGTGGCGGCGTCCGTTGTGCTGGCCAACCTGAAAAGTGGTCTGGAAGGGAAGAAGGGCGTCGTCGCCGATGCCGTCCTTGCAAAACTTGGAGGATTTGGCGGGGAGTTTTTCTGGTCGCCCACAGTGACTTATGTGGAAGATAACGAGAAATTCTACAGCCACGGTATGGCCTATGGATTCAAGGGAGGCTCAAAAGGGGCAAATCTGTCTATCAGTTTCTCCTGGTATTTGCTGCTCAAGGAATGGGATTTCTAGTTTGCGGATGGTAGTGGGGAAAGGGCTGCGCCATTTTTCTGTCCGCTTCAGGGTGATGATTTCCGGTTGAGCTGGCATGTACCAGCCCGGCAGGCTGGCAAACCTGCTGGCTGATAGCCAGTTTCTATCGATAGGATAAATTAAAACGATTTCCCAAGTTCTGCGCTTCCTCCTAAGCTGGTCTGCACCATGATGGTAAGGAGGAGCAATGATGAAGAAAACCAACGCATTCATACTTTCGATAGCACTCACCTGGGTGGCTGGTGCCGGTGCGGCCATGCAACACGAGCAAAGTGGCAAGACGCCGGACAACCATTTCTGGTGGCCGGAAAAACTGGATCTGTCGCCCTTGCGCGATCACCTGCCGCAATCCAACCCTTACGGAGCGGATTTCGATTATGCCAGCGCATTCAGCAAGGTCGATCTCAATGCCCTCAAGGAGGATATCGCTCAGGTCATGACGGACTCTCAGGACTGGTGGCCAGCGGACTGGGGCACCTATGCCGGCCTGTTTATTCGCATGGCCTGGCATAGTGCAGGCACCTACCGCAGCCTGGATGGGCGTGGTGGTGCCGATGGAGGGCAGCAACGTTTTGAACCGTTGAACAGCTGGCCGGACAATGCCAATCTGGACAAGGCTCGCCGTCTGCTGTGGCCGGTGAAGAAAAAATATGGTCGCAGCGTATCCTGGGCGGATCTCATGGTACTGGCTGGCAATGTGGCATTGGAGAAATCTGGCTTCAAGACCTACGGTTTTGCCGGCGGCCGGGCCGATGACTGGGAGGCCGATCAGGTCTACTGGGGTGCCGAAACCCAATGGCTGGATGACAGCAAGCGCTACCAGAAAGGCCGTGAACTGGAAAGCCCACTGGCTGCCGTGCAAATGGGGCTGATCTATGTCAACCCGGAAGGGCCGACAGGCCACAAGGGAGATCCACTGGCAGCGGCCAGGGATATCCGCGAAACCTTCACCCGCATGGGCATGAATGATGAGGAAACCGTGGCGCTGATTGCCGGTGGTCACACCCTTGGCAAGACCCACGGCGCGCACAATCCGGAAAAATGCGTGGGTCCGGAGCCTGCGGCAGCGGAGATCACAGAACAGGGGTTGGGCTGGAAAAACCGTTGTGGCAAGGGCATGGCCGAAGATACGGTTACCAGTGGCCTGGAAGGGGCCTGGACACCCACGCCCACGCAATGGACCGCTGTGTTTCTGCAGAACCTGCTCAACTTCGAGTGGGAAAAGACCACCAGTCCGGCGGGTGCCATTCAGTGGGTACCCAAAGACAAGACTTTGCACAACATGGCACCGGATGCCCACATCAAGGGCAAGCGTCACCCGGTGGTCATGTTGACCACGGATCTTTCCCTGCGGGAGGACCCGGTCTATCGCAAGATCTCGGAAAAATTCGCCCGTGATCCCAACGCTTTTAATGATGCCTTCGCGCGTGCCTGGTTCAAACTCACCCATCGCGACATGGGGCCCAAAAGCCGCTATGTGGGCGTGGAAGTGCCCGCTGAAGATCTGATCTGGCAAGATCCAATCCCCAAGGCTGACTACCCGGCCATTGCTGAAAAAGATGTGACCGCATTGAAAAAGGCCGTGCTGAAGACCGGACTCAGCGTACCGGAACTGGTCAAGACTGCCTGGGCATCCGCCGCATCCTTCCGCAATACCGATATGCGCGGGGGAACGAATGGCGGCCGCCTGGCACTGGCACCCCAGAAAAATTGGCCGGTCAACGAGCCGGCACAACTGGAAAAGGTGCTGGACACACTCCGTGAAGTCCAGGCGCGTTTCAATCGCAAGCACAAGGGCCGGCAGCAGGTTTCCCTGGCTGACCTGATTGTGATTGGTGGGGCCGCCGCCATCGAAAAAGCCGCCCATGCTGGTGGTTACAAAGTGAAAGTGCCCGTCTATCCGGGGCGTACCGATGCCACACAGGAAATGACCGATATTGGCAATATGGCCGTACTGGAACCCAAAGCCGATGCATTCCGCAACTATTATGGACCAAGGGCATTGCGCGCCCCGGCACAGGAACTGGTTGACAAGGCTGATACACTCGGTTTGACCGTGCCTGAAATGACGGTACTGCTGGGTGGTATGCGTACATTGGGCGCTAACACGGGCAACAGCGCTCATGGCGTGCTGACCAATCGGCCTGGTGTGTTAAGCAATGACTTCTTCGTCAACCTGCTGGATATGTCCACCCGCTGGGTGCCGGATGCCAGTCCTGGTGTCTACAAGGGGCTGGACAGAAGCAGTGGCAAACAACGCTGGACGGCCACCACGGTAGACCTGATCTTCGGTGCCAATTCGGAACTGCGCGCAGTGGCTGAAGCCTATGCCGCCGATGATGCAGGTCGCCAGTTCGTAGATGACTTCATCCGCGCCTGGGTCAAGGTAATGAACAACGGCCGCTGACGTTCGATTCCCGCATAAGGCCCGCCACGGCGGGCCTTATGATTGCTGGCAAATATCCCTCTGGAAGTTCTAATGCCAACCCAATTTCCGATATTCTCTGGAAAACTATTGTTTTATCAGGGGGGAGTGAATATCTGTTGCTTTTATTGGTGATGATCGATATAATAGGGCTTCTTGAAGCGGGTTGATGCCTGCTCAATGCTTTCTTTAAAACTGTTCTCCGCTGATCTGTCCCAAACATGTCACTCTGATTGCTGAAAACAAGGTGTTTACTGAGGTTGCTCGGGCTGATTACGGCCTGGAGATGGCGCTTGGCAGATACCTTGGGTTCATGCACGCCTGACTCATGGCGTTCTGCTTGGGTAAAACCCGTTTTCTTGTTGGCATGAAATGCCTCTATCGCTACCTGCTTGTTGTTGCCAACAGGTCTTGATGGAGTTTTTATCCATGACCTTGCAAGAAAACGATCCATCTGTAACCAGTAGACACATAATGCATGGATACCCATGTGTTATCGGTTGAATATGCCCATTTACTTTTAAATCAGATGGAGAGTTACATGATCAATTATTTCAATTTGCCCAAATATCATGCTTTTTATGTGGATCTCGAAGGAAAGCATGTGCTGGCCGCCAAAAACGATAATTTGTCTAATTTAATCAGGGAGATGGAAGCCTGTAAGGAGGCGGAAGGCAGGCCGGTTCTTGTTCTCGATCTGGAAGGCAGATACATCAAGACCCGAACCAATGGAGGCGAGTGGAAGGATCTGGTTGTGATTGAAATCGAATAACCTACCGAAGTATTGCATGCTGAAGCATGCGGCATGCCCAACCCCGTGGATGGGCATGCCGCCAGGCAGACCAGGGAGGGGGTGGTGACTGTAACAGGTCGCGTTATCTGTTTTCTGCTGAAAGGAGATGAATGCATGACCAAAAAAAGAAAGCGAAACAAGAAAAGGACAAAGGCTGATACTGCACAAAAAGAAACCACCTGCCGGGTATATGCCATAGAGTGGGAGGAATGGGATGATGAGGACTTTGGCCCCGTGCATGATGGTTACAGCCTGCACCTGAGCAAGGAGGCTGTGCAGGAGTATATTGAACACATCGAATCGCGCTACATGCCGGACAGCGATATTTCTCTCATGCCCCTCAGTGTAAGAGAAATCAATGACAGAAAGTATTTTGAACTGGCAAAAGAAGCTGCGAAAAAAGGGAAAGTAGCGTGGATATGGTCCTTATAAGGATTGGCAAATGACGGGCCATCTCGTGGTCAGTCGATCCGTTTGAAGTAGTAGGTCTCGCCATTGGCTGTCAGAGCTAGGGCAGGGCGACCATCATAGTCGAACACGGAAAACTGTCGCTGCTCCACAGTACCGTCGTCCCAGTTCAGATACAAGGCATCTCCTTCGGTTCGCCAGTGCCCGTAGTAGACGGGGCCTGCACCTCCGCCCCGGAGGGAAACGCCGGCGGTACCGCCGGCAATCACCGTGCCCGAGCCCCAGGCCACGGTGCCATCGGCGGAAAACACCCACTTGCTGCTGCTTTCCATGTAGATGCCGTTGCTGGCATTGCTGCGGTTCATCCAGGCGCCTACCAATTCCCTGGCATGATGGATGCCCGATTGCGCCGTGCTGCCATGGTCTTGGCCTGCATCCATGTCATCGGCCAATTGCAGGCTTCTGGCCCAGTCGATGACAGCCTGCCGGTAGCGAGGAAACAGCGCTTCGGGGCTGGCGGTCACGAACAGGGCCGCACCGTTGCCCTTCGTGGTTAGCATGAGCATGAAGGTCTTGTAGGCATGCCCCTGGTCCGTATAGCCGAATTCGTTGAATACTGCACCATCCACTTGCCGGCTCTTGCCGAGCGGTTGCAGGCGGGTGCCCTTGAATTCCATGGGCTGGTTCATCTGTTGGGCCATCTGGTCAATATTGCCTTGCCCCAGTTGCAGGTAGATGCCGTGGTCGCCGCTTTCGGACACGCCACGGAGCACGGCAACAAATTCACCCTGCGGGTTTTCTGGCGACAGCATGCCGTAGACGGAATCCGGCAGCGTGAAAGCCACGCCATGCTGGGGAAAGTCAATCAGACTGCCCCCTTCATAGCGAGTATTGGGTTGAGCCACTTCAGCCATTGCGGGCCGGAAAAGCAAAAGGCACAGCAAGCAAAATTGACCCATTGAGCAGAAACGGTAGACTTCCCTGATTTTCGCGGACATGGTTTTCCCTCGATATGGCAGATGGCGGATTGAAGAAAGCGTGTTTTGCCGGGATTGTCGCACAAAACGACTATCATTTATGCATCCCGAGGGAACAAACAGGGGTGATGCCATGCCACTGAGCAGGCTGCTATTCCTTGGCATTTGCTTGTGGCTGTTGTGGTCACGTGCCGGTGCCAGTGACATTGTGAATGTGGCATCGACCGA
>WFUE01000068.1 GCA_015485125.1 Lysobacterales bacterium | reverse complement strand
GGACATCCCCCGCCAGGCTCCTGTCAACATCCACGCCTCCCTGCTGCCGCGCTGGCGAGGCGCCGCGCCCATTCACCGGGCCATCGAAGCCGGCGACCACGAAAGCGGCGTCTGCCTGATGCACATGGAAGCCGGGCTGGATACCGGCCCGCTCTATGACTGCAAGCGCGTGCCACTGGACGAAACCATCACCACCGGCCAGCTCCACGACCAGCTGGCCGCGCTGGGCGCGCGGGCCATGGTGGACTTCCTCCAGCGCGTGGAAACCCATGGCCTGCCCCGGCCCACGCCCCAACCGGAGACCGGCGTCACCTACGCCGAAAAAATCCGCAAGGAAGAAACCCGGCTGGACTGGCAACAACCGGCAACCGTGCTGGCACGCAAGGTACGGGCCTTCTCGCCCTGGCCGGCCTGCCACGCGGAAGTGGCCGGCCAGACGCTGAAAATCCATCAGGCCCAGGCACTGCCGCAAGCCCCGACACAGACAGCCGGCAAGGTGGAATCCGTGGGCCCGGCAGGGCTGGACATAGCCTGCGGCGAAGGCTGCCTGCGGCTGCTGAAAGTCCAGCGTCCCGGTGGCCGGCCCATCGGCATTCAGGACTTCCTCAACGCCCAGCCGCTGGAGCCCGGCGCGTGAGCCCAACCCCGGTGCTGCTGTCGGTGGTACAAGCGCTGGGCGAAGTCCGCCATCAGGGCCGCTCGCTGAATACCCTGCTGCAGGACAAGTCCCTGAGCCCGCGACAAACCGCCTGGCTCTATGGCAGCCTGCGCGGCCTGCACCGTTACCAGGCCCTGCTGCAACCCTGGCTGAAGCAACCGCTGAAGGGCCGCAACCGCGCCGGTGAGGACCTGCTGCTGATCAGCCTCTGGCGGCTGCTGGAAGGGCGGCAACCGCCCCACGCCGTGGTCAACGATGCCCTGCACTGCCTGCCGGCACTGAAACTGGGCCACCTCAAGGGGCTGGTCAACGCCATCCTGCGCCGGGCCGGGCGGGAATGGACCCTGGATGCCCTGCAACAGCACCCGGACCCGGTCATCCGCACGGCCCACCCGGCCTGGCTGCTTGAACGGCTGCAGCAGGACTGGCCGGAACACTGGCAGAACATCGCCCAGGCCAACCGGCAGCAGGCACCCATGTGGCTGCGGCTCAAGCCCGAGGCCCTGAACGCACCCTGGGCGGATGACTGGCCAGCTCCCCTGCCCACCCTGCCGGAAGCCCGCCGGCTGCAAGCCGCCGTCGATGTACAGGCACTGCCCGGTTTTGCCGAGGGGCTGGTATCGGTACAGGATGCCGGTGCCCAGTGTGCCGCCCACGCCTTCGGGCAAACGCTGCAAGGGCGGGTGCTGGACGGTTGCGCCGCCCCCGGCGGCAAGGCCTGTCATTTGCTGGAATGCTTTCCCGGCATCCAACTGACCGCCGTCGAGCTGGAAGCCCATCGCGCCCGCCGCATCGAGGAAAACCTGCAACGGCTGGGGCTGAACGCCCGGCTGGAGGTGGCCGACCTGGCACAGACCGATGCCTGGTGGGACGGCCAACCCTTCGCGGCCATCCTGCTGGACGCACCCTGCTCCGCCAGCGGCGTCATCCGCCGCCACCCGGACATCCTCAGCCTGCGGCGGGCAAGCGACATCGCCGCCCTGGCGGAGACCCAGGCCCGGCTGCTGGATGCCGTCTGGCCCACGCTGGCCCCCGGCGGTCGGCTGCTCTACTGCACCTGCTCGGTGCTACAGGCGGAAAACAGCCGTCAGATCCAGTCCTTCCTGCAACGCACCCCGGACGCGCGCGAACAGCCGCTCGCGCTGCCGGCCGGGCGGGCGCTGACCCATGGCTGGCAGATTCTCCCCGGCGAAGCGGACATGGATGGCTTCTACTACGCCCTGCTGGAGAAAAGCCATGCCTGAACTGCCAGAGGTGGAAACCACCCGCCGTGGCATCGCGCCGCATGTGGAAGGCCAGCGTATCACCGCCGTCAGCCTGCGCGAGACCCGTCTGCGCTGGCCGGTGCCCGAAACCCTGCCCGCCCGGCTCACCGGCCAGCGCTGCCATCAGGTCAGCCGCCGGGCCAAATACCTGCTGCTGCGGCTGGATCAGGGCCACCTGCTGCTGCATCTGGGCATGTCCGGCTCCCTGCGCATCCTGCCCCAGGGCACGCCGGCGGAAAAACACGACCATCTGGATCTGGCGCTGGACAACGGCCAGCTCCTGCGCCTGCGTGACCCGCGCCGAAGCGGCGCGGTGCTGTGGCTGGACGAGGCACCGGAGCGCCACCCGCTGCTGGCCCGGCTGGGGCCGGAACCCTTGAGCGATGCCTTCACCCCGGAAACCCTGCAACAGGCCTGCCGGGGCCGCAAGCAGGCCATCAAGGCCCGCATCATGGATGCCGCCACCGTGGTGGGCGTAGGCAACATCTACGCCTGCGAGGCCCTGTTTGCCGCCGGCATCCACCCGGCCACCGCCGCCGGTCAGATCGACTTCCCGGCCCTGCAACGCCTGCATCAGGCCATCCGCCACATCCTGGCCCGGGCCATCGCGGCCGGGGGCAGCACCCTGAAGAATTTTCAGCAGGCCGACGGCCAGCCCGGCTACTTCAGCCAGCAACTGTTCGTCTACGGCCGGGCCGGCGAACCCTGCCTGCGCTGCGGCCAGCCCATCGAACAAATCCGCCAACAGGGGCGCTCCAGCTGGTTCTGTCCCGGATGCCAGCCTGAAACCCGGCCCGACTGACCCCGATTTTTTTACCTCCGCAGAAAAAAATTCCGACTTTTTTCAGCGCCAGTATCTACGCGGCTTTCAGCCTGACCGCACCATTTTAGAACACACTGAATGATTGAATAATCAACCAGTTACCTCAAGCACCCGTGGATAACGTTTCCGCTCGTTGACGTTGACAGCCACCGGCTCCGGCAGTACCCTTTGGCGGCATTACCACTAGATATAGTGGTTCAGGCCAACGCTCACCACTATGTGTGGGGGTTGGCCCAAAATCTGCACTTGAGGGGGACAGGAAGCACCATGCCGCAAACGCAAGCCAAAGACGCAGCTCAAAACACGGCCGACACCGAAGTTCACATTCCCTTCCAGCCGGCCTCGCTGGATATCTGGGAGAAAAAATACCGCCTGTGCACCAAGACCGGAAAACCGGTGGATCAAACCATCGACGACACCTACCTGCGGGTGGCGCGCGCGCTGGCGGAAGTGGAAAAACCGGAAGTGCGCGAACACTGGTTCGAACGCTTCGTCTGGGCCCTGCGCAAGGGTGCCATTCCCGCCGGGCGCATCACCTCCAATGCCGGTGCCCTGGCCCACAAGCCGGCCACCTCCACCATCAACTGCACCGTCTCCGGCACCATCGAGGATTCCATGGACGGCATTCTGGAGAAGGTGCACGAAGCCGGCCTGACCCTGAAGGCCGGCTGCGGCATCGGCTATGAATTCTCCACCCTGCGCCCGCGCGGCGCCTATGTCAGCGGTGCCGGCGCGCACACCTCCGGCCCGCTGTCGTTCATGGACATCTACGACAAGATGTGTTTCACCGTCTCCTCCGCCGGTGGCCGCCGCGGCGCACAGATGGCCACCTTCGATGTCTCCCATCCGGATGTGATGGAGTTCATCCGCGCCAAGCGCGAAGATGGCCGCCTGCGCCAGTTCAACCTCTCCCTGCTGATCACCGAGGATTTCATCCAGGCCGTGCGCGACGACGACGCCTGGCCGCTGGTCTTCCCGGTCAGCCCCAAGGAAGTGGACGAGCTGGACCTGGATGACCCGGAACAGGTCATCTGGCGGGAATGGCCGGCCGCCGAGCGCTACATCACCAATGAGGAAGGGCTGGTGGCCTGCAAGATCTACAAGAAAATCCCCGCCCGCCGGCTGTGGGACATGATCATGACCTCCACCTATGATTTCGCCGAACCCGGTTTCATTCTCATCGACAAGGTCAACGAGATGAACAATAACTGGTTCTGTGAAAACATTCGCGCCACCAACCCCTGTGGCGAACAGCCCCTGCCTCCCTATGGTGCCTGCCTGTTGGGCTCGGTCAACCTGACCCGCTTCGTGCTCGACCCTTTCACCGAACAGGCCCGCTTTGACTGGGAAACCTACCGGGAAGTGGTGCGCGTGTTCACCCGCATGCTGGACAATGTGGTGGAAATCAACGGTCTGCCGCTGGCACAGCAGCGAGACGAAATTCTGCGCAAGCGCCGCCATGGCATGGGCTTTCTCGGCCTGGGCTCCACCGCCACCATGCTGCGGATGAAATACGGCAGCCCGGAATCCGTGGCCTTCACCGAACAGGTGGCGCGGGAAATGGCCCTGGCCGGCTGGGAAACGGGCGTGGCCCTGGCCGAGGAAAAGGGCCCGGCCCCCATCATGGAAGAAAGCTTCGAAATCACTCCGGCCATGCTGCGTCAGCGGCCGGAACTGGCCCGGGACGGCTATCAGGCGGGCGACACCGTGCCCGGCAAGGTACTACTGGCCCGTTACAGCCGCTACATGCAGAAAGTAGCCACCGTGGCGCCGGAGCTGGTGGAGGCCATCGCCGAGCGGGGCGCGCGCTTCACCCACCACAGTTCCATCGCTCCCACCGGCACCATTTCCCTGTCGCTGGCCAACAATGCCAGCAACGGCATCGAACCCAGCTTTGCCCATCACTACAGCCGCAACGTGATTCGCGAGGGCAAGAAAACCAAGGAGAAGGTGGATGTCTACTCCTTCGAACTGTTGGCCTATCGCACGCTGGTGAACCCGGAGGCCATGCCCTACGCCGAAGACCCGGCCCAGGCCCTGCCGGAATATTTCATCACCGCCGATGACATCACCCCGAAGGAACATGTGGACATTCAGGCCGCGGCACAGCAATGGATCGACTCTTCCATCTCCAAGACCGCCAATGTACCCACCGACTACCCCTTCGAGGATTTCAAGGACATCTACCTCTATGCCCATGACCAGGGCCTGAAGGGCTGCACCACCTTCCGCTTCAACCCCGAGGCCTTCCAGGGCGTGCTGGTGAAGGATTCCGACCTGGAAAACACCACCTACCGCTTCACCCTGGAAGACGGCACCATCATCGAGGCCAAGGGCAACGAGGAAATCGAATACGACGGCGAGACCCACACCGCCGCCAATCTGTTTGACGCGCTGAAAGAAGGCTATTACGGAAAATTCTGAATCCGCCCGGATATTCAGCAGGAGAGCATCATGAAAAAGATCGAAAAGAAAATCGTCGGCTACGAAGTGGCCCGTGAAGAACCAGACCCCGCCGCCCCACCCGCGCCGGTAGTGGATGACAACATCATCGAAATGCACGAAAAACTGGTGCGGCCGGAAGCACTGGAGGGTTCCACCTACAAGATTTCCACCCCCATGTGCGACCACGCGCTGTATGTGACCATCAACGACATCGTGCTCAACCCCGGCACCGAACACGAGCAGCGCCGGCCCTTCGAGATCTTCATCAACTCCAAGGCCATGGAACATTTCCAGTGGATCGTGGCCCTGACCCGCATCATGTCCGCCGTCTTCCGCAAGGGCGGCGACTGCACCTTCCTGGTGGAAGAACTCAAAGCCGTGTTCGACCCGCGCGGCGGCTACTACAAGGCCGGTGGAGTCTTCATGCCCTCGCTGGTGGCGGAAATCGGCGCGGTGGTGGAAACCCACCTGCAGAAGATCGGCCTGCTGGCCGGCGAGGAACTGAGCGAACACCAGCGCGCCATACTGGAAGAAAAGCGCCAGGCATTCGAGGCTCGGGAAGCGAGCCCGGGCGGGGAAGGCAAGGGGGACTTTCCCGCCGGCGCCACATTGTGCGGCAAGTGCAGCACCAAGGCGGTCATCGTCATGGACGGCTGCGAAACCTGCCTCAACTGTGGCCACTCCAAGTGCGGTTGAACCACTGGCAGACAAAACCAAAGCAACCATAACAACCGCATGCGCTTGTTCGGGGCCAAAGGGAGGCGGCCCCGAAGCCTCTCTTGCTATAATCCCGGCCACTTTCTGAACGGCAGATCACACCCATGGCCCAATACATCTACACCATGATCGGGGTAAGCAAGACCGTACCCCCCAACCGCAAGATCATCGAAGACATTTCCCTGAGCTTCTTCCCCGGCGCCAAGATCGGCGTGCTGGGCCTGAATGGCGCGGGCAAGTCCACCGTGTTGCGCATCATGGCCGGGGTGGACACCGAATTCGCCGGCGAGGCCCGCCCCCAGCCCGGCATCCGTATCGGCTACCTGCCGCAGGAGCCGGAACTGAACCCGGAAAAGAATGTGCGCGGCAATGTGGAAGAAGGCCTGCAGGAGATCATCGACGCCCAGCAGGAACTGGAACAGGTCTATGCCGCCTACGCCGAGCCGGACGCGGATTTCGACGCCCTGGCCAAGCGGCAGGCGGAACTGGAAAACATCCTCCACGCCGCCGACGGCCACAACCTGGAGCGGCAACTGGAAATCGCCGCCGACGCGCTGCGCCTGCCGCCCTGGGAAGCCGATGTCACCACCCTCTCCGGCGGGGAAAGACGCCGGGTGGCCCTGTGCAAGCTGCTGCTGTCCAAGCCCGACATGCTGTTGCTGGACGAGCCCACCAACCACCTGGACGCCGAATCCGTGGCCTGGCTGGAACGCTACCTGCAGGAATTTCCCGGCACTGTGGTGGCCGTCACCCACGACCGTTACTTCCTCGACAACTCCGCCCAGTGGATTCTGGAACTGGACCGGGGCCGCGGCATTCCCTGGGAAGGCAACTACTCCAGCTGGCTGGAGCAGAAGGAACAGCGCCTGCAGCAGGAAGCCCGGGAACAGGAAGCCCACCGCAAGGCCATGCAGGCCGAACTGGAATGGGTGCGCAGCAACGCCAAGGGCCGCCAGGCCAAGAGCAAGGCCCGCCTGCAACGCTATGAAGAACTGGCCAGCCGGGAATTCCAGCAACGCAACGAAACCAGCGAAATCTACATCCCCCCGGGTGAGCGGCTGGGAGACCTGGTCATCGAAGCCGAGCACCTGCAAAAGGCCTTTGGCGACCGCCTGCTCATCGACGACCTGAGCTTCAAGGTGCCGCCCGGCGCCATCGTCGGCATCATTGGCCCCAACGGCGCGGGCAAATCCACCCTGTTCAAGATGATCGCCGGGCTGGAACAACCCGACGGCGGCAACCTGCGCATCGGCCCCACCGTGCAACTGGCCTATGTGGACCAGAGCCGCGACAGCCTGGACGGGGAAAAGACCGTCTGGGAGGAAATCTCCGACGGGCAGGACTACATCACCGTCGGCAACTACCAGACGCCCTCCCGCGCCTACGTGGGCCGCTTCAACTTCAAGGGCAGTGACCAGCAGAAATTCGTCAAGCAACTGTCCGGCGGCGAACGCAACCGGGTTCACCTGGCCAAGCTGCTCAAATCCGGCGGCAACGTGCTCCTGCTGGACGAGCCCACCAACGACCTGGACGTGGAAACCCTGCGCGCCCTGGAAGAAGCCCTGCTCAACTTCCCTGGCTGCGCCCTGGTCATCTCCCACGACCGCTGGTTCCTCGACCGCATCGCCACCCACATCCTCGCCTTCGAGGGCGACTCGCATGTGGAATGGTTCGAAGGCAACTACAGCGAATACGAAGCCGACCGCAAGCGCCGCCTGGGCGACGAGGCCCTCAACCCCCACCGCATCAAATACAAGAAGATTCACTGACGGGAGACGCTCATGGCCATCACCCTCTATCACAACCCGCGCTGTTCCAAATCCCGGCAGACCTTGCAACTGCTGGAAGAACGGGGCATCCAGCCCACCGTCATCCGCTATCTGGACCAGCCGCCCTCGGTGGAAGAACTGGAAGGGCTGCTGAGCAAACTGGGTCTGGACGACCCGCGCCAGCTCATGCGCAAGAAGGAGACCGAATACAAGGCCCTGGGCCTGGACGACCCGGCCCTGCCCCGCCAGAAACTGCTGGAAGCCATGCACCAGCACCCGAAACTGATCGAACGGCCCATCGTGGTCCACGGTGAAAAGGCCCGCATCGGCCGCCCGCCGGAAAACGTGCTGGACATCCTGTGACCACCCGCGTTCTGCTGCTCTACTACAGCCGCAACGGTCATGTGGCGGAAATGGCCCGCGTCATCGCCCGCGGCGTGCACGAAGTGGAAGGCTGTGAAGCGGTGGTGCGCACCGTGCCGCCGGTCTCGCCCGACAGCGAGGCCAGCCTGCCCGCCGTTCCCGACAGCGGCCCGCCCTACTGCACGCTGGAAGACCTGGAACACTGCCACGGCCTGATCCTCGGCAGCCCCTCGCGCTTCGGCAACATGGCCGCACCGCTGAAACACTTTCTCGATACCAGCGGCAACCTGTGGTTCTCCGGCGCCCTCTCCGGCAAACCCGCCGGTGTCTTCGTCTCCGCCGCCTCCATGCACGGCGGGCACGAATCCACCCAGCTGGCCATGATGATCCCCCTGCTGCACCACGGCATGCTCATCGTCGGCGTGCCACCGGAAACCCCGGCCCTGCGCGAAACCCGCAGCGGCGGCACCCCCTACGGCCCCAGCCATGTGGACCAGGGCCAGCCGCAACTGGACGAACAGGAAAAAGCCATCTGTATCGCCTTCGGCCGCCGGGTGGCTGAGATAGCCTGTCGACTGCGTTAGACCACCCTCCTCACATCCGCTTACATCACCCCCCCTTCCGGTACGGCAAACAGGCTGTTCATGGCCACTTTTTCGCAAGGTCATGCCATTGCTTAAAGTTTGTACCGGAATGGCCGATAATCTCCAACACATCCCAATCCACACGTTTGCCAGGACGGCTGTAACACCGAACAGGCAATATCATGAAAAAGAACTATCCCGTCACACAAAAAGAGATCCCGGTCAGCCGCGACGCCAACATTCTCTCCACCACCGACACCAAGGGCCGCATCACCTATGTCAACCAGGATTTTCTGGAGATCAGCGGCTTTGAAAAAGAGGAACTGATCGGCAAGGCCCATAATGTGGTCCGCCATCCGGACATGCCACCGGCCGCCTTCGAGGAACTGTGGCGCACCATCCAGTCCGGCCGCTCGTGGATGGGCATCGTCAAGAATCGCTGCAAGAACGGTGACCACTACTGGGTCAACGCCTATGTCACCCCGGTGTTCAAGGACGGGCAGATCGTGGAATACCAGTCGGTGCGTTCCCAGGCCACCCGTGAACAGATCGCCCGCGCGGAGAAGCTCTACGCCGCCCTCAATGCCGGCAAGCCACCGTTTTCCTTCCGCTTTCACGGATTTCGTTTCGCCCACAAGGTCTTGCTGACTTTTGTGCTGGTGCTGCTGGCCACCCTGGCTCTGCCCTTTCTGTTTGTCGGGCTGGACTGGAAACTGCTGCTGGCTTCTGCCCTGCTGCCCTGGATCATCATCGGCCCCTTCCTCTGGCGCGAGGTCAAGCCGCTGTGCAAGGTCATCGCCCAGTCCCGTGCCCGCTTCGACAGCCCCGTGGCCCGCTATGTCTTCAGCGGCCGTACCGACGAGGTGGGCCAGCTCCTGCTGAACAACCTGTACCTGGAAAAGGAAACCGGCGGTGTGGTCGGGCGTATTGCCGATTCTGCTCAGGACATCTCCGCCCATGCCCATGCCCTGCAGGAAACCATCACCATCAGCATGGATGCCGCCAACCAGGAAAACGGGGCCCTGAGCGAGCTGTCCACCGCCATCGGCACCCTCAAGACCGCCATTGCCGAGGTATCCAAGATTGCCAACCAGACCGCCGACACCACCGAAGACGCCCAGGCGGAAACCGAGCGCAGCCGCAAGGTGATCGAAGACACCATGCAGGCCATTCAGGCCCTGGTGCAGGAAATTCGTCAGGCCAGTTCGGTCATTGAGAAGCTCAACGCACAGAGCGACCAGATCAGCACCGTGGTCAACGTTATCAGCTCCATCGCCGAGCAGACCAATCTGCTGGCCCTGAACGCGGCCATCGAGGCGGCCCGCGCCGGCGAGCATGGTCGCGGCTTCGCCGTGGTGGCCGATGAGGTGCGCACCCTGGCCAACCGTACCCACGACTCCACCGAGGAAATTCAGGGCATGATCGAGGAACTGCTGGCCGGCACCAGCCAGGCGGTGCGGGTGATGGAACAGAGCCAGCAGCAGGTGACCGCCAGCGTGGAACACGGGCAGAAGGCCGTGGACTCACTGGGCAGCATCACCCGGGCCGTGCAACGCATCAGCCAGATGAGCCAGCAGACCGCCGAGGCCGTGGCCACCCAGAACGACTCGGTGAATGAAATCAACGACAGCGTGGATGAAATCCGCGAGGCCTCCAATGAAAGCGTGGCCGCATTGAAGACCAACGCGCAAGCCAGCAGCGCCATGTCGGATTATGCGGAAAAACTGAAGGCCCTGGCCGCCCAGTTCTGGGCCAAGCAATCCAGGGGCGACTAGGGGAAAGCATGTGCCGGATACCGGCGCATGGTTGACCGGATTGCTCAGCCTTCCCGGCTCAGATGCGCCAGCCGGTCGGCGTGGGTTTCCCAGTGCTGGCCGTCAAAGCTTTCCACCGGCAGGGCCTGCCAGTCGAAGTCTTCCAGGCAGCGGGCGTTGACGCTGTAGCCGTCGGGGTTGGAACGGGGCACATAGAAGGATTTGATGCCGCAGACCTTGCAGAACAGGTGGCGGGCGGTGCCGGTGTTGAAGCGGTACTCGCTCAGGCTTTCCTCGCCCTGCAACAGCCGAAAGCGGCTGGCCGGCACGATGAGGTGAATGTAGTCGGTGCGGCTGCACATGGAACAATTGCAGCGTTGCAGGGCCGGGGGCAGTGCCACTTCGACGGCAAAACGAACCGCACCGCAGTGGCAGCCGCCGTGCAGGGTGCGGGTTTCCATCGCTTTCACCGGCCCGTCCATGTGTTCATCGCTTCATGAAGTCGAAGAACTGGGCGTTGGTCTTGGTGGCCTTGAGCTTGTCGAGCACGAATTCCATGGCGGCCACTTCGTCCATGGGTTGCAGCACCTTGCGCAGAATCCAGATCTTCTGCAGCATTTCCGGTTCCATCAGCAGGTCTTCGCGGCGGGTGCCGGATCGGTTGATGTCGATGGCCGGGAAGATGCGCTTTTCGGCGATACGGCGGTTGAGGTGCACTTCCATGTTGCCGGTGCCCTTGAATTCCTCGTAGATCACTTCGTCCATCTTGGAACCGGTATCCACCAGCGCGGTGGCGACGATGGTCAGGCTGCCGCCCTCGGTCACATTGCGGGCCGCGCCGAAGAAGCGCTTGGGCCGTTGCAGGGCGTTGGCGTCCACCCCGCCGGTAAGCACCTTGCCGGAGGACGGGGCCACGGTGTTGTAGGCCCGGGCCAGACGGGTGATGGAATCCAGCAGGATGACCACATCCTTCTTGTGCTCCACTAGGCGCTTGGCCTTTTCGATGACCATTTCCGCCACCTGCACATGGCGGGTGGCCGGCTCGTCGAAGGTGGAGGAAATCACTTCGGCATTGACCGAGCGCTTCATTTCGGTCACTTCTTCCGGGCGCTCGTCGATGAGCAGCACGATGAGGTAGCAGTCCGGGTATTTCAGGCTGATGGACTGGGCCACGTTCTGCATCAGCATGGTCTTGCCGGCCTTGGGCGGCGAGACGATCAGGCCGCGCTGGCCCTTGCCGATGGGGGCGATCAGGTCGATGATGCGGGTGGTGGCATCCTCGGTGGAACCGTCGCCGCGCTCCAGCACCAGCTGCTCGCGGGGGAATTCCGGTGTCAGGTTCTCGAACAGAATCTTCTGCTTGGCGTTCTCCGGCGGCTCGTAGTTGATGGTCTGCACCTTGAGCAGGGCAAAATAGCGTTCGCCATCCTTGGGCGGGCGAATCTTGCCGGCGATGGTGTCACCGGTGCGCAGGCTGAAGCGGCGGATCTGGCTGGGAGAGACATAGATGTCATCCGGCCCGGCCAGGTAGGAGCTGTTTTCGGAACGGAGAAAACCGAAGCCATCCTGGAGAATCTCCAGCACACCATCACCATAGATGGCCTCGCCGGATTTGGCATGGGATTTGAGAATGGCGAAGATCAGGTCTTGCTTGCGGGCGCGAGCCACGCCTTCCACGCCCATTTCACGGGCGATTTCGCTGAGTTCAGCAGCGGATTTCAGTTTCAGTTCCGAAAGATTCATAAGGGTATGGGTCTGCTTGATCCGATGGATTGGAGAAATTGCGCGCTACCGGCGACACGCCGATGCAGCGACTGCTTGAAGGAATTCGGGGGTTTGCCCGGAAGGCGTGGCATACCGTAGCACGCCTTCCGGCCACTGTCCAGATCGCGCCTTACAATTGCGCGTCGATGAAGCTCTTGAGCTGGCTTTTGGAGACCGCGCCCACCTTGGTGTCGGCCAGCGTGCCGTTCTTGAACAGAATCAGCGTGGGAATGCCGCGAATGCTGTATTGCATCGGGGTCTGGCGGTTCTGATCCACATCCATCTTGGCGATGATCAGCCGGTCGCCGTATTCTTCCGCCAGCTCGTCGAGAATGGGGGCAATCATCTTGCAGGGCCCGCACCATTCCGCCCAGAAATCCACCAGTACCGGCTTGTCGGCCTTGAGGACCTGGCTTTCGAAATCACTGTCATTGACATAAACGATCTTGCTCACGATTCACCGCCTTGCTTGTTTGGGTTGCAGGATGCCCGGCACCGGCCCGGTTGGAACAAGGATACGCGCCGTCGAATGGCCGGATTGGACGAACAGGCCCGTAGTGGTTAAAGTACCCTGCCGCTGGCAGAATCTGCATGGCCTGTCAGGGCACCCATTTCATCATTTTTTCAGCAGGTAATGCAAGGGTTCCCAATGGAAGAGCAGATCCTCACCTCCACCCGTTTCGATGAACTGAGCCTGCCCGAGGCGCTGGTACAGGCCCTGTCGGCCGCCGGTTTCGAGTATCTCACGCCCATTCAGAAAGCCTGTCTGGAACCCATGCTGGCCGGCAAGGATATCGCCGGGCAGGCCCGTACCGGCAGCGGCAAGACCCTGACCTTCCTGCTGCAGATCTGCGTGCGCCTGCTCACCCACGAAGCCAGCCACCCCGGCCAGCCGCGGGCGCTGGTCATCGCCCCCACCCGCGAGCTGGTGATCCAGATTCACCGCGATCTGGAAAAACTGCTGCCCCACCTGCCACTCAAGGCCGCGCTGGCCTACGGCGGCGTGGACTACGAAAAGCAGCGCAAGACCATCGAACAGGGCTGCGACATCCTCATCGGCACGCCGGGGCGGCTGATCGACTATTTCAAACAGGGGGTCTACAAGCTCAAGCACATGGAGGTGGTGGTACTGGACGAGGCCGACCGCATGTTCGACCTGGGCTTCATCAAGGACATCCGCTACATGCTGCGCCGCCTGCCGCCACCGGAAGAGCGCCAGAGCATGCTCTTCTCCGCCACCCTGGGCTACCGGGTCACCGAACTGGCCTACGAACACATGAACGAGCCGGAGCTGATCCAGACCGGCGAACTGGACCAGCCACCGGAACAGATCCAGCAATGGGTCTACTACCCGGCCATGGACGAGAAAATCGCCCTGCTGGTGGGCCTGCTGCGCGAAACCCAGGCCTTCCGCAGCATCGTGTTCGTCAATACCAAGCGGGTGGCCAACCTGCTCAAGCGCTGGCTGGATGCCAACGGCTTCAAGACCGCGGTGCTCTCCGGCGACATTCCACAGAAGAAGCGCCAGAGCATGCTCAAGCGCTTTGCCGATGGCGAACTGGACATCATGGTGGCCACCGATGTGGCCGCCCGTGGCCTGCACATTCCCGATGTCAGCCATGTGTTCAACTATGACCTGCCGCACGATGTAGAGGACTACATCCACCGTATCGGCCGTACCGGTCGGCTGGGCGCCGAAGGGGTGGCCATCAGTTTCGCCTGCGAGGATTACGCCTTCGTGCTGCCGGATATCGAGGAACGGCTGGGGCACGCGCTGGAAGTACAGCCCATCGAAGACAGCATGCTGGCGGAGCTGAAACGCCCACCGCCGGAAAAGCGCCGCAGCGGCCCGCCCCGGCGAGGCGGCGGGCGCAGTGGCGGCCAGCGCGGCGGTGGCCGTGGCCCGCGGCGCAACCATGACTGAGCGGGTTTGCCTGTTGCAGGCCTTGCGCGCACAATAACAGGCCTGATACCACCGGAATCCGGATTCTTCCGCAAACCATGAATACACTGCCACTGGCCCGTTTCAGCCTCACCCCCCGGCAACGCGCTTATCTGATCAACGGCCTGTTGCTGCTGGCCCTGCTGATCAGCCTGTGGCGCTGGCTGGACGCCATGGCCCCGGCGCGGGTGCAATACCAGCGGCCAGTGACCGAGGCCGTCAACAACCAGCCGCGCTCCACCACACGGGTGGAAGTGGCCCGCCTGCACTTGTTTGGCCGTCACGACGCGCGCGCAACGGCACAGGCCCTGCCGCCCAAGAGCCGGCTGAAACTGAGCCTGCAGGGAACGCTGATGGCCACGGATCGTGCCCAGCGGCGGGCCTTTATCGCCGATGCCAGCGGCCAGCAGAACAGCTATGCCGAGCAGGACAAGCTCCCCGACGGGGCCAGGCTGCTGACCATTCAGCAGGACCATGTGGTCATCCTGCACAATGGCCGCAAGGAAACCCTGCGCATGGGCAAGGTGCGCACCGCTGCCGACCCGGCTCCCGAAAACGCAACCAGCCTGAATGCCTACCGGGGCGGGCCACTGAAGCAGGCACCGCCCATTCCCGGCATCCGTGGCACCGGCACCCCGCGCGTGGCCATCAACAACGCCCAGCTCAGCGTGGCCCAGCTCAAGCTGGACCCGGCGCGGCTGGCCCAGCAGGTCAATGCCGTACCGGTCAGAAAGAATGGCAAGATCACCGGCTACCGCCTGCGTGCCGGGCGCTACGCGGCGGTGCTGCAACGACTGGGCATCCGCCCGCAGGATGTGGTCACCGAAATCAACGGCCAGTCCCTGAGCGACCCCAGCGCCGCCCTGATGCTGCTCGGCCAGCTACAACAGGGCGGGCCTGTACAATTGACCATCGAACGGGACGGTCAGCCCCAGACCGTGACCATAGACCTGGACACCCAAGGATAACGCCATGAAACGAATCATTCTGCTGCTCTGCCTGCTGCTGCCCCTGACCGTGCCGGCCCAGCCGCAGACACTGACCCTGAAGAACGCCGACATCCTCACCCTGATCAGCACGGTTTCCGAACTGACCGGCAAGAATTTCATCGTCGACCCCCGGGTCAAGGGCAAGGTGACGGTAATCTCCGCCCAGCCCATGGAATCCGACGAGCTGTACGCGGTGTTTCTCTCCGTGCTGCGCGTGCATGGTTTCAGCGCGGTGGCTTCCGGCGATGTCATTCGCATCCAGCCTGACAGCGTCAGCATCAAGGATGCACTGCCGGTGGGCGAGAGCGGGGACGGCCCGGATGCGCTGGTGACCCGGGTCATCGCCCTGAAGCACGTGGGCGCGGCGGAAATGGCCAATGTGCTGCGGCCCATGCTGTCGGCCAGCGGCCAGATCGCCACCCACAGCGGCAGCAACACCCTGATCGTCAGTGAACGCCAGGGCGCGCTCAAGCGGCTGCTGACCATTCTCAAGCGCATCGACCAGGACAGCGACGACACGCTGGAGATCATCCCCCTGCAACACGCTTCCGCCGAGGAGCTGCTGCGCACCCTCAAGCTGTTCACCGAAAAGGAAGGCAACGGGCCGGGGCTGAAGATGCTGGCCGACGGCCGTTCCAACACGCTGATTCTCTCCGGCCCCAAGGAGCGGCGGCTGAAGGTACGCGCCATCGTCGCCCATCTGGATACACCCCTGGGCGATGACGGGAATACCCAGGTCATCTACCTCAACTACGCCCGCGCCACCGATCTCGTGCCCATACTCGAAGGCATGCTGTCCAAGACCGCCCAGGCCCAGGGCAAGAAAGAGGCGGCCGGCAACAGCCGCATCTTCGCCCATGCCGACACCAATGCGCTGGTGATCTCGGCCAGCCCGGCGGAAATCCGCGCACTGGAGCCGGTCATCCACAAGCTGGACATTCCCCGCGCGCAGGTGCTGGTGGAAGCGGTCATCGCCGAGATCTCCGAAGAAAAGGCCAACGAGCTGGGCGTGCAGTGGCAGCTGGCTTCCAACTTGAGTGAAACCGGGGCTATCGGTGGCACCAATTTCGGCAACGACGGTGGCAATATCCTCAACGCCTCCATCAACCCCGCCGGCGTGGGGCCGGGGCTGAACATCGGCTATCTCAACGGCCAGGTCACCCTGCCCGGCAGTGACACACCCATCCTGCAACTGGGCGCGCTGGTGAAGGCACTGGCCAGCGACAGCAACAGCAACATCCTCTCCACCCCCAACCTGGTGGCGCTGGACAACGAGGAGGCCAACATCCAGGTGGGGCAGGAAGTACCCTTCGTCACCGGCCAGTTCACCAACACCGGCGCCAACCAGTCCGCCGTCAACCCCTTCCAGACTATCAAGCGGCAGGATGTGGGCCTGAAGCTCACCTTCACCCCCCATGTCAATGAAGGCGACGCGGTGATCATGGAAATCCAGCAGGAAATCTCCAGCCTGGCCAACAGCGTGGGCGCGGTGGATCTGGTCACCAACAAGCGTACCCTCAACACCACCGTGCGGGTGCCGGACGGGCAGATCCTCGTGCTGGGCGGCCTGATCACCGACGATGTGCAGGATACCGTCTCGCGGGTACCGGTGCTGGGCCGCATTCCGCTGCTGGGCAACCTGTTCAGGCACCGCAAGAAACAGCATGTACGCCGCAACCTCATGGTGTTCCTGCGCCCCACCATCCTCAAGGACCAGCGCATCATGAACCAGGTCACCCGTGGCAAGTACCAGCTGCTGAAAGACCGCAAGCTCCTGCAAACCTTCGAGTTGCAGCAGCCGGGCATGCAGGAGGCCCATCCCCTGCTGCCGGCACTGGATGCCCTGCCGGGAGCACAAGAGCCGGACGAATGATCGCGCCGAGCTTCAGTTTTGCCCGCCGCCACGGCCTGCTGTTGCTGGACGGGGAAGGCCCGCGCCCGCGCTATGCCTGCCGCGAGGACTGCCCGGCCACTGTGCTGACGGAACTGAGCCGGGTCTGCGAAAGCCCGCCGGTGCTGGAATGGCTGGACAACGACCGCTTCGACACCCTGCTGCAACGCCAGTTCGAGGGGGGCGAGCAACCGCTGGCCCAGGCTGGCGACGTGGCCGGGCAGTCCGGTGACCTGGAGCAGCTGGCCAGCGAACTGCCGGAACCGGCGGATCTGCTGGAAAGCGACAACGACGCCCCCATCATCCGCCTGATCAACGCCATGTTCGCCCAGGCGGTGCGCGAAAACGCTTCCGACATCCACATCGAGCCCTATGAAAACCGCCTGGCCATCCGTTTCCGCGTGGACGGCGTGCTGCGGGAAGTACTGGCCCCGCACCGCTCGCTGGCCCCGCTGATCATCTCCCGCATCAAGGTCATGGCCGAACTGGACATCGCCGAAAAGCGCCTGCCCCAGGACGGGCGCATCTCCCTGCGTCTGGCCGGAAGGCCGGTGGATGTGCGCGTCTCCACCCTGCCTTCCGGCCACGGTGAGCGGGTGGTGCTGCGCCTGCTGGACAAGCAGGCAGGCCGGCTGGATCTGGGCCAGCTGGGCATGCCGGCGGAGGTTCTGCAACGCTGGGAACAGCTGATCCAGCGGCCCCACGGCATCGTACTGGTCACCGGCCCCACCGGCTCGGGCAAGACCACCACCCTGTACGCGGCGCTGAACCGGCTCAACGACCGCAAGCGCAACATCCTCACGGTGGA
>WFUE01000067.1 GCA_015485125.1 Lysobacterales bacterium | reverse complement strand
CCTTCATCGTGGCCGACAAGGTGACGCTGATCAGCCGTCGTGCCGGCAGTGACGAAGCCTGGCGCTGGGAGTCGGACGGGCAGGGCGAATTTACCCTGGAGCCTGCCGAGAAGGCCGAGCGGGGCACCGAGGTCATCCTGCACCTGCGCGAGGAAGACAAGGATTTTCTCGATGACTTCCGCTTGCGCGACATCATCCACCGCTATTCCGACCATATCGGCTTCCCCATCGAAATGCGCAAGCGCGGTGAGGAGGAGAACAAGGACGAATGGGAAGTGGTCAACGAGGCCAAGGCGTTGTGGACGTTGCCGAAAAATGAGATCAAGGACGAGGAATACAAGGAATTCTACAAGCATGTCAGCCATGACTTTGCCGACCCGCTGCTCTGGTCGCACAACCGGGTGGAAGGCAACCAGAGTTATACCACCCTGCTGTATGTGCCGGAGAAGGCGCCTTTCGACCTGTTTCTGAGCCGGGACGAGGGTCGCAAGGGCCTCAAGCTCTATGTACGCAGGGTATTCATCATGGACGCGGCTGAACAACTGCTGCCCCTCTACCTGCGTTTTGTACGCGGTGTGGTGGATTCCGATGACCTGCCGCTGAATGTCTCCCGCGAGATCCTGCAGGAGAACAAGCTGGTCAAGTCCATCCGTGCCGGTATCGTCAAGCGGGTGCTGGACATGCTGTCCAGGCTGGCGAAAGACGATGCGGAAAAATACGCCACCTTCTGGAATAACTTTGGCGAGGTGCTCAAGGAAGGCATCGTGGAGGACATGCCCAATCAGGGCAAGATCGCCAAGTTGTTGCGCTTTGCCAGCACCCACAACAGCGACGACGCACAAACGGTTTCGCTGGATGACTACCTGTCACGGATGAAACCGGAACAGGAGAAAATCTACTACCTGACCGCAGACAGCTGGCAGGCAGCCATTCACAGCCCGCATCTGGAAGCCTTCCGCAAGAAGGGCATCGAGGTTCTGCTGCTCACCGACCGGGTGGACGAGTGGATGATGGGTTACTTCCGCGAGTACGAAGGCAAGCCCTTCCAGTCCATCGCCAAGGGGGATGTGGATCTGGGCAAGCTGGAGGACGAAAAGGACAAGGCCGAGCGCGAGGCCCGCGAGAAGGCCGCTGACGACTTGCCCGAGCGCATCCAGAAGGTGCTGGAAGACAAGGTCAGCGAGGTCAAGGTCAGTCATCTGCTGGAAGATTCCCCGGCCTGCCTGATGCTGGATGAACACGACATGGCCGTGCACATGCAGAAACTGCTGCAACAGGCCGGCCACGGTCTGCCTGCCAGCAAGCCACGGCTGGAAATCAACCCGCTGCACCCCTTGCTGCAAAGGATGAAGGCATTGCAGGACGAGGCCGAATTCAGCGCCTGGGCCAACCTGCTGTTCGAACAGGCACTGCTGGCCGAAGGTGGTCAGCTGGATGACCCGGCCGGTTTCGTGCAGCGGATGAACCGCATCCTGCTGCAAATGGAGCAACCGGCGGCAGCCGGCGACCAGCCTGCCGAGGCACAAGACTGATCCGCACATGGCTGCGCAAACCGCGGGCATTGGTCTACAATGCCCGTGGTTTTTCTTCAGCGAGTGGCGCCGATGAGCGCAAGCGAGACGGTACGGCTGGACAAGTGGCTCTGGGCCGCGCGTTTTTTCAAGACCCGCGCCTTGGCACGGGCCGCCGTGGATGGTGGCAAGGTGCATTGTGACGGCCAGCGGGCCAAGGCCGCCAAGCTGCTCAAGGGGGGTGAGATGCTGGAAATCCAGCGCAACCAGGAGCGTTTTGTTGTACGCGTGCTGGCGCTTTCCGAGCAGCGTGGTCCGGCGAAGCTGGCGCAGACCCTGTATCAGGAAACGGAGGAAAGCCGGCAGAAGCGCGAGCGGGAACAGGCCCTGCGGCGTATGGAATACCATAGTCGCCCGGCACCCGAGCACCGCCCGGACAAGAAATCCCGCCGTCAGCTGCAAGCCATGCGGGGCAAGCGATGAAGTTCGTGGTCAAGCCCCACCGGCCGGAGGCCGTGCGCCGCCGTCGGCTGGGACTGTACCTGCTGGCTGTGATCCTGTTTGCCGCTGGCTGGGCGCTGGGCTGGTTCTATCATGCGGCCCAGTTGCAGGCCCTGCGTCAGCAGGTTGAGTCCCTGTCTTCACAAGTCAGTCAGTTGGAGCGGGACAATCAGCGCTACCAGGCAAAAACCATTGATCTGCAACAGCAGGAAAAAGTCAGGGAAGCCGCCGTGCAGGAACTGCGCCAGCAGTTGGCCGGCGTGAACCGGCAACTGGATCAGGCCCACAACGAGCTGTTGTTTTTCAATAACCTCATGGCCGAAAGCGTGCAAAATCCCGGGCTGGCCGTGCATGAATTGCGCGTCTTTCCCACAAAGGCCACACAGGTGTATCTGTATCGGCTGGTCTTGCGCCAGAGCCTGAAGAAAGCCCGCGAGCAAACCGGCCGCTACTGGTTCACCTTGAGCGGCATCCAGGGCGATCGCAGCCGGGAAATTCGCTGGCCGGCAACCGGCCCGGCCGGTGCATACCGCTTCAAGTATTTTCAACCGCTGGAGGGCATGCTGGATCTGCCGCCAGGTTTTGTGCCGGAGCGCATTACCGTTCATCTGGCCCCTGATGGCAAGGCCCGCAAGGCTGGCCAAAAGCACAAGGGCGTGATAGAAACCACCCTGCCATGGCAGCCCGAATCAGACGAGGAGCAGGAACATGTTCAAGAAAGACCAACCGAACCCGACCCCGGCCGCTGAGCCCACCAGCAAGGTGGATTCGCTCATTGGCCGGGACATGGAAGTCACCGGCGACATCCGCTTTCGTGGCGGCATGCATGTGGATGGCCGCATCATCGGTACCCTGAAGGCGGAAGATGACCCAGCGGCGCTGCTGACCATCAGCGAGCACGGCCATGTGGAAGGGGAAATCCGGGTGCCGCACATGCATATCAACGGCTCCATGAAGGGGAATATCCACTGCGGCGAGAAGCTGGTAGTGTTGGACAAGGCGAGTATCGAGGGCGAAGTCCACTACCGCTTGCTGGAAATCGCCGTCGGCGCGGAAATCAACGGCCAGCTCGTCCATCTGGATGCAAACGGGCCGGCCAAATCATCCATAGAGGGCGAAGACCCGGGAGAGAACACTGATGAGTGAAACCGAGCAGATGCCGGTCGCCTTGACCTTCACCGATGCGGCGGCGGCCAAGGTGCGCGAGCTGATCGAGGAAGAGAACAGCCCGGAGATGATGCTGCGCGTCTATATCTCCGGTGGCGGCTGTTCCGGCTTCCAGTACGGCTTCAGTTTTGATGAAAACCAGGAAGAAGGCGACCTGGTGGTGGAAAAGGACGGTGTGCGCCTGGTGGTGGACCCCATGAGCTACCAGTACCTCATGGGCGCGGAAATCGACTACACCGAAAACCTCTCCGGCGCCCAGTTTGTGGTGCGCAACCCCAATGCCAAGACCACCTGTGGCTGCGGCGCTTCTTTCTCCATCTGACGACCTGATCGACGGCTGGCTGCCTGTCGCCCGGCGGCAGCCTTCTCCTCATTTTGACGCCCGCCCGCCCGGCACGGCCATCGAATTGCTGGTGGTGCACGCCATCAGCCTGCCACCCGGGCAGTTCGGCGGCCCGTGGATCGACGATTTGTTTCTGGGGCGGCTGGATGGCAGCCGGCACCCCTTCTTTGCCGAAATCCAGGGGCTGGAAGTCTCCGCCCATTTCCTCATTCGTCGGGATGGTGAACTGGTGCAATATGTTGCCACTGAAGCCCGTGCCTGGCATGCGGGCCGCTCGCAGTGGCAGGGTCGGGAACGCTGCAACGACTTTTCCATCGGCGTGGAACTGGAAGGTTGTGACGAGCTGCCTTTCGAGCCCGTGCAGTACTGGCAACTGGCGCGGCTGGCCCGCCTGCTGATGCGCCACTATCCCATCACCAGTGAGGCCATCGTCGGGCATGCCGACATCGCTCCCGGCCGCAAGACCGACCCCGGCCCTTGCTTTGACTGGGGCAGGTTGCGTAGTCTGTTATCCACGCAAATGGAGCAAGCCTGATGACCCTGCTGGCCCTGTTACTGGCAACCCTGCTGCTGAAAACCCTGCCCGAGATGCGCGCCATGCAGGCCACCGGCTGGATGCAGGGTTTTGAAGATGCGCTCGGGGAATGGCTGCCGCCGGTACTGGCACCGCCGCGGCCCCTGGGGCTGGTATTGTGGCTGTTGCCCGTAGGCTTGCTGCTGGCCTGGCTGGACCACTGGCTGGCGGCCCGTTCACTGCTGGTTTCACTGTTGTTCCAGACACTGGTACTGCTGCATGTGCTGCGCCTGCCTGCCATTGAAGAAGACAACCGGCATTCTGACCGCGCGGAAACCGCCCGTTTCCCCGGCGCCTTTGCCGTGGAGGAACAGGAACTGCTGGAACAGGTACAGGGCTGGTTTGGCCCGGCACTCTGGTTTGCCCTGCTGGGGCCGGCCGGTGCCGTGATCTACCGCATGCTCAACCAGGAACCGGAACGGCTCGCAAAGGAAGAGATGGAAAACTGCAATGACCAGTTGCGCCTGCGTTGGCTGGTGAACTTTCCCGTGGCCCAGTTGATGGGCCTGGGGTTGGCCGTGGTGGACAATTTCGCGCCAATATTTCATCAGTGGAAGAATCAGCAGTGCCCGGAGACCGGCAGTCGCTTCGATCTGCGCTGTCGTTTCCTCGGGCAGGTATTGCGCATGGCGGTGGATGATGCCATTCGCACGGCGCAGAAACTGGGCAATACGCAGTTGGACGCTGAAGATCCCCACAGCCGCCGCTGGATGGTGCAGAAACTCATGCAGCGGGTACAGTGGCTGTGGTTGACGGTACTGGCGCTGCTGACCCTGGGCGGGTTGCTGGCCTGATGCGGAGTTGCCTGTTTCTGCTGCTGTGGCTCGCAACCGGGCCGGTGCTGGCGGCTCGCCTGATCACACTGGCCCCGCACTTGACCGAACTGGTGTATGAAGCCGGTGCCGGTGACCAGCTGATAGCTGTTTCCAGCTGGTCGGATTACCCGCCGGAGGCCGCCAACCTGCCGCAGGTCAGTGACGCCTTCCATGCCGATTACGAGGCTATCCTCCAGCTCAAGCCCGATCTGATATTGCTGTGGAAGGAAGGCACGCCGGTACAGATTCAGCACAAGCTGAAAATGCTGGGCCTGCCGCTGTGGGCGGTTTCCATTCATAAACTGGCGGACATCCCCGCCACACTCCGGGCCATCGGCCAGCGCGCCGGCACGGAAGCCACCGCCGAACAGGCGGCTATACGGTTTGAAAAGACCCTGCAACGACTGGGGCCGGTGCAAAACCCGCAGCCGGTGCCGGTGTTTATCCAGATCAGCGCCCGGCCCCTGATGACCGTCAATGGAAAACATCTGCTGTCGGAAGTGGTCCGCTTCTGCGGCGGGCGCAATATCTTCGCCGAACTGCCCACGCTGGTGCCGAAAGTGGGGATGGAAAGCCTGCTCGAACGCAAGCCCGTCTGGGTGGTGCAAAGCACGACCGAGCCGGAATCGGTCTGGTACGAACGGGTGGAGCAGGGGCTGCTGCCACGGATTCAGGTCTTGTCTTTGCCGCCGGAGCAATGGCTGCGCCCCACTTCCCGCATGCTCAAGGGCGTGGATCGTGTCTGCCGGGCATTGCAAACGTACAAAGAAAGCTAGTTTCCATTGGTTCAATTCGGTTTTGAGTAAAGCGGGTAACCCATGTTGTTCTGGACCCGTTGTTCAACATCCGTTACAGCCGGTCAATAGAAGAATGGTCGTCTCTGTTAAATCGGCTCAGGCCTCCGGGCGCCGCTGCGGGTCGGGCAGGGCGGGGTCATTTTGCCCGGACGGCAAAATGAGTGCGGTTGAGGCAGGAGCCGAATCGGCACGACCCCGGCCTGCACGACGGAAAGCAGTGGAAAAAAGCCCGGAAAGCCGAAGTTTTTTG
>WFUE01000066.1 GCA_015485125.1 Lysobacterales bacterium | reverse complement strand
AGCGGGCACCGATGAAGCAATCGTCCTCGATGATGGTGGGCGCGGCCTGCAGGGGTTCCAGTACGCCGCCAATGCCCACGCCGCCGGACAGGTGCACATTCTTGCCGATCTGGGCGCAGGAGCCGACGGTGGCCCAGGTATCCACCATGGTGCCCGAATCCACATAGGCACCGATATTGACATAGGAAGGCATGAGCACGGTGTTCGCGGCCACATGAGCCCCCCGGCGGACGGTGGCCGGTGGTACCACCCGCGCGCCGGATTGTTCCAGGCTGTTGTCTTCCGGGTCGGACCAGCGCACCGGTACCTTGTCGAAATCATGGGTATGGCCACCGGGCATGCGCCGGTTCTCGGCCAGACGGAAATAGAGCAGCACGGCCTTTTTCAGCCACTGGTTGACCTGCCAGCCACCATCGGCCGGCTCGGCCACCCGTGCTCTGCCGGCTTCCAGCGCATCCAGCACGGCGTTGACCGGTGCTTTCAGCGCTTCCAGATCAGCAGTTGTCAGTTCATTGCGCTTGTCGAAAGCGTCTTCAATCAGGTTTTGGTAGGTGTTCATGATCTTCTCCACAATGGGTTTGCCGCCAGTTTGCCGGGCAGACCGGCCAGAGGCAATCTCCCATCCGCACAGCGTGGCTATAACCGTTCGATGTTGTGCTGCGGCGAGCGAGCGTCCATCACCGACTCTCCCTCGTAGTCCAGCCTTTCATGCAGCAGTTCTTCCAGCGCTTCCTGCTCTGCCGCGTCCAGCGGCCGGCCGGCATGGTTCTGCAGCACGAAATAGTCTTCCACCCGGTCGCCGAAGGTGGTGATCTTGGCATCCAGCACGCGCATGCCGGCATCGTGAAAGGCCTGGGCCACCTGTGACAGCAGCCGGGGCCGGTCGGAGAGCACCAGCTCCAGCAGGGTGGCATGCGCGTCCTCCGGGTAGAAGCGGGCGAGAATGCGGGTGCCGAACTGCTTGTGCTTGCGCGTCAGCGCGGTGCTCTGCACAGGCGGGACGGCCTCTCCCTGATCCAGCGCCTGACGAATGACCTTGCGAATCTGTTGCAGGCGCGGTGCATCCGCGGGCATGGGGTCCAGCACCACGAACATGTCCAGCACGCGGCCATTGGCCAATGGCTGCAGGCGGGCGTGAACCACATGCAGGCGCAGTTTGTCCAGGGCAGCCATGATACTGACAAACAGCCCCTTGCGGTCTTCTTCCACCACCACGATCTCGGTGGTGGCCCGCTTTTCCACGAAACGGGCGGCAACAATGGGCGCATCGGGTTGCGCCATCAGCAGGCGGGTGTGCCATTCGGCCTGATCCACGCTGAAGCGGATGAAGGCCGATTCCGGGTACAGCCGCCATACCTGCTCGAGTTTTTGTTCATCCAGCGGCCCTTCTTCCCGCAGATCCCGGCGTATGAGGGTGCGGGCGGTCTCGATGCGTTCCTCGCGGTTCAACGGGTTCTCCAACCCGCGCAGCAAGGCGCGGCGGGTGGAAGCATAGAGATCCCGCAAGAGGCTGGCACGCCAGGAGTTCCACAGGCTGGGATTGGTGCCCCAGATGTCGGCCACAGTGAGTACGAACAGGTAATTGAGGTGATGCATGTCGCCCACACGATGGGCGAAACGGTGGATGACTTCCGGGTCGGAAATATCCTCCCGCTGCGCGGTAACGGAAAACAGCAGGTGATTTTTGACCAGCCAGGCCACCAGTTTGCCGTCCACATCCGTCATGCCGGCCCGTTGGGCGTAGGCCAGGGCGATCTCGGCGCCCAGTTCGGAGTGATCCCCGCCCCGCCCCTTGGCGATATCGTGAAACAAACCAGCCAGATACAATAGCTCCGGGCGGTTGATCTGTTCCACCACCTGGGAAGCATAGGGGAACTGTTCCCGGTATTTCTGCAAGCTGAAGCGGCGCATGTTGCGGATGACGAACAGGGTGTGCTGATCCACGGTGTAGACATGGAACAGGTCATATTGCATGCGGCCGACGATGTGGCCGAACTCTTCCAGGTAGGCGGCCAGCACACCGTATTGATTCATGTTCTGCAACTGGGTGAACACGCCCTCTTTCTGCCGCAGAATCCGCATGAACATCTCGTGGGAGCGCGGATCCTTGCGCAGGCGTGTCTGGCGGGTTTTCAACGCCTGGTACATCAGCCGCTGGGTGTTGGCGCGCAGACCCTTGAGACTGGCTTCCCGCTGCAGCACCAGAAACATTTCCAGTATGCGAAAAGGCTCCTTTTCAAACAGATCTTCATCACGCAGTTGCAGGTAGCCGGCGTAGCTGGAGTAGTGTTCATCCAGCATCTTTTCGCGGGTCAGCAGGCCATCACCTTCGATGACTTCCTCGAAATGCTGCAACAGCAGGTCGCAAATCCGGCGGATATGGGTGACGGCGCGGAAATAGCTCTGCATGAACTGTTCCACCGCCAGGTTGTATTCACCCTGATCGCTGTAGCCGAATTCCTGCGCCAGCTGCCGCTGTGCGTCGAAAGAGAGACGATCCTCCCGACGCCCGGCCAGCTTGTGCAGGTGGTAGCGAATTTCCCACAGCTTGTTGCGCCCGGCCTTGAGCGAGGCGATTTCCTCGCGGGTGAGAATGCCTTCTTCCACCAGGGTATCGAGCTTTTCCACCCCGTAGTGGCGGCGGGCAATCCAGCCCACCAGCTGGATGTCCCGCAGGCCGCCCGGGCCTTCCTTGAGGTTGGGTTCCAGGGCATAGGCGGTATCGTCAAAGCGTTCATAGCGCTTGGCCCGTTCTTCCATCTTGGCGCGATAGAACGCTTTCGATTTCCAGATACGCGCCGGAGAGATGCGCCGGTTCATGTCTTCCAGCAGGGATTTTTCTCCGGCCAGATAGCGGGACTCCATCAGGTTGGTCATCACCGTCACATCGGCTTTGGCCTCTTTCTGGCAATCCGCGGGTGTGCGCACGCTGTGGCCCACTTCCAGACCGATGTCCCAAAGGAAGGTGATGAACTGGCGGATGCGTTCCACATCCTCCTCATCCGGTGCCTGTTGCACCAGCAGCAGGATATCGATATCAGAAAACGGGTGCAGTTCTCCACGGCCATAACCGCCCACGGCCACCAGCGCCGCCGGCACCTTCAGGGGCCAACCATGGTTCCAGATGCCTTCCAGCAGTTGATCCACCAGCCGCGCACGCATGCGCACCATCTGCCAGACTTCCGCCCCGCCCTGATAGTGCCGGTCCATCTGCTCGATGGCGGCTGCCCGCCAGGCCTTGATGGCGGGTACGGACAAAGGCTGTTGTTGCCAGCATTGTTGCAACTGCGCGCGCAGCTTATCCGCGATCTGGTTTTCCATCGGCATCCTTCTTCTGTACACAAACACAGCTTTGGGTGACCACTCGATTGCGCCCGGCACGCTTGCCCTTGTACAGGGCCTGATCCACGGCATGATAGGCCGCCTGGAAATCCGCACAATCCGGGCGTATGGCGGTGACCCCCAGCGTCACCGTCAGCGGAATTTTCTGCGGCCCTGCCCGGTAGGGCTTGGCTGAGAGGTGTTGTCGCAAGCGCTCCGCGGCTCGGCCCGCCGTGGCCAGGTCGGCATCCGGCATCATGATGATGAACTCCTCACCCCCCCAGCGGGCCAGCACATCCACTTCCCGCAGGGTGTTGCGCATGCGCGAGGCCACACCCTGGAGGATCATGTCGCCGGCGATATGGCCATACTGGTCGTTGATTTGCTTGAAATGGTCCAGATCCAGCAATACCAGACCCGCACTGTGACCTGTACGCAGCATACGCTTCACTTCCTGCTGAACCTTCTCCATGAAGGCACGCCGGTTGTACAGGCGGGTCAGCGGATCGATTCGCGCCTGTTCCTGCAAGACCCGTCGCACTGCTTCCAGTTCATCATTCTTGGCTTCGATCACCGCATTGAGGCGAATCTTTTGCCGCAGCATCCATGCCAATACCAGTATCAGCAAGGCAAAAAAGGCCAATATAATCAGCAACCGTTGTTGCTGACGGGCTTCCTGCAGGTTTTCCTGCTCCAGCAAGGATTGCCTGACTTCCAGTACCTTCAGCTTGCGCTGCTGATCTTCCCATTCGAAACGGGTCTGCAGGCTGAGCAGGGTATTTTCCTTCTGCTTTTCCAGCCAGCGGTTGCTCAGGTCCAGTTCCCTGCGCAGATGTTCGTAGGCGGCCTGCCAGTTCTCCTGCTCGGCTTCCAGCCTGGCCAGCCGGTCCAGCAACTGAATCTGGTCTTCAATACGACCGGAGGTTTCTGCAATTTGCACGGCCTGCAACAGGGCATCGATAGCCTGTTCAGGCTGTTTGCGCTGCAAGGCAAGGTCAGCGCGCATTTGCAGAATCTCGATTTCCTTGCGCTTGTTGGTCAGAGAGCGGCTCAGGGACCAGGCCTGGTCAAGATAATATTCGGCCGCCATTTTCATACCCTGTTTCAGAGCCCAGTTGGCCCGGCTGACCGCCAAAATCAGATCCGCGCGGTGATCATGAGTTTCCTCAGCAATCTCTTGTGCCTTGTCGTAATACTGCTCAGCCGTGTCAAAGTGCCGATTTTCTGTCTCGATATCACCCAGGTTGCCGAGAATCACCACCTGCATGGCTTTGCTGTCCACCCGCAAAGCGGTTTGCAGGGCGGTACGCATCCACTGGGCCGCCTTGTCCAGTTCGCCGCGAGCCTGATAGATCAGGGCGATATTATTCAGGGTCTTGGCCACGCCCACTTCATCGTGTAACTGCTCGCGAATCTTCAGGGTACGGGTCCAGAGATCCATGGCGTTGCTGTAGTCCCTGAGACTCCAGTAGACGCCAGCCAGGT
>WFUE01000065.1 GCA_015485125.1 Lysobacterales bacterium | reverse complement strand
GCCTTTATGCTGGATCGCATGCGTGCTAAAGCCTTGACGGTGGATGCGATGCTGACCTTTCTGGCCTTGACGGCCTTTTTTGCACTGATGGTAGGCTTCCTGCTCTGGCGGCATGTGAAAACGGTACAAACCGGCCTGAGGGCGGGCGAGGTCTGTAGTGTGAAAGGGGAAATCCGGCTGGAATCCGAGCGTTCCGAGCGCTCATATACGTGGTATGTTTGTGTGGGTGACCAGTGCTTTCCACTGGAGCGGGGAGATCATCGCCTGCAGTTGCAGCAGTCCGGCCTGATCGGCCAGCCTGCCTGCTTGTACTATCTGATGCCATCACACCAGTTGTTATCGTTGGAGTTGTTGTCCTGATTCTGGTTTGGCTGTGAGCTGTGAGCAGGGCCGGGCTCACAGGCTTTCCTGCAAGGCTTTCTTTGCTTGTTCCAGCCGTTTTTCAGATACCGGCTGGGCGGTTTTCAGTTCCTGCGCGAACAGGGAGACGCGGTATTCCTCCAGCAGCCAGCGGTAGTGGTCGAAGGCGGGGGTGTATTGCTCGTGTTCGGCCCACCATTGCTGGTAGTACTGCCACCAGGGCTGGATTTTCTGCTGTTTTTCCCGGTCTTGTTGTGGCTTGTGTTGCAGTCTTTGCAGGCGGATATTCATGGCCTTGAGATAGCGCGGGTAGTGGGCCAGGCGAGTTTCGTCCAGTTCCAGCAGGAAACCGGGATAGAGCAGGTTTTCCAGCTGCTCGCTCATGTCGGCCCAGGCTTCGGGGTATGTGCCGTCTTCTTCCAGTGTCTGCAAGCTTTTGCGCACTTGATGGTAGAGGGGCAGGATCTGGTCCAGATGGCGGCAGATGGCGTGGGCCTGCTTCCACAGGGTGTCATCCACCTGCTTGAGAAAGGCCTGCCAGGCTTCGGCGCTGCGAATTTTCCAGGCGTTTTCGCAGCTTTGTTGCAGCAGGCTGTCGATGACTTCGTCCTTGAGGTTTTCGCAGTCATCCACGGGTTTGTAGAGCAGGCAGCTTTGCCGGCTGAGGGGCAGTTTGCGCTTGAGCTGCTTCAGCGGCCCGGCCAGTTGCAGCCGCAGCCAGCAAAGCAGACCTTGCTGCTGGGCTTGGCGGGCCTTGCCGGGGTTGTCCAGCAGGCGCAGGGCCGGTTGGCCGGCCGTGTTTTCGACGATGGCCGGCCAGGCCTTGCTGCCGTTTTTCAGGGTGATTGTTTCCGGCAGGGGGCCGAAATCCCAGTTTTGCAGCCCGTCACGGTGCCACTGGCTGCCGCTTTCCCGGCTGAAGGCCTTTTGTGCCTGTCTGCCGTGTCGCTGCTGTAACTGGCCCAGGTCACGCCCTTGACCCAGATATCCACCGTGGGCGTCTTCCACACGGATGTTCATGTACAAATGCTCGGGCAATTCGATGGCGTGAAAACCGCTGGCGGACATGCGCAGGCCCTGTTCGGCCAGGCGCAGGCTCAGCCAGGTGTAGAGGTGTTGTGTCTGTGGCCAGGCTGGCCAGGGTTCCAGCAACTGGTTGACGATGTGTGGAATGGGCACCAGCGCGCGACGCTGGTTCTTGGGCAGGCTGCGTAGCAGGGTTTCCAGTTTCTCCCGCAACAGACCCGGCACCAGCCAGCTCAAGGGGGCTTCATCCAGGCTGTTCAGCCGTTGCAGCGGCACATGCAAGGTCACGCCGTCGGTGGATTCTCCGGGCTGGAAGTGGTAGCTGAGGGCAAAGATCTGCCCGTTGAGTTGGATTTGTTCCGGGTATTGTTGCAGATCCTGTTCATCCGGGGCCTTGAGCAGCAGGTCGGCGGTCTGCATTTTCAGTTGTTCGGCCTGTTGTGGGTTGGCAAGAAACGCTTGCAACCCTTTGATATCAAGTATGTTCTCTGGCAGACGTTCCGCGTAGAAAGCCACCAGATCCCGGTCGGCCACCAGCAGGTCCTGTCGTCGTTGACGGTGTTCCAGTGCTTCCACTTCCTGGCGTAGTTGCAGGTTGTGGGCAATCACATCCGGCAGGGGGTGCAGCTGGCCTTCCACCAGCCCGTGTTGCAGGAACAGTTGCCGGGCGGTGTGCGGGTCGTGCGGGGCGTAGTGGATGTTGCGTTCCTGTACGATGGGCAGGCCGAAGAGGGTGATCTGCACCTTGCCCATGACCCGGCCACGCTTTTTTGACCACCAGGGACTGTGATAGCGGTATTTCAGCAGGTGCCGGCCAGCCTGTTCCAGCCAGGCGGGATCAATGGCGGCGCAGGTGCGGGCCCAGGTACGGCTGGTTTCGACGATTTCGGCGGCTACCAGCCAGCGGGGTGGCTTGCGGGCCAGCACCGAGGCGGGAAAGAGATGGAATTTCTTGCCGCGCGCGCCGGTGTAGAGGGTTTTCTCGTCCTGCATGCCGATAAGGCCGAGAAAGCCGGGTAGCAGTGCCCGGTGCAGGGTTTCGTCATCGGCTGGCTGGTCGTTGACGGGCCATTGCTGTTCCCGCACGGTCTGGCTGAGCTGGCGATGCAGATCCTGCCATTCCAGCATGCGCAGGTAGTGGATGAATTTCCGCTGGCAGTGCTCGCGCAGTTGGCTGCGGCTGTGGGCCTTGCGTTGCTGGTGGAACCATTGCCATAGTTTGAGCAGGCCGGTGAAGTCGGATTCGGTATCGCGAAATTCCGCATGGGCCTGGTCGGCGGCCTGGGTTTTGTCCTGCGGGCGTTCACGCGGATCTTGCAGGCTGAGGGCGGCAACAAGCACCAGCATTTCCTTCAGGCAGCCGTGTTCCTTGCCGGCCAGCAGCAGGCGGCCAAAGCGCACATCCACCGGCAGCCTGGCCAATGCGCGGCCGGTGGCGGTGATCCGCCCCTGCTCATCCAGTGCCTGCAATTCCAGCAGTTCCTGGCGGGCATCCTTGATCTGCCGTTCGTCCGGCGGGTCGATGAAGGGGAAATCCTCCAGCTCGCCCAGCTTCAGTTCCAGCATGCGCAACAGAACCGAGGCCAGGGCGGTGCGCTGGATTTCCGGCTGGGTGAAGGCGGGGCGGGCGGCAAAGTCGGCCTCGTCGTACAGGCGAATGCAGATGCCTGGCCCCAGGCGGCCACAACGGCCCATCCGCTGGTTGGCGGCGGCCTGGGAGATGGCTTCCACCGGCAGGCGTTGCACCCGGCTGCGCGGGTTGTAGCGGCTGATGCGCGCCAGGCCGGAGTCGATGACGAAGCGAATGCGCGGCACCGTCAGCGAAGTTTCGGCGATGTTGGTGGAAAGGATGACCCGTCTTTGCGGGCCGGGGTGGAAGATGCGGTGCTGGTCGGCGGCGGAAAGGCGGGCGAACAGGGGCAGGATTTCCGTATGGCGCAGGCGCTGCTTGTGCAGCCATTCCCGGCTTTCGTGGATGTCGCGCTCGGTAGGCAGAAACACCAGAATGTCACCGCTGGGGTCGGTCTGCTCCAGTTCGTGGATGGCCTCCAGTATGCCCTTGTGCAGTTCCTTGGGCTTGCCCTGGGCGTCTTCCAGCGGCCGGTAGCGCACTTCCACCGGATAGCCACGGCCGGAAACCTCGATCACCGGCGCGCCATTGAAGTGTTGCGAGAAGCGTTCGGTGTCGATGGTGGCGGAGGTGATGACCACCTTGAGATCGGGTCGCCGGGGCAGAATGCGCTTCAGATAGCCGAGGAGAAAATCGATGTTGAGGCTGCGTTCGTGGGCCTCGTCGATGAGAATCATTTCGTACTGAAGCAGCAGGGGGTCGGTGCGCGTTTCGCTGAGCAGTATGCCGTCGGTCATGAACTTGATCAGCGTGTCGGGCCCGGTCTTGTCGGTGAAGCGCACCTGATGGCCCACCAGCCCGCCCTGGGTGACGCCCAGCTCCTCGGCCACCCGTTCGGCCATGCTGCGGGCGGCAATGCGCCGGGGCTGGGTACAGCCGATCATGCCGGCGGCCCCCAGCCCCAGGCTCAGGGCCATTTTGGGCAGTTGGGTGGTTTTGCCGGAGCCGGTCTCCCCGGCGATGATAACCACCGGGTGTTCGGCGATGGCCTGTTCGATGCGGGCCCGCTGCTGGCTGACCGGCAGTTCTTCGGGAAAGCGGGGGCCGGGTATGCTGCTGGCACGGGCACTGCGGCGGGCGATGGAGGCTTGTACATCCTGCTCCAGCCGGGCAAAGCCCTGATCCCAAGGCTTGCCCTGGTTGCGCCGGCGCTCCAGCCCCTTCCAGCGCTTGCGCAGGGCGGGCCGGTCGGCCAGCATGGCCTGATCGATGGCTTGGCGCAGGTGGTTCAGCTTCTGGCTCATGAGCGTGCGTGCAAGTCTGGCAGGCATGGGGGATTTGGGCCGCACATGCTAGCATGTTTGCCTGCCTGTTCGTTTGAAATGGCGCTGGAGAGGCTGCCTGGCCGTACAAGGAGTCGGAATGAGCTATGACCTGAGCCGGAAAAAGTGTCTGATCGTCGATGATTTCTACCAGTTTCGCCGCTCCCTGCGCGGGATGATGGAAAAACTGGAATGCGGCACGGTGCACGAGGCCGGCAACGCGAAGGATGCACTGGAATCTGCGCGGGAACGCGGCTATGACATCTTTCTGGTGGACTACAACCTGGGCGAGGGCATGGATGGGCAGGAACTGCACGACGAGCTGGTGCACGAGAAGCTGATTCGCCCTTCCACCATCTTCATCATGGTCACCGCCGAGGATGCCGCGCCCATGGTGCTGGCCTCGCTGCTGTACGAGCCGGACGACTATCTCACCAAGCCCTTCGGCCTGCCGGTGTTGCAGCAGCGGCTGGAAAAGGCCCTGACCCGCAAGCATGCGCTGGAGCCCATCTATCGCGCCATCGAGGGCGGGCAGCTGGAGGCGGGCTTGCAGGTAGCCGACATCATTTTGAAAAAGCACCCGCGCTATGCCATGTACATCCACCGTTTGCAGGGGCGGATGCTGATGGACCTGGGCCGTTACGACGCGGCCATCCAGCTGTTTCGGGCGATTCTGAAAAAACGCGAGCTGGCCTGGGCCTGGCTGGGGCTGGGGCAGTGCTATTACTACCAGCGCGATTACACCCGCGCGCAGAAAGCGCTGGAAAAGGCCATTGCCACCCAGCACCGCTTTCTCGCCGCCCGTGACTGGCTGGCCAAGGTACTGATGGAGGTGGGCGATATGAAAGCCGCGCAGGAAGTGCTGGAACAGGCGGTGCAGATGTCTTCCAAGTCGGTGGAGCGGCTGGATGCCCTGGGGGACGTGGCCGAGGAAAACGGCGACAAGGAATGGCGCCTGCGGGCCCGCCGACTGGCGGTAAAGCATTCGGTGAATACCCGTCATCACAACGCCAACCGCTATGTACTCTACGCCCGCGCCCTGCTGGACGACATGGACGGCGGCGGTGGCCTCACCGACCGGCGCAGGGCGGAGGAGTTTCGCAAACAGATCAAGGGCCTGCGCAAGTCTTTCCGCGACAAGCTGGAAGCCGTGATTCGCGGTCGCCTGTGTACCGCCGACCTGCTGGAAAAGGAGGGCAAGGAAAAGGAAGCGGCTGCCGAGCGGGACGAGGCACTGGAAGAAGCCGAGCAGTTGCAGGGCGTGCAGGATCCGGACACCCTGCTGGAACTGGCCGATGCTCACACCAAGGCGGGCAACCCGGAGAAAGCCGAAGCCTGTTTGAAGGAGCTGGCGGAAAAACACCAGGACGACCCGCGCATTCGCAACCAGCTGGCCCGGCGCGAGCAGAACAAGGAGGCGCAGAAAACCTACGACATGGCGGCGGAATTCAACAGCGAAGGCGTGCGCTACTACCGGCAGAAAGACTGGATGGATGCCCTCAAGGCCTTCCGCAAGGCGGTCAAGCTGGCGCCGGGCAATGCTTCCTATGTGCTCAATGCGGCGCAATCCTGCTTTGAACTGGCGGAAAACGACCGTGAAGCCGAGGCGCTGGAGGAGGCCTGGCAGCTGATTGAAAGCATCGCCGACCTGCCGGCGGATGACTACCGCCATGAACGCTACAGCAAGCTGCGGGCGCAGGTGATCAAACTGGCGGATGAGCTGGATGTGGCGCTGGAGCAGGGCGATGAATGAGCCAGGCGATTTTTCCTGGCTGTTGGCCAGCAGCATCCACGAAATGAAAAACTCGCTGGCGCTGGTGCGGCAGGAACTGGAAGCCTGCCTGCCGGGTTTGCAGGCACAGGCACCGGAAAGCGCGGCCATGCTCAGTTATGAAACCGCCCGCCTCAGCCACGCCATGGTGCAATTGCTGGGCTTGTACAAACTGGATCACGCATACAGCCTGCAACTGGAAGAAATCTATCTGCCGGAGTTTTTTCAGGGCTTGCAGGCCGAACATGCGGCGTTGATGCAACAACGCGGGCTGGACTTGCAGCTGGAATGCGCGGATGACCTGCTATGGTTTTTCGACGAACGGCTGGTGGCCAGTGCGTTGAATACCTTGATCAACAATGCCATCCGCTACACGTGCGACCGCATCCGGATCCGGGCGGCGGTGGAGGAAGATTGCCTGTTGCTGGAGGTGGCCGACAACGGTGAGGGCTACCCGGAAAACCTGCTGGCATTGGGGAACGCGCCGGAAGCCCCGGTACAATCCGGCATGGGCAGCACCGGCCTGGGGCTGTTTTTTGCCGGCCGGGTGGCGGCGCTGCATGAAAACCAGGGCCGGCGTGGGCAAACCCGGCTGTTCAATGGCGGGCCGCTGGGCGGGGGCGTTTTTCAGCTGTTGCTGCCCTGAGGGCGGTTTTCCTGTTCGTCGGGCGCCGGTTCAGTTTTTGCCGCGGCGGCCCGCAGGGCACGATCCACGGCAAAGGCGCGCGAGGTCACATGCTTTTCCAGCCGCTGGATGCGCCGGTCGATCTGGCGCAGCCGGTGGCGCAGGGCACCGACGGTATGGCCGGGCTTGTGACTGACTTCCCGCCAGAACTGCCGCTCTTCCGGTTTGCTTTCCGCCAGATTCTCCGGCCGCCTGGGGATGGAAATGGCCAGTGCCAGATAGCCGAAAAAGGCAATGGGAAAGGCGAACAGCAGCAGGGCGATGAAGGCCAGCCGGACGACCACCACATCCAGATCCCAGTATTCCGCCAGACCACCACAGACGCCGGCCAGCACGCGATGTTCCTCGCTGCGATACAGTCGCTGGGGGTTGGGGCTTTGCAGCGGCGGGGGCCTAGATGGGGTCATGGCGCTCTCTCCAGCCGGGGTTTTCCGCATCGAGAATCTTCTCCAGCACATCAATGCGTTCTTCCATCTTCTGGGCGGATTCCCACAGTTCGGCCAGCAGGGTTTCTTCTTCCGGGGTCAGGGTCTTGAGCGCCCGGTTCTTGGTGGTGTAGTGGGCGATGATCCAGATGGGCAGGACCACCACCACAATGAGAATCAGCAGTACTTCACTCATGGTCTTGTTTTTCCTGCATGCGTTGCTTCAGTTGTTCCAGCTCGCTTTGCACCCGGTCGGCCTGCTCCAGTTCGTCGAACGCGCGCGCCAGGTCGGGCTTGCTGCCCAGTGCCTGTGCCTCGCCTTCGGCCTCGGTGCGGTCGATCTTGCGCTCGGCGGCTTCAAAGCGCTGCAAGACTTCATCCAGCTTGCCGTTGTGCAGCTGGCTGCGCGCCTTCAACCGTGCCTGGGCGGTTTTCTCGCGCATGCTCAGCAGTGACTGTCGCTTGCGGGCGTCGGCCAGCTTGTTTTCCAGTTGACGGATGTCTTCGGCCATCCGGTCCAGGGTTTCATCCAGCTGGGCCAGCTCCTTGCGGGTGGCTTCCTGCCGCTGTTGCAGGGCGTGTTTTTCGGTAAGGGCGGCGCGGGCCAGATCTTCCCGTTCCTTGCTGATGGCCAGCTCCGCCCGCCGGTTCCATTCTTCTACTTCCTCTTCCAGCCATTGCAGATGACGGTTGCGTTCCTTGCGTTCGGCGATGGTGCGCGCGGCCTCCGAGCGCAGTTCCACCAGGGTGTCTTCCATTTCCTGAATCATCAGGCGGATGATTTTTACCGGGTCTTCGGCCTTTTCCAGCAGGGCGTTGAGATTGGCGTTGATGATGTCGGTCAGACGGGAAAAAATGCTCATGTCGTTGGTCCGGCTTGGGTTTGCCTGCTGACTTGCAGGTTGCGTGCCAGCAGGCAAGTAACTGATTTTACAGGCATGTGACGGGGTTTCTGCTCAGATGGTTTGTGAGATGCGCCAATCCTTGGTGCATCTGGCCATCTATCAGCCGTCTTCCCGGTAGCGGCGAAAGCCGATGGCCACAGCAATGAACAGGCCGCCCAGGAGGATGCCGACCCACATTTCCGGCCGGGCCAGCAGTTGCGTGGCCAGGTGGCTGCCCTGTTCACCCAGTTTCAGGGTAGCGGTTTGCAGGCTGCCGTGCGCGCCGCCCAGATGCAGTTGGACCGGAATCATGCCGTCCTTGAAGCGGTTGACGATGTAGGGTGTGATGAAGTTGTCACGCAGGCTCCAGTCGGCCAGCAGGCTGAAAAAGTTTTCCAGGATCACCAGTGCCAGCAGGGGCGCGGTGGCCAGCAGGAAAGGCCGCCGGCGCGCGGCGGCGGAGGCCAGCAGCAGCCAGCCGTACAGGGGCAGCATCCACAGGCCGTGAATGAGGTAGTTGAGCGCATTGGTCAGCGTGTGGCTGAACAGCGGCGCGGCACCGAAGCTCAGCCGCCAGGCAGGGGCATCCTGAAACAGCAGCCAGAACCAGAACAGCAGCGTGCCGGCCAGCAGGGTGAGGAACTCGGCGGCCAGCATGATGGCCGGGGCCACGATCAGCGCGGTCAGCAGTTTGGAGAGCACGGTTTCGCTGTCGCTGACGGGCATGGATTTCCAGAACAAGATGGAGCGGTCCTTGCGGTCGTCGGACAGGGTGCCCAGCAGGTAGAAAAACAGCACGGTGAACAGGGTGAGGTTGAAGATGCCGTCCACGGCAATGAAGATACCGCTCCAGTGCTGGCGCAGGGTTGCATCGCCGAGCAGGCTCAGATTGCGGATTTGTTCTTTCAGCACCCAGTTTCCGCCGGCAAATTCATCACTGGCCTGCGTGGCCAGCACCCAGGCCATGAGCAGAAAGACCAGCAATACGGCACCCACCACGATGGGCGTGGTGAAAAAACCGGTCTTGTGTTCCCAGTATTCCCGCCGCAACAGGGTAATCATGCGTTGTTTCATCATGCGCCTTGCTCCTGCATCAGGGCCACGAACAGGTCGGCCAGGCCCGGGGTATGCACTTCACCCAGTGCCGCCAGCTGGAAGCGGTCTGCCCCGTCAAACAAATATACCTGCTTGCCCAGCAGGGATTTGTGCTGTATGGGGCCCAGTGCTTCGGCTTCCGCCTGCTTTTCCGGGCGGCAGATCAGGGTGGCGAAACGGTCGGCCAGGGTTTCCATGCTGGCTTGCAGCACGATGCGGCCCCGGCGGATGAATACCACGTCGGTAAGCAAGTGTTCGATTTCCTCCACCTGGTGGGTGGTGACGAGGATGCTGCGCCGTTCGTCGTGGTATTCATGGATCAGTGTGTCATAGAAGGCCTTGCGGTAGAGGATGTCCAGCCCCAGCGTGGGCTCGTCGAGTACCAGCAGGCTGGCATCGATGGCCATGACCACGGCCAGATGCAGCTGGGCCATCATGCCCTTGGACAGTTGCCGCACCCGGTGCTCGGGTTTCACTTCCGTGCGTGCCAGCAGGCGCATGGCATGTTCACGGCTGAATCCCGGATGTACGCCCTCGATGAAGGTCATCAGCTGGCCGGCAGTGATCCAGCGGGGCAGCACGGCCACATCGGCGATATAACTGACCCGTTCCATCAGCCGTGCCCGTTGCCGGTGCGGGTCGAGGCCGGCTACCCGCAGTTGACCCTTGACCGGCGTCATGCCCAGCAGGGCCTTGATCAGCGTGGTCTTGCCCGCGCCATTGGGGCCGATCAACCCGACGATGCGGCCGGCTTCAATATCGAGGCTGACATCATTAAGTGCCTGCTTGTTGCCATAGGTCTTGCTGAGATTTTTGGCCTGAATGATGGCGCTCATGGCTGTGGGTTCTCCTTCCAGTGCGCTTCAGGACGAAGCCGGTTTGCCGGACAGGGATTGCAACTGCTGAATCAGCGCTTCCGGGTCCAGCTCCAGTTGTTGAATGCGTTGCAGTACGCGGGGCCATTCCTGCTGCATGAAGCGGGCCTGCTGCAGATGAATCAGTTGCTGCCGGGCGCCTTCGCGCACGAACATGCCGCGTCCGCGCCGCTTTTCCAGCAGGCCGTCATCCGCCAGCAGCTGGTAGGCGCGGGAGACCGTGATGGGGTTGAGTTGCATCTCCGCGGCCACCGTGCGTACCGAGGGGATGGCTTCGCCTTCCTTCAACGCACCGTCGAGGATGTTGCTTTCGACCTGTTGTGCCAGTTGCCGGTAGATGGGCTGGTTGTCGTCCCAATCGGGGGTCATGCCCGTGGCTCACTCACGATGGTTGCGCGCGGCAAAGGGCAGTATCAGCACTTCCACCATTTCACGGGTGACGCGCCCCAGATGTGGATTGCGGTCTTCCTCGCTCATCGGCGCGGTTTGACCGCGCATGGCCTGTTGCAGCCCGTGGACGGTAACCTGGCTGAAGGGAATGGTGACCAGCAAGGACAGGGGCATGGCCAGAAACAGGGCCAGACGCTGAAATGTTTTTTTGCTCGGCTTGGTCATGGTCAAGTCCTCATTTGGTGTTGTAGTGAAGTATAACACCATTGGATTTGGATGTTCAACTCCGATATCCGTTCACATTTGCATACAAATCGAAAACACCCCTATTACAGCCGCGCATTAGTCTGTGTTCTGTAGGCGGTGCCAATGACGCCGCTTGCAGACCCCCTGTTTTACAAGTGAAGGAGTGAAGTATGAAAGCCAAGAAACTCGCCTGGGTGCTTTCGCCCTTGTTGTTCCTGGGTGTGGCGACTGCCGCCAGTGCGCGTGTCCATGATGGCATGTAGGCCAAGGCCGATCAGCCCTGTACGCTGGCAGGGTTGTTGCAGATACTGAATGATCTGCGCGATCTGGCCAGCCAATACCAGTTGACTGATGAGCAGAAGTCGCAAATCCGCACCCTTGTGCTGAAAAACCTGCCGGCTGGGCAGAGCCTGATTCAGCAGATGCTGGCCAACCGCTTTGATCTGCTGGATCTGACGGCCGGTCAGCGGGAGTACGACCGGGAAAAGGTGGAGGCGATCGCCGATGCGCAGGCCGAGCTGACCCGGTCGCTGATTCTCTGGAAGGAAGATCTCAAGGCGGAGATACGGACTGTGCTGGATGACGATCAACTGGCCTTCGTTGAGGAGATGGTGCAGTTGTTCATCGAACACCGCATGGAAGGGCAGTGCATGCCTTCCTGAGTATTTTGTGGAACCCTGTCGATGGTTGGGGCTTGGGCCGGTTTTTTCCGGCCCTTTTTTGTGCTGTCCGGCTGGTGAGTTTTGAAGCCATTGGCATGCGGGCATGCGATAATGCGCCGATGAATGGTTACCCTGCATTACACCAGGCTCTGATGGAGCCGGACCCCGTGGAAAAGTGCCGGCAGGTACAGGCATTGTGGCAGGCTTTTCAACGGGGGCAGCTGGTGTTCACCCCGGAAGATCCACCCATACCCGTGCCGGACCCGGGCCGGCCTGCGAGGCCCGAACTGGTACATCCGCGTGACTTGCCCAAGCGGTCGTTGCGGACGGTACAGGGGCAGGCGGCCATGCTGCACGCCATTGCCCATATCGAGTTCAATGCCATCAATCTGGCGCTGGATGCGGCCTGGCGCTTTCGCGAGGTGCCCGGGGATTTTGTGCGCGACTGGCTGGAGGTGGCCGCCGACGAGGCGCGGCATTTTGGCTTGCTTCAGCAACGCTTGCAGGCGCTGGGGCATGCCTACGGAGATTTTCCGGCCCACAATGGTTTGTGGGAAATGGCGGTGAAGACGGATCATGCCCTGCTGGCGCGCATGGGCATGGTGCCACGGGTGCTGGAGGCGCGCGGGCTGGATGTGACGCCAGGCATTCGCAAGCGCTTTGCCGCCATCGGTGATGCCGCCAGCTGCGAAGTACTGGATGTGATCCTGCGCGAGGAAGTGGCCCATGTGGCCAAGGGCAACCGCTGGTTTGCCTGGGCCTGTGAACAGGCGGGAAAACCGGTGGAACAAACCTTCCAGGAACTGCTGGAAGTTTATTACCCCAGGGGGCTGAGCGGGCCGTTCAACTGCGAGGCGCGCTTGCACGCGGGTTTTGGTGAGGGAGAATTGCGCCGTCTCGGTTGTTGTTTCTGATGCGGTGTCAGCCGCGGAGAAAATCCCGGCTGTTCAGTGGCTGGAACTGGCCTTGTCGGTAGAGCAGTATTTCACCATCCGGGTGCCAATCCCCCAGCACCATGCGTATACGCGGGCGGCCCGCCAGCGTGTATTCGTGGCGGTCGGGGCGGTGGGTATGGCCGTGGATGATCAGGTCGGCATCGTGCTTCAGAAAGGCTTGTTCGATGGCCTGTGCGTTGACATCCAGCAGGGTTGCTTCCCCCTGGCTCTGATGTGCCTGGCTTTGTTTGCGCGCCTGCCGGGCCAGTTGCCGCCGTGCTTCCACCGGCTGGGCGAGCATGGCCTGCTGCCAGGCCGGGTCGCGCACCTGCGCGCGCAGGGCCTGGTAGGCGCTGTCATCGGTACACCAGGCATCGCCATGGCTGAGCAGGGTTCTCCCACGGTCAGACAGGCAAAGCCATGGGTCGGGCAGCAGGCTGGCGCCAGAGGCTTCGCAGAAGGCATCGCCGAGGAGAAAATCCCGGTTGCCGTGTTGCAGATACACGTGGTTTCCCGCCGTGGTGATCGGTTTCAAGGTGTCGATGACTGCTTGTTCGAATGCGGTGACGCCATCATCGCCGATCCAGCTTTCGAACAGGTCGCCGAGGATGAAGAGATCCAGCCCCATGTCGCTGGCATGCGTCAGTACCGCCCGGGCGTGCTGCCAGGTATCCGGCCGGGTTTCCTCCAGATGCAGATCGGCGATGAACAGGGCATCGCCCAGGGTTTGCACGGCTTCAGTCCTGGATGCGTTCGATTTTTTCGATGATGACCGGCTTTTGCGGCACATCCTTGGGAAAGGGGCCGCCGGGGCCGGTTTCCACATAGCGGATCTTGTCCACCACTTTCATGCCCTTGATGACCTTGCCGAACACGGCGTAGCCGAAGGTACGGCCATTCTTGGGGGACTTGTAGTTCAGGAAAGGGTTGTCCACCACGTTGATGAAGAACTGGGCCGTGGCGGAATGGGGATCCATGGTGCGGGCCATGGCCAGCGTGCCGCGCTTGTTTTTCAGGCCATTGCCGGCTTCATTGCGGATGGGTTCATGGGTGGGCTTTTTCTGAAGGTTGGTGTCGAAACCGCCGCCCTGAATCATGAAGGAGCTGATGACCCGGTGGAAAACCGTGCCGTTGTAGAAGCCTTCATCCACATAGCGCAGGAAGTTTTTTACCGTCTCCGGGGCCTTGTCGGCATAGAGCACCGCCACGATGGTGCCCATGTTGGTGACGATGCGGACCCTGGGCCGTTCGGCCTTGTCGGCGCCATGGGCCAGGCTGATGACCGTGGCGGTCAGAAAAGCAAGCAGCAGTTTTTTCATGATGGAACCCTGTGGCTGAGAACGGCCCCATCTTACTCAAGCCGGCGGATAAAAAAAACGCCCTGTGCCAGACAGGGCGTCAATGAAGACGGTTCACGGAGAGAACGGGAGAGGAGGGCATGTGAACCGCCAGTGGTTCGGGGCATTGCAGCGCAATGCCCCACGCCAACTCAGAACTTGGTGCCCACGCCAATCATGAAGGCCCACGGATCCACGTTCACGGTGAAGTCGTAGAC
>WFUE01000064.1 GCA_015485125.1 Lysobacterales bacterium | reverse complement strand
GTGCCGCAGTTTCTGTTTCTTCTCCGGTGGCAGTTGCTGCCAGCGCTTGAGTTTCTGGCGGGCCTGCTGGCGCTGTTCCGGGCTCATGGAAAGCCAGGCGCGGGCACCCTTGCGCAGGTTTTCCTGCTGCGCTTCCGGCAGTTCGGCCCATTGGTTGGCAAAGGGCAGCAGGATGCGTTGTTCCTCGGCGCTCAGTGCATCCCAGTCCAGCGCCTGACCGGGCAGGGCGCAAAACAGCAGCAGTACGGCAAGCAGTGTCTTCATGGCTGTCGGGCCCCGGGTTTGTGCCTTGGGGTTGTTCCTTCGTGTTCGGCAGCCTTTTCCGGGGCTTGTGTGTTCTCCAGTTTCAGTTGTTCGATGGTTTCGGGGTCGGTCCATTGCCCGTCTTCGCTGGCAAAGGTGGCCAGAAATTCCAGCATGGCCTGGTCCGGCAGGGGCGCTTCCGCCCGTTGGTCAGCCGGGGTTTCGGCCAGGGCCGGCCCACTCAGGCAGCAGAGCAGCAGCAGTTCAGCTGGTACCGTCATCCACCTGCTCCAGCCAGGCATAGAATTCCAGATCCTCGATCAGTTCCAGATCCGTGGGTTCGGCCAGCAGTTGCAGGTCTTCCGCTTGCAAGGCGGTGCTGGCTGTCGGCGTGGCGGATGTGGGCACATCCGGCTGCCCCAGCCAGAGGGCCAGTACCAGTGTGCAGGCCGTGGCCAGCCCGGCGGGCAGGCCGTAACGCAACCAGCGGTGGTGGCGCGCGTCGGCCGTGGCTGCCTCCAGCGCCTGTTGCCGGGCCTGGTTCAGGCGGGAGCGCAGGTGGGCGGGCAGGGTTTCGCAGTCCTGTTGTAGCGCTTCGACGATCTGTTGCTTCAGTGTTTCGTCATTCATGATTCAACTCCTGCAGTTGTTCGCGCAGGGCTTTCAGCGCGCGGGACAGATGGGTTTTGACGCTGCCTTCGCCACAGCCCATGATGCGAGCGGTTTCGGCCACGCTGTAGCCTTCCCAGTTGCGTAGCAGAAAGGCCTGGCGCTGGCGCGGGGGCAGTGCGGCCAGCGCCTGTTGCACCACCTGCTGGCACTGATCCTGTTCCAGTTCCCCGGCCGGGCCGGTTTCGTGCAGGTCCGGGGCCTGTTCCAGCGGGTCGGCTTCGTCGTCGTCCCGCTGGAAGAACACCCGCCAGCGCCGGCGTACCTTCTGTTTGCGGTGCCAGTCGAGAATACGGGAGTTGAGCACGGTATGGAACAGGGGGGGCCATTCCTCTTCCGGCTTGCTGGCGTAGCGGCGGGCAAAGCCCAGCATGGCATCCTGCACGATGTCCAGGGCTTCTTCATCGTTGCGGGTGGCCAGCCGCGCCATGCGGAAGGCACGGGCTTCGGCCCCGGCCAGAAAGCGGTCGAGGCGCATGCGGGCCTGACTGTCGCTGTCATCGCGGGCAGATTCCATCATCCAGTGTTCCGACAAGCTGTATCCCATCATAGTGTTTGAGGCCGGTTGTGCAAAGAGGGTCGTGTCAGTGAGGAGAACGAACGAACGGGCACAAGGGTTGACAGCCCGGCACAAAAAAGCCGGCCCGCATGCGGGCCGGCTTGTCCCTGCGATGAAGATCTCGCTTCAGCGAACGATCTGGCCGTCCTTGTCCAGCACATGGACTTCACCCAGGTTCAGCTTGCGGATGCCGTCCTCGATCCTGGACAGATCGCCCACCACCACCCAGGTCAGCACCTCGGGTTTCATGAACCGGCGGGCTTCCGCCACCACGACGTCATCGCGCAGGTTTTCCAGCCGCTTCTGGTAGGTGATGACATGGTCGTCCGGGAAGCCGTATTTGCGGATGTTGACCAAAGCGCCCAGCACCGCACGGGTGGTTTCGTATTTGCCCGGCAGGCTGCGGATCTCGTTGTTGCGGATCTTCTGGATCTCTTCCGCGCTGGGTGGTTGCTGGCCGGCCATGGCCCGCACTTCCTTGAGCACTTCCTGCATGGCTTCGATGGTCTTGTCGGTCTGTACCGGCGCGGTGGCCAGCCAGGGCCGCTGGCCGCGGGCGCCGATGGCGAAGCTGTAGGCACCGTAGGCCCAGTGCTTGTCCTCACGCAGGTTCATGTTGAGCCGGGCACTGAACTTGCCGCCGAAGACATCGTTCATCACTTCGAAGGGCAGGGTGCGCTCGCTGTTCATCGGCGGGGCCAGCCGGCCGGCCAGAATCACACTTTGTTGCGCACCGGGTTTGTCCAGCAGGAAGACCCGGGGCTTGTCCGGCAGGGCGGCGGTTTTCTCCGGTTTCTGCCCGGCGGGCACGGCGGGGGCCTGCCAGTCACCCAGGGCTTTTTCCAGTCGCGGCAGCAGTGCGTCCATGGTGATGTCGCCAGCGACCAGAATGGTGGCTTTGTCCGGGCGAATCCATTGCTGGTGGAAAGCTACCAGGTCCGCCCGTTTCAGCGCCTGAATGCTTTGTTCGCTGCCACTGCCGGTAAGGATGATGCCATAGGGATGATCCTTGCCGTAGAGCAGGGGCGGCATGATGCGCAGGGCCAGCGTGCGCGGCTGGGCCTTCTCCTTCTTGATGCGCGCCAGCCATTTGCCGCGCAGGCGCTCGATTTCCGCCGGGTCGAAGGCGGGATTACGCAGAATATCGGCATAGAGCGACAGGGAATCATCCAGATTCTCCTTCAAGGCCGACAGGCGCACGCTGGAGCTGTCCAGGCTGGAACCGGCGGAGATGTTGGCACCCAGCCGCTCGGCTTCGGCGGCGATTTCCAGCGCGCTGCGCTTGCGGGTGCCTTCATCCAGCATGCTCAGGGTGAAGTCGGCCCGGCCCTGCAGCTGGCCGAAATCGGCGGCGTAGCCGGCGTCGAACAGGGTGGAGATTTCCACCAGTGGCATGGCATGGCGCTCGGCCAGCACCACCTCCACGCCGTTTTTCAGGCGGGCGTGTTGCAGGGTGGGGAAACGCAGTTCGGGTACCTTGTCGACCGTGGGCAACTGGCTGCGGTCCACTTCCTTGCCGGTGACCTTGCCTTCGGGGAAGGGCAGGATGCTCAGGTTGAAGTCGCCGCTGCTCAGCCATTTGCGGGCGGCGGCGCGGATGCTTTTGCCGTTGGCGTTACGCACATCACGCAACCAGTCCTTCCAGGCATCGGCCCGGCCCAGATAGGTCTGGTTGCGGCCCAGAATCTGGGCCTTGCCGCCGAAGCCGCCCACTTTTTCCGCGCCACGGAGAAAGTCGGCTACGGTACTGGTCTTGACCCGCTCCAGGTCCTTCTTGCCCGGGCCTTTTTTCAGATAGGCGGCCATGACTTCTTCCATGGCCTGTTCCACGGTTTTCGGGTCCACGCCCGGCTTGACATCCGCCATGAGGATGAACAGGCCGGCGGCTTCCCCTTCCATGGTGCTGGCCGAGGTGCTGGTGGCGATCTGGTCCTGATAGACCAGTCGCTGGTAGAGGGGGGAGTTCTTGCCCTGGCCCAGGGTGGCGGCGGCCAGTTGCAGGGCGTGGTTTTCCGGGTCGCCGTAGCCGGGGATGTTCCAGCTCTTGACGATGCGGGCCTGGGGCACGCGGTCGAATTGCTGCACCCGTGTGCTTTCTTCCCGCTTGGCTACCCAGCGCTTGAGGTGCTGCACCGGCTCGCCGGCGGGAATGTTGCCGAAATACTGCTCCACCTTGGCGCGGGCGGTTTCCAGATCGATGTCACCGGCCAGGGTCAGCACGGTATTGCTGGGGCCATACCATTTTTTGAACCACTCCTTGACATCTTCCAGGGTGGCGGCATTCAGGTCTTCCATGGAGCCGATGGTGGTCCAGCTGTAGGGGTGGCCCTCGGGGAAGCTGTATTTCATCAGGGTTTCGTACATCTTGCCGTAGGGGCGGTTCTCACCCTGGCGCTTTTCGTTCTGTACCACGCCGCGCTGCTCATCCAGCTTTTCCTGGGTGATGGCGCCCAGCAGGTGGCCCATGCGGTCGGACTCCATCCACAGGGCCATGTCCAGGGCCGTGGTGGGCACGGATTCGAAGTAATTGGTGCGATCCAGCCAGGTGGTGCCGTTCATGTCGGTGGCACCGGCTTTTTCGAAGGGGGCGAAAAACTCGTCATCCCAGTGTTCCGAGCCGTTGAACATCAGGTGCTCGAACAGGTGGGCAAAGCCGGTCTTTCCGGGTTTCTCGTCCTTGGAGCCCACGTGATACCACAGGTTGACCGCCACGATGGGGGCCTTGTGGTCTTCGTGCACCAGTACGGTCAGGCCGTTGTCCAGCTTGAAGGACTGGTAGGGAATGTCGATTTCGGTCTGGCTCTGGGCTGCCCAGAGCAGGTGGCTGGCCAGCAGCGCGGCCAGCAGCAGTACTACGCGTTTCATCAGGTCGCTTCCTTTTGCAGCGGATAGTGCGCCGATGGTAGTGCAGGGGGCGGGTCTTTGCATCGGCCGAAAGTCAGGGTCTCAGGTTTTGAGACAGGCCTGTGGCGCAATGGTGGCCAGTCCATGAGAGGAGCCGAAGCGATGCATGACAAGATCGATGAAATTCTGCACTGGCTGGAAGCGGGCGAGGTGGCCGAGGCCCGCAAGCGGGTGGTGGCGCTGCGCAGGCGATGGCAGGGGATGCCGGAACGGGCCGCCCATGTGGCGCGTCTGCTGGAGATCCGCCGTCTGCTGGCGGGAAATCCCGGTGCCCGCAGGCAGGATCAGGCCTGGTATCGGTTGCAGGGTTTGCGTCTGGCTGAAGGTGGTATGGCTGTCGATCGCCTGTATTGGGGATAATGCCCACCTTTCACGCAGGAGAATGCGCCAATGAAACCAGCGGTGGTCCTCTGGGGGGTGGGCGAGATCGGTGGCGTGCTGGCTCGCGGGTTTTTGCGGCTGGGACATCCGGTGGTTCCCGTCAATCGTGGTGATGATCCGGAACGGGTGGCGCAAGCACAGCCCGCCCCCGCGCTGGTGGTGATTGCCGTGGGCGAGGCGGCCCTGCCGACGGTGTTGCGCCAGATACCCGAGGTCTGGAAGGATCGTCTGCTGTTGTTGCAGAATGAGCTGTTGCCCATGCACTGGCAGCAGGCTGGTCTGGAGCAGCCGACGGTGATTTCGGTCTGGTTCGAAAAAAAGCCGGGCAAGGGGCCGTTGCCCTTGCTGCCCTCACCCGTGTTCGGCCCCAACGCGCAACGAGTGGCCGATGCCTTGAGCGCGGTGGGGCTGGAGGCACGCGTGCTGGACAGTGAACAGGTGTTGCTGCAGGAACTGGTGCTGAAAAACCTGTATATCCTTACCACCAATATCGGTGGCTTGCGTTACGGCGGAACCACGGGTGCCTGCTGGGAAAATCATCGGGATTTTGCCCGTGCGCTGGCAGGGGAAATATTGCAATTGCAGGCGGCGCTCACCGGTGCGGCACTGGATGAGGCGGTTCTGCTGGAGAAGATGGGGCAGGCTTTTCTCGCCGACCCCGATCATGCCTGCATGGGGCGTTCCGCGCCGGCCCGGCTGCAAAGGGCGCTGGAGCAGGCCGACGCGCTGGGTCTGGACTTGCCGTTGACGCGGGAAATTGCCCGGACGCAGGGGTAAAACTTCAGTTTTCCTTGCAGAATTCCTTGATCTGCTGTTCAGCCTCGCGCAGCTTGGCATCCCGTTCTTCATCGGTCAGCCGGCGCTTGCCGCCCTGGCCATCCGGAACTTCGATGCGACGGAAGGAGATCAGCGTCATCTTGTTCTTGCGCGCGGCCGCGCAGTTGTAACGCATCACTTCCCGGCGCTTGCGGTCGATTTCCTCCCGGTCGGGTTGCAGGTTTTCCGTATTGGCCTGCTCCCCCTGCGCGTTGTCGGCCGTGGGCTGGTCATCGATAAAATGCCGTTCCGGCTTGGGGCTGGGGGGCGGCTCCTTGATATCCAGTGTCTGATACTGGTCCACCGGCGGTGGGGTGCTTTCATAATGTACGCGTCCGTCGGCATCCACCCATTTGTAAACCTTGGCGGCCTGGGCGGCGCTGGCGCACAGTATTGTCAGCGTGATCAGGAAGATGGTGGAATGTTTCATGGCCGTTGACGCTCCTTTCAATCCGCAAACAAGCATAGCAGGTTCAATGGGAGAATTTTACCGGGCGAGGGGTGCGCATGCTGAAGCTGTGCGCTATTTGTGGTTTTTTCACGCTTGCGATTAGATCAGTACAATGCGATCGCCCGTATTTGGGCAAATGTTCTACAATAAAGGCTGTATGGGGGAGCGTGTTTCTTGAGTATCCGATTGATTGCAGTTTTGGCCTGGGTTCTCTGGGGAAGTGCGCTGGCGGCTGACGCCGGCATGGGCACGCCCTTCATGGCACAGTGGCCCCGGGCCGAGCTGAAGATTCACACCGCCAATCGCAAGGTGCTGCAGGGGCCCAATGGCATGGTCTATGTGGGCAATGGCAGTACATTGCTGGAATTCGACGGAGTGCGCTGGCGCAAGTATGACCTGCCCAATGCCACGCGCGTACGTGATTTCACCTTTCACGAGGGGCTGCTGTATGCCGGTACCACATCGGATCTGCTGGTGCTCAGGCCCAATGCTCAACGGCAACCGGAGTGGCACAGCCTGGTTGCCGACTGGCCGGCGGAAAAGAAACGCTTTGGTGATATCTGGTAT
>WFUE01000063.1 GCA_015485125.1 Lysobacterales bacterium | reverse complement strand
GCTCGGGTGAAGTTTGGTTCCGGGCTCGAAGGTGACGACATGGTGCAGAACTATATCTTCGTCTACCGGGTGGCCTCGGCAGGCGTGGGTGAAATCGATACGGGTACAGCGGTGGTGGAATCGCATTTCGTGCGCCGTTATGGCTCCAATTAATCCCTGGCGGGAGGAATAATCATGGAATTCAAGAAGTTACAGCACATGCTTTTGGTCGGTTGCCTGGCATTTTTCTCCGGTGTGCAGCCTGCCCGGGCTGCACTGCTGGATTTGCCGGATTTTCCGTTATACCTGGCGCAATCCGTGGATCCCAATGTCTTTCTGGAGGTGGATGATTCCGGTTCCATGGATTGGGAGGTGATGACCGAAAGGCACCGCATGCATTGTAGCTACAATTTTGAAGTGCCGGGCAGACCAGATGCCAACGGTAATTGGGACTGTGGTTGGTGGATTGCCCCAGGGCAGACCAACCAGTATACCCAGCCCGAGGCCAATTCGACGCGCTTCTTTTATTTGTTCAATACAAATGACCATATCTATGGGTATGGTTATACCTGCCGGGATGGCAACCGTCGAGGTAACTTGTCCTATTGTGCCAACAATGAAATCTATCAGGACTGGCGAATCTGGTCTGCGGGCTTGAACAAGGTCTATTACGACCCCTCTGTGGATTACCCGGCTCCCCCGGGGTATCCGGATGCCGATTTCTTTGCTGCCCGTTCCGACCCGCAACCCGGCTCAGATGGTTATAACGATACCAATGATCTTTCCGGCTTTCGCTACTATGTCTGGATTGATGACAAGGGCTTTTCCGGCAGTAAACCGAGACGCGGGCAAAATGACAACCACACCATAGGCCCGAACGGGATCGTCGACTTGTGGGACAGCCACTATCGGGTCACCGTTAATGCCAGTCAGGCCACTATTGAATATGTGGAAGTTGGCCATCCTGCAAATAATTGTGATAGCACAGCTACCTGTCGTCTGGATTTTAGTGCGGACAGTGTACAAGTTGCCGATGGGACTGGCGGCACGGATGGTTTTGGCCGCTCGCTGGCGGAAATGCAACAGAATATTGCCAACTGGTATCAGTATTATCGCAAGCGTTCCATGGCCACCAAGAGCGCCATAGCCTGGGTGCTGGACGAGGCTCCTTATTTTCGCTATGGCCTGAGCGTGATCAATGATTGGGGCCGGCTCTTCGTCGAGATGCCTCCGGCCAGTGCGACTACCACAGACTATCCCGCACATAATGATGGCATTGTATCGGATCTGTTCTCCTTTGACTGGCATGGGCATGGCACGCCGCTCAGGAATGCCCTGCGACGAACAGGTGAATACTATCGGGGCAATGTCACTGGCAAGGTCAGCCCGATTACCTCTTCCTGTCAGAAGAACTTCTCGATCCTGTTTACCGACGGCTTCTGGAATGGGGGTTCTCCGGGCGTGGGAGACCGGGACGGGGACGGGTATAGCAATACCGTGGCCGATGTGGCCAAGCGCTATTACGATCTGGATTTGCGCCCGGATCTGCCTAATGAAGTACCTGCGGACGCCTTCGACAACAATACCAAGCAGCATATGGTGACTTACACCGTTGCTTTTGGAGCGCAAGGGAATTTGGTGGATCTGGATGGCGATGGCTGGCCAGATACGGATGTAAATGGTAATGCGGCCAACTGGCCTTCCGAAAATGGAAACTGGGGTAGCCCCAGTACTAATGGCACTACAGATAACATTGATGATTTATGGCACGCTGCCTACAACAGCCGTGGCACCTATGTTTCCGCCAAGTCGCCGAAAGAGATCGTTGATGCCTTGTCCGAAGCGCTGGCCAATATTGCCGACCGTACCAGTTCAGCCGCTGCGGTAGCGCTGAATACCGGCTCACTCAGTACGGGCAGCCGAGTATTTCAGGCACGCTTCGAAACCGGCGGCTGGACCGGGCAGTTGCTGGCCTACGATATTGGGACTGACGGCCAGGTCGCACCCATTCCTTCCTGGGATGCGCGCGATCTGCTGGATACAAAGAGCGACGGGTTTTTCAGAAATCTGCGCAAGGTATACACCTATGGTGCAGCGACTGGGCGTGAGTTCAGCCCCGCCGGTTTGACGACCCAGCAGCTGGACCTGTTCGATATCAATCCGGATACCGGCAATGCCGATGGACTCAAAGTCGAGCGCGTGGAGTATCTGCGGGGTGTCGGCGAGAATGAAGGCACATTGTTCCGTAAGCGGGATCATCGTCTGGGTGATCTGATCCATTCGGATCCGACGTATGTGGGTGTGCCGCCCTTTATCTATGATTTTGACAATTATCGCGGGTTCATCAACAGCTATCGCAATCGCACGCCCATGGTTTATGTGGGTGGCAATGATGGCATGATGCATGCTTTCCGTGCAGATAATGGCCAGGAAGCCTTTGCCTATGTCCCCGAGGCGGTGATGAGCCGTTTGCCGCAGCTGACCAGCACGGACTACGACCATCGTTATTTTGTGGATGGCCCCATCAGCATGGGTGATGTGAATGTCAATGGTAGCTGGCGCACCTTCCTGGTGGGTACATTGCGTGCCGGCGGCCAGGGGCTGTATGTGCTCGACGTCACGGACCCGGATTCGTTTTCCGCCTCCAGCGTGGTTCTGGAGTTTACCGATGGCCGTGGCAGCAATGCTACCTATGCGGACGCGGATCTTGGCTATACCTACTCGACACCCCAGATTCGCCTGATGAGCAATGGCAAATGGGCGGCCTTGATTGGCAATGGATACAACAGTTCCGAAGCCGATGGTTACCAGGGTAGTGGGCAGGCGGTACTGTTTGTGGTGTATCTGGACGGTTCCGGTTATGTGAAGCTGACTACCAACGAGGGCAGTGCGAGCACGCCCAACGGCCTGGCCACGCCGGCTGCGATCGATGTAGATGGTGATTTCATCACGGATTACGTCTACGCCGGCGACTTGCGCGGCAACCTGTGGAAATTCGATCTGCGTGCCGCCTCCGGTTGGGAGAGTGGTGGCAGCGCGGGTGTGAGTAAACTGTTCCAGACCACTGGCGGCAGCAACATGCCCATTACCAGCAAGCCGACGGTCGTCAAGCACCCCAATGGCATTGGTGATGGCGTGCTGATCTGGTTTGGTACCGGCAAGTATCTGGAGAAGACGGATGAAACCACATCCATCCCCACGCAGTCGCTGTACGCGTTGTGGGACAAGATGGATGGCAGCATGCCCGCCAACCTGGAGACACGTTCGCTTTCCACGGGTTCTCCGCGAGAACTCGGCGGATACAGTGATCCGGACTGGACTTCGGTCGATGGCTTCCAGATCCCGTTGAGCATCCCGGGTGAGCGGGTGGTCACCAATCCGTTCATCCGCAACAATGTGGTCTTCTTTACCACCTTGATTCCGGATGACAACGCCTGCAACTTTGGTGGTTATGGCTGGTTGCTGACACTGGATGCCCAGGAAGGCACTCCACCGCAACGCCCACTGTTCGATTACAACGGTGATGGCCTGATCGACAAGAAAGATCTGCAGGACGCCAGCGGTAATCCCGCCAATACCAATGCGGTATCGCCCACCGAGCAGTTTGCTGGCATTCCTTCCAGCCCGACTTTCATGATTGATGATTTCAGCGGGCTGCCCTTCAGCTTCGACAACCCGCCACCGGCCAACGCGCCGAGAAACTGTGGTGAGTCTGGCCCGCAGGATCTGGTGTTTACCACCGATAGTACCGGCGGCCTGAATGTCACCACCACCAGTGCAGGCCTGAATGTCTGTGGCCGGCGTGGTTGGCGGCAGACTCGATAAACCGAGGAGAGCGGCATGATGAAAAAACTGATCTTGGCATTTTTGATGATCTCTCCGGCGGCATATGCCGGGGAGGACTATCGACCGGGTATGGAGTATGCGGCTGTACTGGAAGGTGTCAGTACTGCTGGCGTGACCATTGACGGGCATTTCTATCTGGTGCCTGGTGGTACGTTGCTCAAACGAGGCTCCGGGAAAAAACAGGTGAAATACCAACTCAAGGCAGGAGAGCGCGTACTCTTTGCCATTCGCCCGGGCAAGAAAGGGCAGCCCAGCAACGTGCTGTCATTTATCGAGCCACAAAACAGTATCCTGGATGAGGCGGAATAATGAACAGGCCCAAGGGATTTACGCTGATTGAAATCATGATTGCCGTGGTCATTGTGGCCATATTGGCATCTATTGCGATTCCTTCCTATGATGCGGTCATTCGCAAGGCCCGTCGTAGCGAAGCGAGAGATGAACTGCTGCGGATGGCCGGTATCCAGGAAAAGTTCTATACCCAGAACAATGCCTATACGGATGATCCGGCCTTGCTGGGCATAGCGGCGGATGGCCTGACACCCCATGACGCCTATGCCCTGACGGTCACGCTCACCAATGGCGGGCAGGGATATGTCATGACCGCAACGGCCGTGGGCAAGCAGACGCAGGATACCACCTGCGGCAATCTGAGCTATAACAACGTAGGGCAGAAAACCATAACCGGCAGTAGTTCCGATCCGTTGAAAGAATGCTGGTAGGATTGAAGCTGTGTGGTTGATAGCAGCGACAGGCAGAGAGCGGGTGGCCAGCAATTTGCCGGTTCCTGCCTTTATGCCTGCGGGCCGGATGCTGTCCGTAATGGTCGGGGCAGGGCAAAGATGATGGATTCCTCCATGCCCTCCAGCTCTTCCACGGCGGCCTGGCATTGGCCTTCCAGATGGCGCAGCACGTCCTGAACCAGATTTTCCGGGGCTGAAGCGCCAGCGGTCACGCCGATGGTCTGGCAATTTTCCAGCCATTGCGGCTGAATATCCTCCGGCCCGTCAATCAGATAGGCCTGGCTGCCGCATTTCTCGGCCAACTCCTTCAAGCGGTTGGAATTGGAGCTGTTGCGTGAGCCCACCACCAGCACCAGATCACTGTGTTCGGCCAGTTGTCGTACCGCATTCTGCCGGTTCTGGGTGGCATAGCAGATGTCGTCCCGCCGGGGGCCACGAATGTTGGGAAAACGCTGTTTCAGTGCGTCGATCACCGCGCGTGTGTCATCCACTGACAGGGTGGTCTGGGTGACATAGGCGATATTGTCCGGTTGCCGGACTTGCAGTTGTGCCACATCACCGGGCTGATCCACCAGGTAGATCTGGTTGCCGTGTTCGCTGCCACACCACTGGCCCAGTGTGCCTTCCACTTCCGGATGCCCCTTGTGGCCAATCAGCACCACTTCCCGGCCCTGGCGGCAATGGTTCTGCACCTCGATATGCACCTTGGTGACCAGTGGGCAGGTGGCGTCGAAGACAGTCAGTTGCCGCTTTTCCGCTTCGGCGCGAACCGCCTGGGAGACACCATGGGCCGAGAAAATGACGATGCTGCCATCGGGCACTTCATCCAGCTCCTCCACGAACACCGCACCCTTCTTTTTCAGGTCATCCACTACAAAGCGGTTGTGTACCACCTCGTGGCGAACATGAATGGGCGGGCCGAACTGCTCCAGACAACGCTGCACGATTTCGATGGCACGGTCCACGCCGGCGCAAAAGCCCCGGGGATTGGCCAGCAGTATCTTCATGTGCGTTCCTCCCGCCAGTAGGCCAGAAAAAGGGTGAGGGCACCCAGGGTAATCCAGCTGTCGGCCAGATTGAAGGCCGGCCAGTGCCAGTGCCGGTAGTAGAGGTCGATAAAATCCACCACATGGCCATGGACCAGCCGGTCGATCAGGTTGCCGGCGGCCCCGGCCAGAATCAGCGAATAGGCCAGCAGGCTCAGGCGCTTGTCTGCCGATTCCTGCCAGATCCAGCGGCTCAGCAGCACGATGACCACTATCGCGAGTGCGGAAAAAAACCAGCGCTGCCAGCCGGAGGCGTCGGAAAGAAAACTGAAAGCGGCTCCGGGGTTGAAGACCAGAGTCAGGTTGAAGCCAGGCAGTAGCGGCACCGGCTGCTGCGGAGCCAGAGAACGCAGGGCTTCCCACTTGCTCAACTGATCGACGGCCAGCAGCAGCACCGCCGGCAGATAGCGCAGCAGCCGGCGGGGTGTGCGCTCAGCCAAAACGACGCTGCTCGCCATCGCCTTCGATATTTTCCACGCAGCGACCACACAGGGTGGGATGCTCGGCATGCTGGCCCACATCCTCGCGGTAGTGCCAGCAGCGTACGCACTTGTCCGCTTCAGAGGCACGCGCCAGCACTTTCAGCTGGCCGTCCTCGCTGGCCACGGCGTCGGGCGGGGCCTCTTGAAGTGGCGCGACATCGGCGGTGGAAGTCAACAGGATGAAACGCAATTCATCACCCAGGGCCCGTAGGGTATGCAGGGTGTCCTCATTGGCATAGAGCGTGACTTCCGCCTGCAGGGAGGAGCCGATCACGCCATCCTTGCGCAGCTGTTCCAGCTGCTTGCTCACTTCATGGCGCACGGCCATGACCTGATCCCAGAAGGCGTGATTGAAGGGGGCGTCTTCAGGCAGGGGCCGAAGCGCTGTATACCACTCGGCGAAGTGAGCGCGTGAGGCCGGGTCCTGCCCGGGGATGTGCGCCCAGATTTCCTCGGCGGTAAAGCTGAGGATGGGCGTCATCCAGCGCACCATGGCCTGGAGGATGTGATACATGGCCGTCTGTGCCGACCGACGGGCAGGCGCGCCCTCTGGCAGGGTGTAGAGGCGATCCTTGATGATATCCAGCCAGAAGGCGCCCATTTCTATGGAGCAGAAATGGCGCAGGCGCTGGTAGATGCGGTTGAAGTCATAATCTTCATAGGCCTGCAGAATTTCCACCTGCACGCCATGGGCGGTGCTGATGGCCCACTGGTCCAGTGGCAGGCAGGTTTCGATGGCCAGCTTGTGGGCATCGGGGTCGAAACCATGCAGGTTACCCAGCAGGAAGCGGGCGGTATTGCGGATGCGGCGGTAGGCATCGCCTACCCGCTTGAGAATCTCGTCGCTGACGGTCATTTCGTAGCGGTAGTCGCAGGAGGCTACCCACAGGCGCAGAATGTCGGCTCCCAGGGTTTGCACCACCTTTTGTGGTGGAATGACATTGCCGCGAGACTTGGACATCTTGTGGCCGTTCTGGTCCACGGTGAAACCGTGGGTGAGCACCTGCCGATAGGGGGCCCTGCCGTCCATGGCCACGCCGGTGAGCAGGGAGGAGTGGAACCAGCCACGGTGCTGGTCCGAGCCTTCCAGGTAGAGGTCGGCGGGCTTGGCTAGTTCCGGGCGCTGTTCCAGCACGCAGTAGTGGGAACTGCCGGAGTCGAACCACACATCGAGAATGTCGCTGACCTTCTCGTACTGGTCGGCATCCTCGCCCAGCCAGTCGGAGACTTCTACCGTATCCCAGTAGTCGATACCTTCCTGTTCGATCTTGTCGGCGATTTTGCGCATCAGTGTGGCGCTGTCGGGGTGCGGCTCACCGGTCTCCTTGTGGCTGAACAGGGCAATGGGCACGCCCCAGGTGCGCTGGCGGGAGATGCACCAGTCCGGCCGGTTGGCAATCATGCCTTCAATGCGTTGCTGCCCCCAGTCCGGCACCCAGCGTACCTGCCGGATTTGTTCCAGTGCCTTTTTGCGCAGTTGTTGCTGGTCCATGCTGATGAACCATTGCGGCGTGGTGCGGAAGGCCGTGGGGCTCTTGTGCCGCCAGCAGTGCGGGTAGGAATGGGGGTAGTCCTCCACCTTGAGCAGGTGCCCGCTCTGTTTTAGATGGTCGATGATGGTCTGGTTGGCCTTCCACACAAACTGGCCTTCCACCAGCGGGGTGCCGGGCAGGAAGACACCATTGCTGCCCACCGGATTGTAGGGTTCGATGCCATACTGCCGGCAAACCAGAAAGTCATCCTCACCGTGGCCGGGGGCGGTATGCACCGCGCCGGTGCCGGATTCGGTAGTGACATGCTCGCCCAGCACCACCGGTACCTGAAGATCGGCGAAGGGGTGCTGAAAACGCAGGCCTTCCAGCTGCTGGCCGGTGATGGCCTTGGAGCGGTGACGGGCGGTTTGCTCCCAGCGTTCCAGAGCGGTTTCCGCCAGTTCCTCGGCAACGATCACCCGGCCCCGTTCGCCCAGATCCAGCAGTACATAGGGCAGGTCGGGATGCAGGCTGATGGCGCGGTTGGCCGGCAGGGTCCAGGGCGTGGTGGTCCAGATGACCAGGGAGATGGGGCGATCGTCCGCCGCTTCGGCAAACAGGGCCGCCACGGTCTGCGGATCGACGGCATGAAAGGCCACATCGACGGCGGGCGAGGTCTTGTCCTGGTATTCGATTTCGGCTTCGGCCAGGGCGGAGCCACAGTCGAAGCACCAGTTGACCGGTTTCTCCCCCTTGTGCAGGTGACCGTTCTCGATGATGCGTGCCAGCGCCCGCAGCATGTCCGCTTCGTATTTGCGGTCCATGGTCAGGTAGGGATTGTACCAGTCGCCCCAGACGCCCAGACGGATGAAGTCCTTGCGCTGGCCGTCGATCTGCTTGCCGGCGTATTCCCGGCAGGCCTGGCGGAACTGCCGGGCATCCACCTTCTGCCCCACCTTGCCTACCTTTTTCTCGACTTGCAGTTCGATGGGCAGGCCGTGACAGTCCCAGCCGGGCACGTAGGCGCACTGATAGCCGGAGAGCGCGCGTGATTTGACAATGATGTCCTTGAGAATCTTGTTGACCGCGTGGCCGATATGAATGTCGCCGTTGGCATAGGGCGGACCGTCGTGAAGGATGAATTTGTCCCGTCCCGCACGCAATTGCTGCAATTTCTCGTATACACCCTCCTTCTGCCATTGTTCCAGCATCGCCGGCTCCCGTTGGGGCAGATTGCCACGCATGGGGAAATCCGTCTGTGGAAGGTTGATGGTCTCTTTGTATGGATCGGCCACGACTTACTCCAGTTCAGGGTTTCAGCAGGTCTTTGGCCTGCCGGGCGTCAATATGCATTTGTTCAATCAGTGCCTGCACATCGGCAAAGTGTTTTTCCGGGCGCAGATAATGCCTGAAGGCGACCTGCAGATGCCGGCCATAGAGTGGCCGGTTGAAGTCGAACAGGTGCACTTCCAGCAGTGTTCGGCCACTGCCATCCACGGTGGGGCGCGTGCCGAGGCTGGCCACGGCAGGCCGGTGGATGTCTTCACCCTCGATACCGACCTCGACCGCATAGATGCCATGCAGCGGCGAGCGCATTCTCCCCAACGCGATATTGGCGGTGGGAAAGCCCAGTTTGCGCCCCAGCTTGTTGCCGTGAATGACACGGCCTGCCATGACATAGGGGTGGCCCAGCAGCGCTTCGGCGTCCGCCAGCCGGCCCTCGGTCAGTGCCTGTCGTACAGCTGTGCTGCTGATACGCTGGCCCGCCTTGCATTGGCCCGGTTGTGCCAGCAGGTCGAAACCGTATAGTTTGCCAGCTTCTGCCAACATGGCAATATCGCCTTCTCGCCCGTGGCCAAAACGGAAGTCATCGCCTACCACCACTGCGCGGGCATGCAGGCACTGGTGCAGGCATTGTTCGATAAATGCCTGGGCACTCATGCAGGCCAGGGCCTTGCGAAAGGGCAGCACCCAGACCTCGTCCATGCCATAGTTCCGCAGCAGGCAGAGCTTTTCCCGTAACCGGCTCAGCCGTGCCGGTGCCTGTTCGGGGCGAAAGAACTCCATGGGCAAGGGTTCAAAGGTCATGACCAGCGCACTCAGGCCACGCTGTCTTGCCGTCTCCCGGGTCACTTGCAGCAGGTGCTGGTGCCCCCGGTGTACGCCATCGAAATTGCCAATGGTGACCACGCAGCCCGGATGCGGGTAATGCGGATGCAGACCATGGTATACCTTCATGCCGCATTCGCTTTGGGTTGTTGCAGGCATGGCTTGTGAACGGCGAACACTGTTTGCATGGACACGTTTGAAAACAAAGGGGGAAAGTATAGCAGGATGTTGAAAAACTCCGGCCATGGCCGATGGCAATTACGTGTTGTCGGCATGCCGATTGCGGCCAAGAAAAAACCCCGCTGAAGCGGGGTTTTTTCGAGACCGTGTGCCTGAAAGAATCAGAAGTTCAGACGAACGGTAAAGCGGACATAACGCGGAGTCTGGTAACGGGTCGGTACCAGATAGGCCGGATCCGGTGTGCCTTCATCGGTTTCGGCCGTTTCCACCACTTCGGTGACGGTGCGGCTGTCAAACACATTGAAGATATCCATCCGTGCCTGTACATCCATGCCCGCCAGGGTGGTGGTGTATTCCAGCCCCAGATCCAGCTTGGTCATGAAATCGGTCCGGCCCCGGCTGCCACGTGGTACCAGTACGCCGTTCTCATAGAAGGACTCGGCGCCGTAGGCGGCGGCGAAGACATCCGTGGGGTGCACGCCGAAGGCGTTGATGGGCCGGCCGCTTTGGGCCAGGAAGTTGCCGCTGACTTTCCAGTGGTCGGCAAACTGCCAGGCGCCGAACAGCTTGAAGGTATGCGGGCGGTCATTGGGCAGCGGGCCATAGGCACCGTCCAGCAGGCCGGGCTGGTCGAACAGGGTGGTCAGACCGGCATCATCCTGACCGTTGTCGGAGCGGACATAGCCTTCGTTGTTGCCCTTGCTTTCGGAGTAGGTGTAGGAACCTTGCAGATAGAACTCGCCATCCCAGTTCTTTTCGAAGAACAGTTCGAAGGCCTTGTAGGTGCGTTCGGATTTGGGATAACCCAGCATTTCCTTGGAGAGCTGGATGGGTTCCACTTCACCGTCACCGTTCATGTCCACATAGATCAGCATGTCGGTGCCGGGGTTGGTCAGCACATAGTAATCGAAACCACCGGCCTCGAAATCCGTAAAGCCGTTCTCGGCGGCATACTGGTTCAGCGCGGCGTCGATGGCCACATCCTCGATGGTACTCTTCAGGTCACGGTAGATGCCGCGCACACCGGCACGCCAGCCGTCGAAGATTTCCTGTTCGTAGCCGAGGATGAATTCATCCTGATACATGGGCTCGATGGTCTGGTCGACGATTTCGCGCACATCCGGCACGGTGCCGTCACCAAATACGGCGGTGCCGCCCACCTGGTCACCCAGGCCCTGAGGTGTGCCATCGGCTCCCACGCTGTCAAACAGGTAGTATTCCTGGATGAAATACTCGGCACCGGAGAGGCGCACATTGGTGTTGGAGGCAATGGGCAGGTGGTAGCGGCCATAGTTGGCAAAGACCTTGGAACGGCCATCGCCCATGACATCCCAGGACAGGCCCAGACGGGGCGCCCACTGGTCCTTGATCTGGATGAAGGTTTGGCCATTGGCGTTGCGATTGTCGAAAGACTCGTTACGAATGCCCAGGCTCAACAGCAGGGTATCGGTGAGGTTCCAGTTGTCTTCCAGGTACCAGGCACGGGTGATGACATCGAAATCACCACCTCCTTCGAATACGCGGCGGCGTACCAGTGAGGTGACTCCATCGGGAACCACGCCACCCTGAACCACGTCGCCCGGTTCTGCATCCACATAGCGCCAGTAGACATGGCCGGAGTAGAAGCTCTGGTCCAGTGAAGTGTTTTTCTGGTTGTCGATACCGGCACGGATGTAGTGACTGTCGCCAAAGGCGTATTCCAGATCGGCGCGGAACTGTTTGCGCGTGTCGTAGGATTGCGAGGGCACGCCATTGACCCAGCAGCCCAGAATGCGCTGACTGACCCCGGCACGGGCATCGATGATGACCGGGCAGATTTCATCGAAAGGGCTGGAATCCGTGCGGTCGTAGGCATTCTTGCCGGCCATGACGGACAAGGTCAGGTCATCGGTGATATGGCCGGTGTACTTGGCCACGATATTGCGGCCACCGCGGTTGGAGAGGGATTCCCCCTTGTAAGCGCCCACCACGCCGGTTTCCCAGTCATAGTTGTAGACGCCGGTCTTGGTGACGCGGCTATCGGAGAAGGCAGTCAATTCCACCCGGTGGTCATCATTGATGTACCAGTCCAGCTTGCCACCCCAGAAGGTACTGTATTGACGGCCGGCATCATATTCACTACTGGTGTAGTTGTCCGAGTTGTACCAGCGTGGGTTCAGCAGGGCATAGAAGAAGACCTTGTCCTTGATGATGGGGCCGGAAGCATGCACGGCCACATTGTAGAAATCGGAATCATCCGGTGCATTGACGGTGAAGATGGTGCCATCGTTGTCGAAAACATTGGGCAGGCTGGAACGCAGTGCGCCCGGCTCCCAGATCATGGTGACACCGGCTTCGAATTCATTACCACCACTCTTGGTGATGGCGTTGACCACACCACCGGTGGAACGGCCGAACTCGGCGGAGTAGCCGCCGGTCTTGACCTGGAATTCCTGATAGAACTCGAAGGGCACGGTGCTGCCACCCAGACCGTTGCGGAAGTTGGTCACATCCAGACCGTTGATGAAGTACGCATTCTCACCCACGGAGGCGCCGCCAAAGGAGGCCAGATTGCCGAAGGCGCCGTCACCCTGGACGGTGCCCGGTGCCAGCAGGGCCACGGCGGTTACGTTCTGCGGCACGGGAATGCTGTCGATGGTTTCCTTGGTGAGGATGGTGGCCGATTCGGTGGAGCTGACATCCACGGGCGAGATCATCTGGCCGGAGACCGAAATCCGGTCCAGCTCGGCCTCGTCCGCTGCCAGTTGAATGTACACCTGCGAGCCGGTGCCCACATTGACGCTGACATCGTCACGCTTGCCCATGCCGGCAGCGGCCTTGGCTTCCACGCGATAATCGCCAACCGGCATGGAGCGGAAACGGAACTCGCCGTTGTCGTTGGTTTGCGTGCTGCGGGAAATCCCCGTGCTCTTGGAAGTCAGGACGACTTCTGCGCCGGCTACCGGATTGCCCTGGGCATTCAGTACCTGGTCGGAGACGTTGCCTACCGTGTTGGATTGGGCCAGTGCCAGCATTGGCAAGGCTGCCAACAATAGCAGGGCCGCCCAACGGTGGATTGGGTTGGTTTTCATCGATTGATCCCCTTTGGTTGTATGTTGATTAAGGCCGGTTCCACCCTCTTGCGTGGTGGATTCACAGGCCGTGACCGCTGTAGACAACACAGCGTGTAACTGGATGTTAAGATTATGTGAGAAGGGAATCAAGTCATTCTGCAAGAAACCTGTTAGC
>WFUE01000062.1 GCA_015485125.1 Lysobacterales bacterium | reverse complement strand
TCGTCCTTGAGCGCGTTGAACTTGTCGAGAAATTCCTGCCCGCGCTCGCGGATGTTCTGCCGCAGGGCCGGGGTCACCTGTTCCAGCACGGCGCAGGCTACATCCAGGGCGCGCGGGTTGGTGGTCATGGTGTTGCCGTAGACACCCTTGCGGTAGAGTTCGGCCACCCAGCTTTGCACGGCCAGCACGGAGAGCGGGTACTGGCCGGCGTTCAGCGCCTTGGAATAGGTTTCCATGTCGGGGGCGTCCAGCTTTTCGAAGCCGGGGTAGTCCACGATGGACAGGGTGCCCTGGGTACGCAGGCCGGCCTGGATGGAATCCACCAGAAACAGGCTGCCGTGTGTGCGGGTCAGTTCCCGTGCCCGCTGGTAGAAGGCGGGGGTGGCCGCCATGCCGGGGTCCCCTTCGCCCATGACCGGTTCCATGAAGAAGGCTTCGATGAACCAGCCCTGTGCCTCCGCCTGTTGATAAACCTGCTCCAGTGCCTGGATGTCGTTGGGTGGCACGGTGAGCAGCTGGTCGAAATCACGGAAGCTGGCCAGATATTTTTGATACACGGGGCGGGTGGAATCGGAGAAGCGCGCCGGGCGGTCGGTACGGCCATGGAAACCGCCGGCCACGGCCAGAATGCGGATGGGCTTGCCCTCGTGCCGGCCACCGGGGTCGGTCATCATCTTGCTGTGGATGTCGGCAATGCGCGCGGCCACAGAGACGGCCTCGGAGCCGGAGTTCATGCACAGATAGCGGCTGTAGGGGTTGCCGTCGGCCCGGCTGTGGCCCAGCTCGCGATCCAGTGCTTCGGTCAGCGCCAGCTGGGAGAAATTGGGGGTCATCACATTGGCCATGACATGCGGGCGGTTCATGGCTTCCAGCACCGTGTCGGGCGCATGGCCGAAGCCCAGCATGCCGTAGCCGCCGGAATCATGCAGCACCGCGCCCTTGCTGGTGATCAGCCACGGGCCCTTGGCGGCCAGGGAGACATAGGGATTGACGGCGTCTTCGGCATAGAAGTTGACAAAGCCGTGCTGGATGCGCTGGATTTGTTCGGCCTCGTCCAGATCCAGCAACTCCGGGTACTGTCTTTGCAGTGTCTCGAAAGCCTCTCCTGCCAGGGTAATGGCCTGTTGCAGGTTCCGGTCGTGGTCGATGAAGCGGCTGATGATGGCATCGGAAAGGCCATGGGTCAGTCGTTGGCCGCCGGTCTGGCGAATGCGGTTCAGAGTTTCGATCATGTTGTGCCCCCAGTTTGCTGAGCGAATGGCGACCGGCTGTAATGCCGGATGGTCGCCACGGGAAACCGCGCATTCTAGCAGAAAGTATATCCTTTGGGATAGCCAGTTCTATTCCTGGAAGGTGGAGTTTGCCTGAATGATGACTACAAAGCGTTCGGCGGGGGATTCCTTGTTCCTGGCTTCTTCCAGCGCGGCATCGGCGCGGCTGAGCAGGGCGGGGGCCAGATCGGGCCATTGTTGCCAGGGCAGGTTTTCCAGCATGGCCTGGTTGCCCAGTATGAAGGAGGGCCCGCCGGCATCCAGTGATTGTTGCCCCTGATCAGGCAGGGGATGGATACGCTGGTTTTCCAGTCGCAGGCAATGGAGCTGGTGGTTGTGCCAGCGCAGGCTTCGCTGTTGACGGTTGACTTGCAGCAGGCACCAGCGGATGTTGGCGGGCAGGCCGAGGCAGCGGTGGGTGAGGGCTTCGGCCACGCTGTTGAAGTTTGCTGGCTGGGCCAGGGTGGCACCCAGCCAGATGCAAAGTTCATCCAGCAGCAGATTGCGCAGGCGCAGATGGTGCTGGCCCTGGGCATCCATGGCCAGCAGGTAGTGTTCATGGGGCGTCGGGCTGGTGTAGTGCAGGGCAGTGGACAGCAGCGCTTCATGCTGGTGGCTTTGCAGCCATTGCAGGCCGGGCAGAAAGGGGGGCTGGCTGGCCAGCAATTGTTTCTGCCAGGCCTTCAGGCCACTGTCGGGGGCTTCCTGCGGTTCCAGGGAAGCGGCTGGTGTCAACTTCGGGGCCAGGAGACGGGCCAGCAATTGCAGGGCGTCATGGCAGTGTTCGGCTTCATTGGCCGGGACTGCTTCGGTACTGTCAGCCATCAACAGGCCCAGCAGCATTTCTCCCTGTTGAACGGGCACGCAGATCAGGCTGTGCAGCCCCAGTTTTTCCGCCGCATTGCGCACCGGCAGGCGCGGGTCGCTGCTGGCCGCCAGGCTGATGAGACTGTTCGGATGCTTGAGGGCAAATTGCAACAGGGCTGTGTCGAGTTTTGCCTGCAGGGGGGATTCACCGCCTTGCGCCAGTACATGCAGACGCTGGCCCTGGGGGTTGTGCCCGATCAGTACCAGTCGCTGCAGTGGTTGTGCCAGACTGGCCAGCAAGGGGATCAGCAGTTGAAAGTTGGCGGGTTGTGGTTGCGGGGTCTGCGGGAGGCCATCCAGCAGGGTGGCGATTTCCGCCAGCACCGTTGTGTGCTGTGGCGTTGCTGCCGGTGGGTGGAGCTTTTCGGCAGGTTCCACCGGTTCCGGCTGGCAGGGTGCGTCGCTGAACAGCAGCTGTACGTGGCCCAGGGTCAGCAGGTCGCCACTTTTCAGCGGTTGTGCTTCCTGTACATGCTGGCCGTTGACATAGACACCGTTGGTGCTGTTCAGATCTTCACACTGCCAGTGGTTCTGCCGGTAAAAAATGTGGCAATGCTGGCGGGAAAGAGAGGGGTCGGGTAGTTGCAGATCCGCCCTGGAGCCACGGCCCAGAACGGCGTCTTCCCGCAGGGGCAGGATGCGCCCCGGTTGTTGCCCGCGGATGACGATGATGGAAGGCATGCAAGCACTCGGCAATCACTTGCGAATACTGTAGCACAGCCGGGAGGTTTGCAGCGCGGGTTCACCGGCCCTCCCTGGCCGGTTGTGTAGTGGAAACGGCCGCTTACAGACGGCTGAGCACGGCCTGGGTGAATTCCAGGGTGTTGCCTTGCCCGCCCAGGTCGGCGGTGGTGCAATCGCCGGCCTCGATGGTCTGGCGGATGGCCTGCCTCAGTTGGTCACCGGCCCGGTCGATCTGCAGGTAATCCAGCATCATGGCGGCCGCCAGCATCAGCGCGGTCGGATTGGCGATGCCCTGGCCGGCGATATCCGGTGCGGAACCGTGCACGGCCTCGAAAATGGCCGCCTTTTCGCCAATATTGGCACCTGGGGCCATGCCCAGCCCGCCCACCAGCCCGGCACAGAGATCGGAGAGGATGTCGCCAAAGAGGTTGGTGGTGACGATCACATCGAAGCGTTCCGGGTTCATCACCAGCTGCATGCAGGTGTTGTCCACGATCATTTCTTCAAACTCGATGCTTGGGTAGTCTTCCGCCACCTTGCGGCCGGTGTGCAGAAACAGCCCGGAGGTGGTCTTGAGAATATTGGCCTTGTGCACCAGCGTGACTTTCTTGCGGCCCAGGTTTTGCGCCAGTTCGAAAGCATGGCGGATGACCCGTTCCGAGCCCTTGCGGGTGATGACAATGCGGCTTTCGGCCAGCTCGCCGTCATCGGACAGGCTCTGCCCGTCGGCCAGATAGGCCCCTTCGGTGTTCTCGCGCACGGTGATGATGTTCAGGTTTTCGTAGCGGGCGCGGGTACCGGGCACGCTTTCCACCGGGCGGATGTTGGCATAGAGATCGAAATGACGGCGCAGGGCCACATTGATGGAACTGAACCCCTTGCCCACCGGCGTGGTCAGCGGGCCCTTGAGCACGGCTTCGGCGTCGGCAATCTTTTCCAGGGTTTCGGCCGGCAGCAGTTCACCGTGTTTCTCCAGCGCAGCCAGCCCGGCCTCGGCGCGGACAATATCCAGATCAGGCGCCAGTCGCTGTAACACCATTTGCGTGGCCTGGGTGATTTCCGGGCCGATACCATCGCCTTCGATGAGGCAGATTTGTTTACTCATGGGGGACTCCGTCAACGAAAGCGCGGATTATATCCCCTTATGAATACTCCATAAAGGGTATCTCGTTTGGAGTGGAACCCGGGTCACCGCTTGGGGTGTTGAGACCATGTGCTGAAGCAGGTCTCAAGTTTGCAGCTTGCCGGCGAGCATCAGGAAAAACATGCGAAAATCCGCCAGCAGCGACCAGAACGGATAGCGAAAAGTGGCGGGACGATTGTGTTCCACGAAAAAATGTCCCGTCCAGGCAAAGCCATAGCCGATCAATGGCAGTACAAGCCACCACCAGTACGTATGGAACAGGCCCAGCACAAGGAAGGGAAACAGCAAGGCGGTGCCGGCAAAATGCAGCCAGCGATTGACGGGATGTTGATGTTCGGCCAGATAGTAGGGCCAGAATTCGGCAAAGGATTGTAATGGTTGTTCGGGCAAGCTCATGGTATGATGGCCGTGTTGGCGCTCTTGTGCCTTTTGTTTGAAACCGCATCCGCGGTTGTTTCTTTCGGAGTACCCCCCCTGCATGACCCATTCTAGCCCTTCCCGTGAAGCGGAGTCCATCCGTTTCGACGATCTTCATTTGCCTGATTTTCTGTTGTCCGCCCTGCGCAAGCTGGGTTATGAAAACCCCAGCCCGATTCAGGCCCAGGCCATTCCCGCCATGCTGGAAGGGCAGGATATTCTCGGCCAGGCACAGACCGGTACCGGCAAGACCGCGGCGTTTGCCCTGCCGGTGCTGGCCGATCTCGATCTTCAGCAAAAAAAACCGCAGGTTCTGGTGTTGACGCCCACGCGAGAACTGGCCATCCAGGTGGCCGAGGCCTTTCAGCGGTATGCGGCCGATCTCAAGGGCTTTCATGTGCTGCCCATCTATGGTGGCCAGGATTACCGCCTGCAAACCCGTCCGCTGGAACGGGGCGTGCATGTGGTGGTCGGTACACCGGGCCGGGTGATGGATCATATCCGCCGGGGGACGTTGAAGCTGGACCACATCAAGACGCTGGTGCTGGACGAAGCGGATGAAATGCTGCGCATGGGCTTTATCGAGGATGTGGAATGGGTGCTGGAACAGTTGCCGGAAAAACGCCGGATTGCCCTGTTTTCCGCCACCATGCCACGGGAAGTCAAGCGCATCGCGGAACAACATTTGAACCAGCCGGTGATGGTGAAGATCCAATCCACCACCACAACGGCGGATACCATTCGTCAGCGTTACTGGATGGTTTCCGGCTTGCACAAGCTGGACGCGCTGACCCGTCTGCTGGAAGTAGAACCCTTTGACGCCATGGTGGTTTTCGTCCGCACCAAGCTGGAAACGCTGGAGCTGGCCGAGCGCCTGCAGGCCCGGGGATTTCAGGCCACGGCACTGAATGGTGATATTGCCCAGAAGGATCGCGAACGCACCATCAAGCGTCTGAAGGCGGGGCAACTGGATATTCTGGTGGCTACCGATGTGGCGGCGCGCGGGCTGGACGTGGAGCGTATCTCCCATGTGATCAACTACGATATTCCCACCGATACCGAGGCTTATGTGCATCGCATTGGCCGAACGGGGCGCGCGGGCCGCAAGGGCGAGGCCATCCTGTTTGTCTCCCCACGGGAAAAACGCATGTTGCGACTGATTGAAAAGGCCACCCGGCAGAAGATCGAGCCCATGCAGATGCCTGCCGTGGATGAAATCAACGACCAGCGTGTGGCTCGTTTCCGGCAGAAAATCGTCGATGCCTTGCAGCAGGAGGATGAACTGGACCTGTACCGGCAGATCATCGAACAGATCCGCATGGAGCAGGATGTGCCGGCGGCGGAAATCGCCGCGGTACTGGCGAAAATGGTACAGGGTAGTACGCCGCTGTTGCTGAAGGATCTGCCTCGGCACCAGCCGAAAAAGGAAGGCCGTCCCCCGCGCAAGGGAGAATACGCGCAGCGAGAGCGCAGGGCCGGCCCATCCGCGCGCAGAGAGCATAAACCGCCGGAAAGCGGGATGGAGCGTTACCGGGTGGAAGTGGGCCATGATCATGGGGTCAAACCCGGCAACATCGTCGGCGCCATTGCCAATGAAGCGGATCTGGACAGCCAGTACATCGGTGCCATTCGCATCCATGACGCGTACAGCACGGTAGACTTGCCCGAGGGCATGCCGAAGGAAGTGCAGCGTATTCTGCAGAAAGCCCGGGTAGCGGGCCGACCGATGAAACTGTCATTGCTGGAGTCGGCCGATCGCAAGAAACCGGCAGGTCGGGCCAAGCCAGGCCCCAAGGGTACGCTCAGTCGCAAGGGCGGCAAGGGCAAGCCAGGTAGCCATCGCTGACAAGCATTTCGCATGAACGCCGATTTCAGTCATCGCCTGTGTGTCGCACCCATGCTGGACTGGACCGACCGGCATTGCCGTGCCTTTCTGCGTGTGCTGGCACCACGCGCGCGTCTGTATACAGAGATGGTGGTCGCTCAGGCCATCCTGCATGGCGATCGCAAGCGGTTGCTGGATTATCACCCTTCGGAGCATCCGCTGGCCCTGCAGTTCGGCGGTAGTGATCCCGCCGTGCTGGCCGCGGCCTGTGAAGCGGCCAGTGCCTGGCAATATGACGAATACAACCTGAATCTGGGCTGTCCGTCGGATCGGGTGCAATCCGGTTTGTTCGGCGCGGTGTTGATGAAAATGCCGCAGCGTGTGGCTGGCTGCCTGAAAGCCATGCAGGCGGTTTCTCCGGTGCCGGTCACCGCCAAGATCCGCATCGGGGTGGATGAGCTGGATTCGGAGGCCTGGCTGGAGGATTTTGTCGCCCTGCTGGCGGAATCCGGTGTGCGAACGGTCATCGTGCATGCACGCAAGGCCTGGCTCAAGGGCCTGTCCCCCAAGGAGAACCGGGAAGTGCCACCCCTGGAATATGAACGGGTGGAACGCTTGCAACAGCACTTTCCCGACCTGCATTTCGTTCTCAATGGCGGGATCGACAACCGGGCGCAGGCGAACGCCTGGCTGGGGCGTTTTCCCGGTATCATGCTGGGGCGCGCGGCCTACCACAATCCCTGGCTGTTGCGGCAACTGCACGCGGATCTCTGGCCAGCAATCCCTTTGCCCGCCAGCCGGAAGCAGGCGGTGGAACAGTTTCTGCCCTATGTGGAAGCACACTGTGCCGCCGGTGCCGGCTTGCAGCATATCACCCGCCATATGCTGGGCCTGTTCCAGGGCCTGCCGGGTGCGCGCCAGTGGCGTAGAATGCTTACCGAACAGGCTCGCGCAACCGGTGCGGGTCCGGAATTGCTGTTGCAGGCCATGCAGCAGGTTGATGAAACGGAGGAGGGTGCTTGTCATGTCCATCACGCGTGATCCACAGTTTTTCTTGCAGCGTGCCCGTACACTCCCCTATGTGGGCAAGCCGGCCTGTGATGGCGTGTTTCTGGTGGCGCCGGAACAGTTCCGTTTCTGCGCCGATTCGGCGCAGGACAACGTTTACATGCGAGATGAAGCCACCTTCAGCCAGCAGCGTGCGCTGGAGCAGCACCACGCGCTGGCGCAGAAATTGTATGCCCTGGGTGTGCCGGTGGTGACATTTCCCGGTGATCCGGATTGCCCGGATGGCATCTTTCCCAACAATGCCTTTGCCACCGCGCCGGGGCGGCTGATTCTGGGCGCGATGAAACACCCCGCCCGGCAAAAGGAAACGCAACGGCAGGACATTCGCTACTGGTTCGAGCAGGGCATGGGCATGGAAGTGCACACCATCGGCGGAGAAGGGCGGGTGGCGGAGCTGACCGGCGTGATGATCATCGACCGGGCCCGGAAACTGGGTTTTTGCGGCATGACCGAACGGGTCAATGCGGCCGGCTTGCAGGCCATGGTCGAGGCTTTTGGCCTTGAGCTGGCCTTTCAGTTTGAACTGGCCCGTGGTGAATATCATACCAATGTGGTCATGAGCATACTGGCTTCCCGCGCCGTGGTATTGCAAAAGGACGCGCTGATCCCCGCGCAGGCCGCCGAGGCCATCGCCGAATTCTATGAGCAGCGGGTGATCTGGATCTCCGCGGCGCAGAAAAATGCCTTCGCCGGCAATTGCATTGCGGTGACGGAATCCGATGTGCTGATTTCCCGGAGCGGTTATGACAGTCTGGATGAGGGGCAGCGGCGCCAATTCAGTGAATATGGTTTCAGCTTGCACCCGCTGCCTGCGGATGAAATCGAAAAAGCGGGTGGCAGTGTCCGTTGCATGGTGGCGGAGATTTTTCTCTGAAGCACGGCTTCGTTTCGCTTTTGCGCTGATTCCGGTAGGCTTGCACTGTTTCAAGGGTTGGGAGTGATACCGCGACGGTGGCCACACAACATCTGCTCATTCGCCTGGCCTACGCCCTGGACTCCAATCATACCTACCAGCGGGCAAGGCGGCTGCTCTACGATCTGCTGGAAAACCCGGATTCCACCCTGCGCCAGGGCTTTGACCTGTTCATGATGGGGCTGGTCATCAGCAGTGTGGGGCTACTGGTCTATGACAGCCATGAAAAGGTCGAGCTGGGCTATTGGGGCCGATTGTTCGAGGATTTCACCATTGGCGTATTCATACTCGAATATCTGGGGCGTTTCTGGCTGGCGGGCAGTATTCACGAAACCCTGATCCGGGATTATGAGCAGGCCGAGGATATTGGCCAGCCCTGGAAGCCATCGCGCAGTTTTCGCAAGATTCTGCGCGCCAAGTGGCGTTATGTCACCAGCCCGCTGGCCATCATCGATTTGCTGGCCATTGTGCCGGCCTGGCGTCCCTTGCGCTTTCTGCGTATTTTCCTTCTGTTGCGAGTGTTCAAGCTGTTTCGCTATGCCCGAAGCATCAACCAGTTTGCCCGGGTGTTCGTGGAAAAACGCATCGAGTTCTACACACTGGGAGTTTTCCTCGCCTTTGTGATTTTCGCTGCCGGTTCCGGCATCTATTATTTTGAAGTCAATGTGCCGCACAGCCAGATCAAGACGTTTTTCGACAGCTTTTACTGGGCCATCATCACCATCTCCACGGTTGGCTATGGAGATATCACGCCGGTGACCACGGAAGGGCGGGTCATCAGTATCCTGCTGATACTCGCCGGTATCGGCACCATTTCCTTTTTTACTTCCCTGGTGGTGTCTTCGCTGAGTGAACGTGTGCAGGAAGTGCGGCAAAACCGGGTTTTTGCCGAAGCCAGCCGTATGGAAGGGCACAGCATCATCTGTGGATTTGGTCGCGTGGGGCAAGTGGTCTGCGAGAACCTGTCCCGGGAGGGCGAGGCTTTTGTCGTGGTGGAGCCGGATGAGCAGGCCTTTCAGCAGGCCCATGCGCTGGGTTACCCGGTGGTACAGGGCGATGCGACCTCCGACACGTTGCTCAAGCATCTGGGCGTAGGGCGCAACGCAGCGCGCATCCTCTGCCTGACGGAGGACGATGTCAGCAATTTGTACATCACTTTGTCGGCCAGACAGCTCTGTTCAGAAATCCAGATCATCTCGCGGGTGAAGCACCACAGAAATCAGAACAAATTTCGCCGTGCGGGTGCCGATTTCACGGTGATGCCCTACCAGTTGGTGGCACGCATGGCCGCGGAATTTGCTGGCAAGCCGGTGGCCTTTGATGCGGTCAACCGCATGTTGAGTGGGTCCGATCTGGTGCAGGTGGATATTGTGCTGTTGCCACAGTCATGGCCCGGCTCATGGATGGTCGGGCAGCTGCCTGTGCAGGAAAACCGGCTGATTTTGCTTGGGGTGCTCACGGATCGTCCGGCTCGGGAAGAGAAATCATCCTACCGGGTGGGCAAGCGGTATTTTCATTTCAATCCCGACCACAACTACAAGCCCGTGGCAGGAGAGGGTCTGGTACTGGTTGGGCATTTATTCAGCTTGCAGCATTTCCGCGAGTGGGTGGAAGAACAATGAATCAAAAAGATAGCCAGACACTGATTTTCGGCTGCAACGCACTGGGCCGGGAAGTGGCGGAAGCCTTGATCAGCAACGGTGTGGATGTACAGCTGGTGGATGCCGATGCCGAAGCCGTCGAGCAATTGCAACAGCTGGGGCTGCCGGCAAGACGGGAGGATGCGCTGGATGACCGGGTATTGCGGGAGCTGGGGCTGGGTCGCCGCGTACGGCAGATTTTCTGTTTTTTTCAGGATGATGCCGATAATGTCTTTCTGGTGCTTTCAGCGCGTGATCTGGCCGCTGAGGGGCGGTTGCAAATCATAGCCGTGGCCGATTCCCTGGGCGGCGTGGACAAGCTCAAGGCCGCCGGGGCCGACAAGGTGATCGACCCGTATGAAACCACGGCCCACAAGATCCATAGCCAGATCACCCGCCCCCTGCTGGCCGAATTGAGTGATGCCTTGCTGTTTTCGCATGATGACTTTTCGGTGACGGAAGTGGTGCTGACCGAGCCTTCACGCTTCATTGGCCGGCAACTCAGCGATGTGGTGCATGCTGTGGAGGATGATGTGATCATTCTCGGCATGACTGACTACGAAATGGATCAGACCTTCCATTTTCGTGGCAAGTATCGTGATCATCATCTGGATGCCGGCGATGTGCTGGTGGTTATCGGGCCACATGATGCCGTGCGCGGTTTTCGTCGCTGGGTCAATCAGGGTGGGGGTGGTGCCTGAAAGGGCTTCATTGGCTACCAATGGCGGTTCACTCCAGAAGTTGAAGAAATGCTGCCAATATGTGTTTTGCACTAAAGTTTGCGGTGTTTTGTACGATAGCTTGTAGGAATTCTGGATTCGGGAAAGTCTTTCATGCACTCCATTCAATTGCGCGTTTTTGCACTGTTGTCACTGGTCTTTGTACTGGTTCTGGCTTTCAGCATACATTTTTCAGGCAGGGCCGAGCGCTCGCTGGTGGAGTCCCTGATGGAGGCACGCGCCAGGGATACCGCCGATTTCTACTTCGATAGCGTCAATACCATGATGCTGACTGGCACCATGCAACAGCGCAACCTGATACGCAAGAAAGTGCTGTTGCAACCCAACATTCTCGACGCGCGCATCATTCGGGCGCCAGCCGTGGTTCAGACTTTTGGCGAGGGGGAGCCTTATCAAAAACCGGTGGATATGCTTGATCATAAGGCACTGGCTGGCCAGCAACAGTTGAGCATCGAGGAAGTGGAAGGTGAACGCCGGCTCACACTGGTTGAGCCCATGCGGGCCGGCAAGGATGTGCGCGGAGTGAATTGCCTGGCATGCCATCCCGTCGAAGAGGGCACGGTGCTGGGTGCGGTGCGAGTCAGTTACACCCTTGGTCCGCTGGACAAACAGGTCAACTCCAATCTCTTTTCGGCGGCCATGATCAATACGGCCATTGCCGTGACGGGCTTGCTACTGGTGGGTTATCTCATGCGCAAGTGGTTGTTCGAACGGCTCAAGACGCTGGGAGAGGCCTTCGAGCGTATTCGCGAGGACGCCGATCTGGCCGCACAGATACCTGTGGACGGTCACTCCGAGATCGACACGCTGGCACGGCATTTCAATCACATGATGCAGCAGTTTCAGCACACCATGCTCAAAGTCAGTCATAGCAATGGCCAGTTGGGTGAAGCCGCTTCCAGGCTGGAGAAGCTGGCGGCTGATACCGGCCAGGCCGTGGATGAAGAAGGGCAGTCACTGCAGCAGCTGGTGGAAGAAGTGACCCAGGTGGCCCAACTGGCCAGACAAGTGGAGCAACAGGCTGCCGAGGCTGCCGAGGCGTCCAATGTAGCCAATGAAAAGGCCGGCCACGCTCAAGGCATGGCTGAGAGTACGATTGACGGTATTCGCAGCATGCATGCACAAATCAATGATGCTGCCACTGTCATTCAGTCACTGGATGAACACAGCAAGAACGTCAGTCAGGTTTTGAATGTCATCAAGGGTATCGCCGAGCAGACCAACTTGCTGGCACTGAATGCGGCCATCGAGGCGGCCCGGGCCGGTGAGGCCGGTCGTGGTTTTGCGGTAGTGGCGGATGAAGTGCGTGCATTGGCAAAGCGCACCCAGGAATCGGCCGGGGAGATTGAGTCGATGATTGCGGCTTTGGTGGCCGAGACTGACAGGGCTGTCACAGGCATGGAAAATGCCAGTCATCAGGCAGGTGAGGGTGTCAGGCGTACGCAGGAGGCCATTGATGCACTCAAGGATATCAGTCAGCGTGTGCAGCTACTCAACAGCAGCAACCAGACCGTCCTTGACGTCAGTGAAAGGCAAAAGAGAGTAACGGAACAGGCTCGTGAGCAGTTGTCTGAACTGGAACAGCTGATGGATGTGGTCCACCAGGATGCTGAATCCTCCTCAAAACTGAGTGAACAGTTACTGAAACTCTATCAGATTCTGGAAAAGGATTTGGGGCGTTTTCGCTACTGATCAACCGGGCGCGGGTGCAGCACCTGGCAAAAACAACGGTCTCGGCCCTTGTGCTTGGCCTCGTACAGACGTTGGTCAGCAGCCTGGATCAGTCGTGAAGCCAGGTTTTGGATCTCTTCGGGTTTCCAAAGGTCTGGCTGAAATACCGCACAACCGGCACTGAGCGTGATATTGAGTGTTTTTTCTCCCTTGCCGAAACGGATATAGTGCTGACGAATCTTGTCCAGTAGTTTTTCCAGCGCAAATGCCGCACCTTTTTCTCCCGTTGCTGGAAGAATTACCAGAAATTCTTCGCCTCCATAACGACAAAGCAGATCGCTGCTGCGTAGCTGCTTGCGAATCAATTTGGCGGTTTCGCGCAGCACCTGGTCTCCGACAGGATGTCCGTGCTGGTCATTGACCGCCTTGAAATGATCCAGATCCAGCAGGGCCACGGTCATCGGCTGTTGTTTTTGCATGCTGGCTTCCAGCACCAGTTGCAGCTGTATCATGCCGGCTTCACGGCGCAAGGCGCCGGTAAGTTCATCCACCTGGGCGGTCTTTTCCAGTTGAATCCGCTCCAGAACGAGGGCCAGCCGCTGGCAGATATCCTGCAGATCCTTGAGTTCATGTGCGCTCAGGGTACGTCTTTGGTCCGTGCACTGGCCGATGACCAGGTGCCCGCGTGCATGGGTGGCCGAGCAAAAGGGAAAGATGTGGACAACGCCAAATTCTTTCATCCATTCGTCACGTTGCTTGCCCATTTGTGCGCTTTCACCCTGTTGGCTGAGAAAGCGGTCCATGCCTTGCAAGAAACGGGGAAAGTCCCTGGTGCCAAAAGGTTCGGGCTGAGACAGGGCGATCAGTTCGTCTTCTTCCTTCAGTCCGGCACAGAACTGTATAGCCACCCAGGGTATGTGCATTTTTTGATGGATGAATTGCGCTACATCCGCCATCAGCTGGCTTTCATCACGGGTTTCCTGTTGTTGCCGGAAGAAATGGTCGATGGCCTGAAGCATGTGGCCGGAACGCGTAAACATGCCGCGCATGACCCAGTTGGACAATCGCTCGCTCAACGGTGTGGATAGCGCGCCACCCAGCAGGGCCGTGATTACGGCGGACAGTGTTGCCAGAGCGCGCTCATGGGCCAGTATCCACCCGTGTACTTGTTGTGCCAACAGCAGGGTCAACATCAGCAGAATGAGCTGCAGGTAGGTGGTCAAATCCCGTCCGCGTACCTGCTTGCCGGCCTGAAGATAATCCAGTCGCAATGTGGCGAGATAAAAACCGGTGGGTGCAATTATGGTGGCAGTTTGCACAAGACGGTCGACGGGCAGGCCCAGGTTCATGCCGCTGTAGGTCTGTAGATACCAGATGGCCTTGGACAAGGCGAAAGGGGTAAAGGAGAACCAGACCCAGCGGGTCAGGGTGCGCTCAGGATCCTGCTGTTGTTGCAGGGTTCTGTAACCCAGTAACAACCAGCTACACAATGCCAGTATCGTATCAAGGGTATATACGGGGAAACTGGAAGCGTTCCGGGTTGGATCTTCAACCTGTGCCGCCATGGTAAAGCCCAGCGGCAATAGCAGCCCGTAGAGCGTCAGGAGTATGCTTTTTTCATGTTGGCGAACTATGGGCATGGGTTGCGGGAACAGCATGAAAAAATGCAGGGCCAGCAGATTGACGGCAATCAGATTGAACAGGTTGAAGCGCCACAGCCAGGACTCTATTTGGCCTGCATAGCCGTAGGGCAGCATGAAGTCGGTGGACAGCAGCACCAGCATAAGCAGCAGTACGCGTGCCTGGGGTTCCTTGCGCTGTGGAAACAGCAGGTGTATTAGCCCCAGAAAGAAAAAACCGCCGAGTACATTCAGCAACAGCGGTGTGAAATCCGGGGTGATGCCAGGCTTGATGTGCAGTTGAATCGGTGGTTCATCCTCCATTTGCACTTCCACCGACAGTAATTGGCCCTTTTTTCGTTGCTCCCAGATGCGACCTACATCATCCAGCGTATGAATGGGCTGACCCAGTGCACTCAGGAGCTTCATGCCCTTGCGCAAGCCGGCATTTTCGGCAGGGGTGTTTTGAAAGACCCGGATGATCTCTACCGGGTCTTCCGGATTTTCCTGACGGATGGTGATGCCAATGGAATTGTCGGCCTCATTCAGCAGGCCCGGCAGCACTATGCTCGCTGGAAGCAGGGCCAGCAACAACAGAAAAAATACCGGTGATTTCAGAGAGGTGGGCCAATGCATGTTCTGAAGGATTCCTGCGTCATGAACCACCTTGAGCCAGACAGGAGTTCACGACTACGATTGGACCCACAATAGCAGGAGTGCAGGCCGTCATGCAATGGCATGGTATTCGGCAATGAACGAGCAATCCATGTCGTATCTGGGTCTTTGGCTTCGGCTACTCCAGGAGTGCATTGACCTTGGCCGCGCAGATGAAATCATTTTCGGTCAGGCCGTCGGCGGCATGGGTGGTGAACAGTACATGGCAGTAGTTGTAGCCTACGGAAAAGTCGGGGTGATGGTTTTCCTGATTGGCGATCCACGCCAGTGCGTTGACGAAGGCCATGGTGCGATAGAAACCCTTGAACTGAAATTCCCGCAGCAGCGCCTTGCCATCTTCACGAATGTGCCAGCCAGGGACCTGTTCCAACAGCTTTTGGGCTTCCTGTGTGCTCAATGCGGGGGTACCGCCTTCGCAGACCTGGCACTTCTTTTCTTTGAGTTCGCTCATCAACTGGCCTCTTTGTCGAATTTGGGTGGGAATTCGCCCAGCTTGCGGGCTTGGTCGATCAGTTCCTGCAGGTTGACTTCGGCCAACCGGTAGAGATCCTTCGGGTGATCCAGCACGAAATAGACCGGTTGGTAGATGTCGATGCGGTAGGGGGTGCGCAGGGCGTCCAGCGGGTCAAACGGCAGTCTTTCCGGTACATCGCTGTCCAGTGCGTATTGCAGCTCGCCCGGTGAGGAGTTGATGCCGGCACCATAGCTGCGCAGTTGCCCGTTTTCCCACAGCAGGCCGAATTCCACGGTAAACCAGTAGAGACGGGCCAGCATGGGGCGGTCTTTCTTGCTGGCGGCCAGCCCGTACTTGCCGTAGTTTTGGGTAAAGTCGGCAAAACCCGGGTAGGTCAGCAGCGGACAGTGGCCGAATATTTCGTGGAAGATATCCGGTTCCTGCAGGTAGTCTAGATCTTCCCGCCGGCGAATGAAGGAGGCGGCGGGAAATTTCTTTTCCGACAGCAGCTGGAAGAAATCGGTGAAATTGATCAGCGCGGGTACCGGCTCTACCTGCCAGCCGGTAAAATCCAGCAACCGCTCGGAGACTTCACCCGGCTGCGGGATGCGGTCGGTGCTCAGCTCCAACCGGTCCAGCCCCGCGATATAGTCTTCGCAGGCGCGGCCCGGCAACAGCTTTCTCTGGCGATGGTAGAGTATGCTCCAGGTTTCATTCTCCTCGTCCGTGTAGGGAATGATGCCGTTCTTGTCGGGCGTCTTGGCCTGATAGCGCGTCTGTTTCATCATTCACCCTCCCAAAAAGGATATTCTAGACCGTATGAACCCCGGAATGAAACGCTACCTTGTTGAAAACCGTCTGCAGATGTTCTTGCATCAATCCGAATGTCTGCGAGGCAACCCGTGGAACGATCCTGTGGAGCGGGCTGTCTGGGTCTGGCTGCCACCCGGATGGGAGCAGCAGAAACCACCCTTGCCGGCGCTGTGGGATCTGGCCGCCTATACCAGCAGTGGTGCCGCTCATGTAGGCTGGAAGAATTTTGGCGAAAATCTGCCGGATCGCCTGGATCGCCTGTTTGCTCAGGGCAGCCTGCCGCCAGCGGCAGTGGTGATGCCGGATTGTTTCACCCGCCTGGGTGGCAACCAGTATGTCAACAGCCCGGCACTGGGCAGCTGGGCCGATTACCTGCAGCAGGAGTTGATCCCCTTTGTGGAATCTCGCCTGCCCATCGGTGGCAGCCGGGAAAACCGGGCTGTCTTTGGCAAGTCTTCCGGTGGTTATGGTGCCTTGCGGCTGGCCATGCTGTCGCCGGAATACTGGGGCGCGGCCGCCGTGCATGCCGGTGACTGTGATTTTGAACTGGTCTACCGGCCGGATTTTCCCAAGGTGGCCCAGACACTGGAACGCTACAATGGGGATTGGCGGGCCTTTCTCGAGGATTTCTGGAGCCGTTCACAGCCTTCGGGTTCGGACATCCACACGCTCATGGTATTGTGCCTGGCCGCCAGCTATGACCCGGACGGGGCCCGGCTGGATAATCTGCGCCTGCCTTTCGACCTGCATACGCTGGAGCTGATTCCCGAACGCTGGCAGGCCTGGCTGGCCCACGACCCGCTGGAATTGCTGAACCGTTACGGGCAGAACCTGTCCCAACTCAAGGGGCTGTGGATCGATGTGGGTCGTCATGACCAGTACAATATCCAGTATGGCTCGCGAAAACTGCACCGGAAACTGGAAACCATGGGAATCGCGCATATCTACGAAGAGTTTGATGGTACCCATTCCGGGATTGATTACAGGCTGGACCATTCCTTGCCATACTTGGTCCATGCATTGAATACATAAGCACAGACAAGAGAGAACCATGATTGCAATCAGCGACAGTGCCAAAGACTATTTTCAGAAATTGATCCAGCAGCAGGGCGTGGAGGGCATGGGCCTGCGGCTGGAAGTCAAGCAGGCGGGCACACCTTCCGCGGACTGCCAGCTTTCCTTCTGCGAACCCGGCGAGAACAGCGCCACCGATCTGGCTCAGGATTGCGGTGCCTTCACTCTCTATATCGATCGCAACAGCGCGCCCTTTCTGGAAGAAGCCTCGTTCGACTACGAGGAAAAGCCCACGGGTGGCCAGCTGGTCATCAAGGCCCCCAATATCCGCGGCAAGAAACCGGCCGAGGACGCACCGCTCAAGGAGCGGGTGCAATATGTGATCGACAGTGAAATCACCCCCATGGTCGCCGCCCATGGTGGCTTTATCAGCCTGGATAGCATCACTGACGATGGTACGGTCAAGGTCCGCTTTGGGGGTGGTTGTCAGGGCTGTGGCATGTCCAGCATGACCTTGAAAAACGGCGTGGAGAAGACCCTGCTGGAGCGTTTTCCCGAGATCAAGGCGGTGGAAGATGTCACCGATCACGCACAGGGCACCAACCCCTATGCCTGATGCGAACCTGAGATGAAACTGGCATTTCTTGCATCCGACGCCCCCAAGGCACAGGCATCCCTGCGGGCACTGGCTGAACGCTACGGGCAGCACAAGCCTGCTGCTGCCGATGTGCTGGTGCCACTGGGTGGAGATGGCTGGATGCTGGAAATGCTGCATCAATGGATGCACCTGGACAAGCCCTTCTACGGCATGAAGCGGGGCAGTCTGGGCTTTCTGCTCAACCGCTATCATGAAGGCGGTCTGCCGGAACGAATCCACGCGGCCGAAGCCACGCCGCTGAGCATGCTGCGTATGCGGGTGGAAACCGTGGAGGGCGATCAGGCTAGCGCCCAGGCCTTCAACGAAGTTTCCTTGTTACGGGAAACGGGGCAGGCCGCACACATTCGTATCTCCATCAATGATACGGTGAAGGTGGAAGAGCTGATCTGTGACGGCGTGCTGGTGGCTACATCCGCGGGAAGTACCGCCTACAACTATTCGGCGCATGGCCCCATTCTGCCGTTAGGCAGTGATGTGCTGGCACTGACGCCCATCAGCCCCTTCCGCCCGCGCCGCTGGCGTGGCGCGATACTGCCCGGGCAGGCACGCATCCATTTCGAGGTGCTGGACCCGGAAAAACGCCCGGTATCGGCCACGGCGGACGCTACTGAAATCCGCAATGTACGCCATGTGCATGTGGAAGAGGATCGCGAACACCAGCCGACGGTGCTGTTCGATCCGGAACACAATCTGGAAGAGCGCATACTCAATGAACAGTTTGTTTTCGACTGAGGAGAAAGGCAGCCCTCAAGCCAGGCAGGAAGCCGGAACGCACGTCTGATTTATGCGGGCGGTTGCCTTTGTGCTTGGCCTGTTGCTGGGTGTGTGCACACCAGTCCAAGCGAGCAAGCAAGCCGTGGCCTACCAGCCTTATGTTACGGAAAACTGGCTGATCAGCCTGCATGGCTACTGGCCGAATCGGCCGATGAAAAGCCAGGGTGACTTGCGCTATCACCAGCGGCAGGTGGCCCGGTTGCAAGCCCCGGTGGAAGAACAGTTGCAGCAATGGGGCGTGCGCTATCGCAGTTTCTGGCTGGCACCGGTCATACAGGCGACACTCACCGCCCACCAGGCCCATCGTCTGCGGCAAATGCCTCAGGTGGCTGCCGTGGAGCGGGATCGCCCCCATGCCATGCGCTGGGCGAAACCACGGGATGACCGGCGGGTGCTGCCCAAGGGTACAGTGCAAGCCAATCTCAGCCAGATCGGCGCCGATAAGCTCTGGCTGGCGGGCATTACCGGCAGTGGTGTAACCGTGGGCATTCAGGACACTGGCATGCAATGGGACCATGATTTGCTGAAAAACCAGTACCGGGGCTGGGACAGCACGTCGGGTACGGTGAGCCACGATCACGCCTGGCACGATGCCATCCATGTCGCCAATGGCAGTTGCAGTGCGGATTCACCAGCGCCTTGCGATGACCATGGTCATGGTACCCATGTAACGGGTACCGTGGCCGGAGATGATCCGCTCAGCGGTACCCGCACCGGCGTGGCTCCTGACGCAAAATGGATCGGTTGTCGCAATATGAATCAGGGGGCTGGCACGGCCAGCAGTTATATCGAATGCTTCCAGTGGTTTCTGGCCCCCACCCGTATTGATGGCACGGACCCGCGCCCGGATCTGGCGCCGGCCATCATCAGCAATTCCTGGGCTTGCCCACCCAGCGAGGGCTGTGCCTGGAATGCCCTGCAGGCCACGGTGGACAGTGTCCAGTCGGCGGGCATACTGGTGGTATCCGCCGCCGGTAATTCCGGCAGTACCTGCAATACCATCAGTCATCCGCCGGCCATTTACGACAGCAGCTTTACCGTGGCGGCAGTGGACGGCAGCAATCAGGTGGCCGGTTTCAGCAGCCGGGGGGTGGTGACCGTGGACGGTTCCAACCGCCTGAAACCCAATGTGGCCGCGCCGGGGGTGAATGTGCGTTCGTCCCTGCTCAACGGCAATACCGGCCTTTCCAGTGGCACCAGCATGGCCACGCCACATGTGGCCGGGCTGGCAGCCCTGCTGTTGCAGGCCAACCCGGCCCTTTTGGGCCAGCCGGCGGCACTGCGGCGAGTGATTCGATACTATGCCACTCCGGCCTTTTCCAGCCAGAATTGTGGCGGTGTGGCCGGTAGCCAGCGACCCAATGCTGTCTATGGATGGGGTATCATCGACAGCTGGAATGCCTATCAGCATGTACTGGAACCCGTGTTCACGGATGGTTATGAAAACTGAAGTCCTGCCGCTGACCATTGCCATTTCCTCTCGCGCCCTGTTTGACCTGGACGAGAGTCATCGGGTGTTCGAGACCCAGGGCATTGAGGCTTACCAGCAATGGCAGATTGCCCACGAGAACGAACCCTTGCAACCCGGCATGGCCTATCCGCTGGTCAAGAAGTTGCTGGCATTGAACGATGGCGAGCACCAGCGGGTAGAGGTGATTCTGGTCTCGCGTAATTCCGCTGATACCGGCCTGCGGATTTTCAATACCATCGAGCGGATGCAACTGCCCATCTGCCGGGCGGCCTTTACCAATGGCGAAAGCCCGGAGCGCTACATCCCCGCCTTTGGGGTGGATCTCTTTCTCAGCGCCCATGCCGAGGATGTGCGCCATGTGCTTGAAGCCGGCTATGCGGCGGCCACCATTCTGCCGGGGCGAATGGACCGGGAAGCTGATGGCCAGGTGCGCATTGCCTTCGATGGCGATGCCGTGCTGTTTTCCGATGCCTCGGAACGCATCTACAAGGAACAGGGGCTGGAGGCCTTTCTCGACCATGAAGCCCAGGATGCGGAATCTCCCATGCAGCCGGGGCCGTTTTTTCGGGTTTTACAGGCATTGCATGCCATTCAGCAGGCCTATCCCGCCGACAACAACCCCATTCGCACGGCATTGGTAACCGCCCGCTCGGCGCCGGCGCACAAGCGGGTCATTCTCACCTTGCGGGAGTGGGGCGTGCGCATCGATGAATCCCTGTTCCTCGGCGGGCGCGAAAAGGGGCCCGTCTTGGCTGCCTTTGGTGCCGACATTTTTTTTGACGATCAGAAAATCCACTGCGAGAGCGCCAGCAGCCATGTGCCCACCGGGCATGTCCCCCATGGGGTGGCCAACCCGTGAACCGGCACTATCCGGTGGGAGAAGCCTCATTGGAAGGGTCGTGGCTCAGCGAGCCCATGAGATAACGATTGCGACCCTGCGCCTTGGCCTGGTACAGCAACTGGTCGGCCTCTTGCAGCATGCGTTCAACCAGTACTTCTGTATCGCCTACCAGCATGGCTGGATGCAGTACCAGGCAACCGGCGCTGAGCAGAGCGACTTCCGGTGCCTGGCGGCTGTCGTGGGTATGCCGCTGACGAACCTGGCTGAAAATCTTGTCCATCAGTTGTTGCAGCCCTTTTTCGTCACATTCCGGCAGAATCAGCATAAACTCTTCCCCACCATAGCGACCGATGACATCGGATTGTCGTACAGCCTGCCGCAGAGTACTGGCGGTGTTCTGCAAGACCCGGTCGCCAGCGGGGTGGCCCCACTGGTCATTGACCTGCTTGAAATGGTCCAGATCCACCATGCAGACGCTCATTGGCGTCTGGTGCCTGCGGCTTTGTCCGATCAGTACGCGCAGTGCATCCAGCGCGGCTTCCCTTCGCAGGCTGCCGGTCAGCACATCGGTGGAAGCCAGTTGGCTGAGCCGGGCTCGTTCGATGTTGCTGGCCAGATCCTGAGCAATCAAGGTAAGGTCGTGGTGGTCTTCTTCGGTCAGTTGACGCGCGTGTGCTGGGCTGTTGCCCAGCATGAGAATGCCCTGATTATTGTCGGGACTGCACTGGAGTGGAAAAATTTCCTGTAGATGATCTGCATGTCTGCTCATCAACACCTCGGTTTGTTGCCATAGTGCTGGCAGATCACTGGCGGTTTCCACCGGCAATAGACCGGCCTGTACCTGAAAAGCCGGGTTTTCTTCCGTGGCGGGGCAATAGATGCCTGCCCAGGGCAGATGCAAGACTTGTCTCAGGTATTGCAAGGCATCGCGCAGGTCTTGTTGCAGGTCGTCTCCGAACCTTTCCTTCTTCGCCAGATGCTCACGGAATGCGTGGTGCAGGGGAATATGGGCCTGCAACAGGCCGTGTTCCAGCCAGCCATGCAGCCGGCGGCTGGCCGGGACAATCTGGGTGGAAAAGCTCAGTGCGGGAATGGAAATGGCCAGCATGGCCAAATTGCCGGGCATGAAGCGGGCAAACTGGTGATAGCCTTCCTGCGCCACCAGCAATAACACCAGTAACAGCGCGAACTGAATAAAGATTCGTACCGGCTCGGGGCGCAGATTGTGGCGAATCTGCAAAAAATTGTGACGGACGATGGCGATGAAGATGCCCGTGGGCCAGAGCGCCAGTACCAGCTGTTCCGTCCAGTCCAGCCATTCCAGCCAATCCATGAACCAGTAGTAGACGTGGATATGCCAGAGCAGCTGGGTAAAGGCGAACGGGGTGTCAAAGGCCCAGACAATGCCCAGTTGCTTTTTCCATTCCGGGTTGAGTGTTCTGAAGTAGCGCCAGCCCAGCAACGCCCAGATGGATACCATGACTACAACCTGCAGGGTAAAGAAGAAACGGGTGGATTGGGGGTCCAGTGTGTCTTCCACCAGTGTGGTCAGAAAAAGCAGGCCAGGGAGCATGCCGCCATAGAGCAAGGCCAGGGCCAGTCGCCGATGTTGCTGATAGAAGCGTACCGGGCCGGGAAAGATCAATACAAAGTGCAACTTGAGCACCATGACCGCCGAAAGGTTCCACAGATTGATGCGCCACAGCCAGGCGTTGACGGTTTGGCTGGGTACTTGCGAAAAGGGCAGGAGAAAATCCATGCTCAGAATCAGCAGCAGCAGGATAAGCAGCCGGGCCTCGGTTTTTTGCCGTTGTTGGAACAGTACCACCATCATGCCGAAAAAATAGAAAGCCCCCAGGGTGTTGACGACCAGCTGGCTCAAGTCCAGATTGCGGCCTGGTGCGATGGCATAGACTCGCTGACGGCCCCCGGTATCCTGCAGGGTAAGATTCAGTTGTTGTGGTGGCGATTTGAACCAGAGTTGATCCAGTGCCTTCTGGCTGGCGACCGGTTGCCCTTCGTAAGCCAGTAGACGCATGCCGGTTGACAGGCCTGCACGATCTGCCGGCCCACCTGGTGCTATATAGTCGATGATCAGCCCTGATTGGTCGGGCACCTCCTGGAAGCCGATGCCTACATACCCATGCGCTTGCCTTGCCTGAAAGGGCAGGTTGGTCGTACCCAGAATAATCAGTGGCAGGGCAAGCAGCAGCGCGATAGCCCAAAAATCGCGTGGGTGGCTGGATGTGTGGGCAGGCACGGTTCCTCCCTCATCCGTGTGTCATGATCATTAAAGGCAAGATTCGCAGTAAATGGTGGCAAAATCAACCCATTTTCTCTTATGCGGGCCTGGGTTCAGCGAATGCGCAGCCCCGGTGCGGGCCGCTCCAGTAGCACGGCCGAGCGAAAACGGAACAGTTCGGCGGGGCGGCCACGGCCGGTGGAGCGGAAACGGCCCGTGCCTTCCACCAGTTGGGTCTGTTCCACCAGGCGACGAAAATTCTGCTTGTGCAGCGGATGCCCGGCCAGGGATTCGACCAGTTGTTGCAGTTGCAGCAGGGTGAAGGTTTCTTCCAGCAATTCAAAGACGACCGGTCGGTATTTCAATTTGCCACGCAGGCGGCCCAGCGCGGTGGCCAGCATGCGTCGGTGATCATGGGCCAGGGCACGGCCGCTGGCGGGCAGGGCGGGCACAGGCTTACGGTGGTCGAGATAGTATTCCGGAATCAGGCGTGCCTGGTAGAGCAGTTCATATCGTTCGAGCACCCGTTCCGGATCCCATTGGCTGTCCTCGGCGGTAAAGGCCAGTTGCAGGCGCTGTTGCAGGGCCGGGTCGGGTTTTTCTGTTTCCGCCCAGGCTTCCAGTGCGGGTTGTAGCTGCTCGCTGAGGATGGCCGGGCGACCATGGCGCCAGTCCTCCCAGGGTAGAAATTGATACCAGGGCAACCATTCCGCACCCTTGGGAGTACTTTGACGCATGCGGGTCAATGCCAGATAGGCAGTGCTGACGCAGCGACTGTGCCGGGGGCAGTTCAGCACGCGGCCATGGTCGGCAAAGGTGTATAACTGTTCCACATAGCCCAGTTCCAGGCCGTGCTCGAGAAACACATGTTCGCGGATGGCACGTTCCAGAGTCTTGTGTGCCTCCGGGTCCAACGGGCCCGTGGGTAGTGCCGGATGGTGGGCGCGATTGTCCAGCAGGATGTGCGGCTGGTTGTGCTGGTTGCAGACCACCACCGCCGCCAGATCCATATGGACACGGGTGTTCATGGTCAGCCGGCCTGGCGGGTCACATCCACTTGCAGGCGCAGTTTCTGACCGGGCTTGAGCAGATCGCGTTTCAGTCCATTCCATTTGCGGATGGCGGCTACATCCACGGCAAACTTGCGGCTGATGCTCCACAGCGATTCACCCCGGCGCACGGTGTAGACGATCTGTTGTTGGCGGGAACGGCTGGTGCGTGCGGTGGAAAAGCCCTTTTTGGGCTGGCGGATTACCAGTTTCTGCCCGACGCGTAACACATCGCCAGGTGCCATGCCATTCCAGCGGGCCAGTGCGCGCACACTGACGCCATAGTGTCTGGAAATGCTCCAGAAGGATTCGCCCGCGGCCACCTTGTGATACAGGCTTTGCGGAGTCACCGCCTTCTGTTGCAGCCGGGCCAGCCGTTGTGCCTGGGTCTGATTGTATTGACTGAGGGCGTGGTGGGATTGCGGCACCATGAGATGATCACCGGCGCGGATCAAGTGACCCTTGAGGTGGTTGACTTCCTTGAGCAATTGCGGGGTTACATGATGGCGCCTGGCCAGACGAATCAGGCTGTCACCCGGTTGGATACGTATGCGTTTCCAGGTCACGCGCTGATCTGCTGGCAGTTGGGCCAGTTTCTCCCGAAACTGTTCGGCGGCCTTCCTCGGCAGTAACAATTGATAGGGACCATCCGGATCGGTGGCCCACTGGTTCCAGGCCGGGTTGTAGTGATACAGCTCATCCATATTCATGCCCGCCAGTTCCGCCGCCAGCGCCAGGTCCATTTGCCCGCCCGTATCCACGGTTTCCACCAGGGGTTCCAGGGGTACTTCCACAGGCTGAAAGCCGTAGCGTTGCGGATGCTTGTACAAACAGGCCAGACCGACCATCTTGGGAATGTAGCCCCGGGTTTCCCGTGGCAGCTTCAGATGTCGAAAATCCACCGGTTTGCCTTGTTGTTTCAATTTTTTTACCTGGCGCGCTATCCGGTTGTGACCGCTGTTGTAGGCTGCCAGCGCCAGCAACCAGTCTCCATCAAATTGCTTGCCGAGGGATTGCAGATGCCGGGTGGCCGCTTCAGTGGCGGCGAGAATGTCCCGGCGGCCGTCATACCACCAGTTCATCTTCAGGTCATATTCGCGTGCCAGTGCCGGGATGAACTGCCACAAGCCTGCGGCACGGCCATGGGAATAGGCCCAGGGATTGTAGGCGGATTCCACTACCGGCAAGAGGGTGAATTCTGATGGCAGGCCCCGCGCCCTTACTTGCTGGTGAATCGTCCACAAAAGCGGTTGGGCGCGTTGCTGTACCCGTTCCATGTACTTTTGTTTGGCGGCATACCAGCGTGCCCAGCGTTCAGCCCCGGGCACCGCGTCACAATCGGGCAGGGCGGTTTCCCGTCGCCATTGGGCCCAGAAATCGGCCGGTGCAGAGGGTGCCGTAGGAATAGCGTCCTTGCGGGTATCGTCCGGGCTTTCAAAACTGTCCCTTTGTTGTCGGGGTGTTTGCGCAAGCATGGGAGAGGGCGCATGACGGGGTTGTCGTTCCACCATGGCTGGCGTGTTTGCCGGCCTTTCCGGCAGAGACTGGCAGGCGCTCAGCAACAGGCAGGACAGTAGCGGCAGAAAAAACTTGCTATTCATCCACGAAACCGGTCTTTCAATTGACGCAACAGGGTAAAGCATTCCAGCGCATTGTGCACGGCCTGGCCACTGCGCAACGCAACCGCCTGCTGTACCATAGGTTCATCACAGCGCAGAAAGGGGTTGCAGCGTTTCTCCTCACCCAGCAGGACAGGCAGGGTAGGGCCTCGTTGTCGTCTTTGTTGCAGTTTTTCACCATAGGCCTGGAGCGCGGCGTCATCCGGCAGGATATGCAGGGCAAAACGTAAATTGGCCAGCGTGTATTCATGGGCTGGATAGACAAGCGTGTCATCCGGAAGGCGGCAGAGCTGTTGCAGGCTGTGATGCAGTTGCGTGGCCGTACCGTCGAACAAGCGGCCACAACCGAGGGAAAACAGCGTGTCACCACAAAACAGGTGGCCATTGAGATACCAGGCCAGATGAGGCACGGTATGGCCAGGAACCGACAACACATTCACTTCAAGGTTGCCCAGGCCGAATGTTTGCCATTGTTCCGTGTTGGCCTGGATTTCTTCACAGGGCACGCGCAGACGTGGATCAGCCGGGCCGATGGTTGTGGCACCAGTGGATTCGGTCAGGGCTTGCACGCCATCGACATGGTCGTAGTGAAAGTGCGTCAGCAGGATATGATCCAGTGCAAGTCCTTTCGTCTGGAGATGAGCCAGCACCGGTTGTGCATCGCCCGGATCAATCACCAGGGTGATGCCCGCCGTTTGCAGCAGCCAGATATAATTGTCGTCAAAGGCCGGGATTGGAGTAATATCCATGGGCATACATGTGTGCCGAAAGGCCTGATAGTGTAATCGAGCACGCACGATCTTTCATCTGCAGCACAGGCCTTGAAACCCTTGAATTCACAATGGGCAACCTACAAGCGGTGGCAGTCATCGGAAGCCGGCATGGCTTTGGCCGAGGCGGAAGCACGTCTGGTCAGCCGTCTGATCGCTGACATCCATGGCTTTCAGGGCGTGCTGGCGGGGGTTTCATCCCGATTCGTCCATGCGGTAGAGGCGGACCGATTCACCTATCTGGTTCGCCTGGAGATGGTGGAGCCCGAAAAGGTACACGGAGATGTACAGGCCTGGGTGGATTGCCTGCCGTTTTGCAGCGAGTTGTTCGATATGGCGGTGCTGGGCCATGTACTGGAATGGCAGGGGCGGATTCACCCCCTGCTGTTGGAATGGAACCGGATGCTGAAGCCGGGTGGGCATCTGTTGTTACTGATGAATCGTGTCCTGATAGGCCCGGTATTCCCGCGTCGAGGAGCGGTGACGCCGCGAGGGTACTGGCCATGGCTGACGGAAAGACATTTGCGCATGTTGGGTTTTGAGCTGCTGGCCCGACACTGGCTGTTGCCGGATGCGGACTGTTCTGCTCTGGGGCGGAAACTGGCCGCATTCCATGCGCCCGTCGTTGTGGTGCATTTGCGCAAAACGCGCCGGCAAGGGATCATCAACCCGGTTGCCGAGCCCGCCGGTACTGCCGTGCCATTGACCTGAACCAGAATACAGGGAGCCGAAAACTTGAAAAAAGTAACCCTCATCACCGATGGTGCCTGTTCGGGAAACCCCGGCCCGGGTGGCTGGGGCGCCATTCTGCGCTATGGGTCCCATGAACGGGAGCTGTCTGGGGGCGAACCGGAAACCACCAACAACCGCATGGAGCTACAGGCCATCATCGAAGGGCTCAAGCAGCTGAAACAGCCCTGCCAGGTGCATATTGTGACCGATTCGAAATACGCGCTGGATGGCTGGAACCAGTGGCTGCCGCGTTGGCAGGCCAATCATTGGAAAACGGCGGATCGCAAGCCGGTCAAGAATCAGGACTTGTGGCAGGCGCTGGTGGATGCCGCCCACGGTCATCAGCTGGAATGGGAATGGGTACGCGGTCACCAGGGCCATGCGGACAACGAGCGTGCCGACGCGCTGGCGCGAGCAGCCATCGAACGGGTGGAACAATGAGCAGACAGATCGTACTGGATACGGAGACGACAGGTTTCCCGCATACGGAAGGGCATCGCATCATCGAAATCGGTTGCGTGGAACTGATCGAGCGGCAATACACGGGCAACAACTACCATCAATACATCAACCCGGAACGGGAAATCGATGCAGGGGCATTGGCAGTGCACGGCATCGATGCCAACATGCTGCTGGAGCAACCTCGTTTTGCGGAGATTGCACAGGATTTTCTGGAATACATACGCGGTGCGGAACTGTTGATCCACAACGCACCTTTCGATGTAGGCTTTCTGGATCATGAATTGGCGATGCTGGATCCATGTCCTGGCCAAATCAGTGATTTCTGTACCGTGACCGATACCCTGGAAATGGCGCGCAAACTGCATCCGGGGGCGCGTAATTCGCTGGATGCCCTGTGCAAGCGCTACGGCGTGGACAACTCGGGACGTGAACTGCACGGGGCCTTGCTGGATTCGGAACTGTTGGGGGATGTCTACCTGGCCATGACCGGCGGCCAGATAGATTTGGGTCTGCAAACGCAAGCGGAAGAGCAGAATTGGCCCATGCCCTTTGCAGACCAGCCCTTGCCTGCAGTACGGATTATTCATCCCAGTGTGGAAGAACGGGAAGCTCACAAGCGTCGCATGGAAGCCTTGCGCGGCGAGAGTTGAGCCACCCGCCCCGAGGCTTTTCAGGATGACGGCTTGCCGGCTTCTGTGGGCAAAAAGTTTTTGGCCAGTACCTGATAGATGGCATCGTTGAAAACCAGGGACGAGAAACCAAATGCGATGATGGCTGTGGCCATGATCGGCAGCATCATGGCGTGGTCGTTGACCATTTCCATGATGATGACGGCAGCCGTGATGGGAGTCTTCACCACACCGGTGAAATAGGCCGTCATGGCTAACACGACAATGGCGGAAGCATCCACGGAAGGGAACCAGGGCGCCATGGCCGCCCCCAGTCCGGCACCGGTAGACAGGGAAGGAGCGAAGATGCCGCCCGGTATGCCGCTCAAATAGCTGAACAGGGTAGCCAGCCATTTGGCAACAGGGTAGGTCCAGCCCGGGTTGGTGCCTTCCTGGACAATGGCGTGGGCCTGTTCATAACCGGCGCCAAACACAAAGCTGCCTGACAACCAGGCCACGAGCACAACGCCCAAGCCACACCCCCCGGCCAGCAGGATGGGATGGCGCTGGGCAAAGGGGGCCAGCCAGCGGCTGCCGGCCACCAGCAAACGGCTGAAAAGCCCACCTGCCACACCGCCCAACATGCCCAGCAAGGGAACGATCAACCAGCCCCAGCCGGGCGGCAGGTGCGCGGATGTCTGGCCAAAATAGGTGTAATTACCGAGTAGAGACATGGCCACTACGCCGGAGATGATTACAGCTACAAGAATGGTGCCGCTGGTGCGTTCATTGAAACTGCGTGCCATTTCCTCGATGGCAAACAAAACCCCGGCAACTGGGGTGTTGAAAGCAGCGGAAATACCCGCCGCGCCGCCCGCCAGTATCAGAGCATGGTCGAGGTAATGGTGCGGGAAGCGGACACGATCACCAATGGCAAACAGCACAGAAGCACCTACATGCACCGTAGGCCCCTCGCGGCCAATAGATGCGCCGGAGAGGAAACCCAGCAGGGTCAGCGAGATTTTGCCAAAGGCGATGCGAAAGGACAGCAGCCCGCGACGCAGGCGGTTCTCTTGCACATTCAAGGCAGCAATGGTTTGCGGAATACCGCTACCCTGCGCGCCAGGAAAGAAATGACGGGTCAGAAAGGCGATCAACATCAGCCCCACAGGGGTGATCAGCATGGCCAGCGGGCCATGTTCCTGCAGAAAGCGTGCGTGCCAGTGTTCCGCCTTGCTGGCGCTGACGGCAAATAGTACCGACAACAATCCGACCAGAATGGCGCCAGTCCAGAAAACAAGATGTCCCCGCCAGTCGCGAATCCAGTGAATCAGTGTCTGCATGTCTGCAACCTCTTTTTCACTCTGCGCAGGCCTTCCGGCGACAGGGGAACTTCCACGATATCCGGTTGCAACTGACCCAGCGGACCGGCACAGGCCTGTTCCAGATGAGGCCGGTCTTCAGCAAGACTGAGCAGGATCAGGATGGGCTTGTCTGGCAACTGAGCGATGGTTGAAAACAACGCATCCAGATTGCTGCGTTGCATCGAGAAGTTACGTTGGTAGTGATAATCGGCAATCACGATGCGCGGCTTATGCCTGCGCAGCATCTTCAATGCTTCTCGCATGCGGTTGCAGGTATGCCAACTGTGTGTGCTCTGCTTCAGGGTGAGCGCAATCTGTGCGTCACCGCCCATTTCGGCGATTTGCAACACACAAAGGTCTTGATTTTTCATTTGCGCTATTCTAACAGGGTCAATCACTACATTGATATTGCACAAGGGGGCAGTATGCGTCATTTGATTGGAGTCGTCCTGTTGATCACGAGCTTGCATGCGTACCAGGTTCGTGCCCAGGAAAATCCTTCTGATTTCAACTCGGTTCAGCAGGCTCTAAACGCGCTGGCAGAGCGCACAGGTGACCGTCTGCTGGTCCGTGCGGCCGCACAACTGGCCCGCATTTGCACCAACAGCGGCATCGACCAGACGGAGATGGGGCTGGGGTGCCGTATTCTTCGTGAAGCACTGTTTTCCGGCAACAACGATGATGCCATTCGCCATTTGGTACGCGGCATGATGGCGGAAGAAACCACGGCCGTTGGCCGTGATCTCAATTACGGTATCCGCGCCTTGTCCATGCCGCTTTTTGCGCGCATGGCGCAACGCGCATCCGGTGGGCTGGCCTACCAACCCGGTGAAGGCTCCCTGGCCATGCGCTACAACCGATGGGCCGGGCTGGAAGAAGGGGTAAATGCTTTCAGCAATAACAAGGGATTGTTCATGACGGTGAGTTATGCGGATACCCGCAGGGACAGCACGGCGCTGGAAACCGGTTTTACCTATGACCGGCTGGCTTTCATTCTGGGTGTGGACCAGCAGATCAGCGACAACCTGTTGTTGGGCATGGCGCTGACCTATCGAGATGAACGGGGAGCCATGATCAGTGATATAGATCAGGATACCTTTGGGCGGGCAGCCGGCGCTCTGGATTTGACCCAGTCCGGCATGAGCCTGTATGGCAGTTGGCAACTGGGAGGCAACTGGAGGCTGGATGCACTGATATCCGCAGCTCTGGATCGTTATTTCCAGTCTCGGCTGATTGAATTTCATGTCTTGCGTGCGGATGGCAGCTTTGCGGATTTCGATGACCGGGCGCAAGCCAGCCCGGATGGGCGCAGTGAGCTGATTCACCTGGGGCTGGTCCGAGACTGGCAATTGGGTGCGTGGCGGCTGAACACCAGCCTGCAATGGGAATACAGCGTAACCCGCATTGATGGCTACAGTGAACGCCCGGCCAGTAGCAATCGCCCCATTCCCTATCTGGTGCGGGTGGAAAATCGCAGTATCGAATCCAATGTACTGCAATGGCAGATGGGCGTGGATCGTGCCTTCAGCCTGTCCCGTGGTGTGCTGGTGCCCTTCGCGCAAGTCAATCTCTACCACGAATTTGCCCTTGATGCCGAGCATGTGCGCATGAGTTTTGTGGTGGATCCACTGGGTTTGGATCATCAGGTGGTCACGGAGGCCCCTGACAGAAACTACGCCACCATCCAGGCCGGTGCCAACTGGGTCTTGGCCGGAGACAAGCAGGTGTTTCTGCGTCTGTCCCATCTACTGGGCTATGAACGGGTCAGCGAGACGGTGTATACCATTGGTGGGAGGATACAGTTCTGAAGCGAAAAAAACGCTAAAGAAAAGGTGGCAATGGCCGATACAGGGGGCAACGAAAGCGAAATGACTTTCGAAGATAAAGTGCTCACTTGGAGGCCAAGCTCATGCCAGTTACTGTCAATACCAACCTGTTTTCCATCAACGCGCAGAAAAATCTTTCGCGTACCCAGGGCGACTTGACCCGGGCTATGCAACGCCTGTCATCCGGCCTGCGCATCAACATGGCCAAGGATGATGCCGCAGGTCTGGCCGTGGCTACGCGGATGCAGGCACAGGAACGCGGCCTGACCGTGGCCGAGCGCAATGCCAACGACGGGATTTCCCTGTTGCAGGTCGCCGACAATGCCCTCAGCTCCATGAACCAGGTCATGCAGCGCATGCGTGAGCTGGCGGTGCAATCGGCCAACGGCACCTACTCCGATGGCCCGGGTGGAGACCGCGGGCTGATGGATACCGAATACCAGCAGCTGAAAAACGAACTGGATCGTATCGCCGCCCAGGCCACCTTCAATGGCCTGAATATCGTGGGCGCGGATGCGGGCACATTCGTCTACCAGGTCGGGGCCAATGTGGGTGATACCGTTTCCGTGACGCTGACAGACCGTTCCGGTACCGGTACCGCACTGGGCAATATCAATACGATCGCGGCGGCCAATACCGAACTGGCCGCGCTGGATACCGCGCTGGATTCCATCAATACCGAACTGGCAGGTATTGGCGCCGGCGAGAGCCGTCTGAGCAATGTCATTTCCAATCTGCGTGCCATGCAGGAGGCACAGGCCGCAGCGTTCAGCCGCATTATGGATGCCGATTTTGCGGCGGAATCAGCCCGTATGACACGGGCGCAAATTCTGCAGCAGGCCGGGGTTTCCACCCTGGCACAGGCCAATACTCAGCCACAATTGGCCTTGAACCTGCTGCAGTAGCGAGGCATGACGGCCTGAACAGGCCGATGAAGCCCCTGCCAATGCCAGGAGGGCGTTGGGACTGGCCAGGGGATTCGAGCGAACCGCAAGGGTGAACGACCCCTGCGGTTTTGCCCGTTGTAGAAAACGGGCTAGTATGTAAAACGTCTGAACAAGACAGGAGGCAGGTCATGGGTACATTGAGTGCGGCTGGAATCGGTTCCGGGTTGGATATCAACGGCATTATCAGTCAGTTGATGGCGCTGGAGCGACGACCGCTGGATGCCTTGATCGAAAAGCAGAACACCATCGACAGCCAGATCAGCGCCATCGGCCAGCTCAAGTCCGCCCTTTCCAGTTTTCAGGATGCGGCCAAGGCACTGGCCGACCCGCAACAGATCCAGGCCTTCAGCACATCCAGTTCGGATAGCGCCGTGTTCACCGCGAGCGCGGGCAGCAGCGCCACCCAGGGCAGCTACAATATCGTGGTCAACAATCTGGCCACGGCACAAAAGGATGCCAGCAGTCAGTATGCCGATGCCAGTACCAGCATTGGCGGCACAGGCACGCTGACCATCACCGTCGGCGGCAACAGCATGAATTTGACCGTGGATGCCAGCAACAACACCCTGACGGGTTTGGCCGATGCCATCAATAGTGCTGCCGACAATCCGGGGGTCACCGCCACCATCATCAACGAATCCGGTGGCAGCCGCCTGATTCTCACCAGCAAGGAAACGGGTGCGGCCAATGGCTTCTCCGTATCGGTGACCGACGACGATGGCAATAACAGCGACAGCAGCGGGCTTTCCCAGCTGTTCTATGTAGGTACTGGTAATGATCAGTACGCCCGCAACCTGTCCACCGCACAGGATGCCTCCCTGACCGTGGATGGTTTTGCCGTCACCAGCGCCAGCAATACGGTTACCGGCGTGATTTCTGATGTCACACTCAATCTGGCGGGCACGGGCAGCGCCACACTGGATATCCAGCCGGATCAGCAGGGCACTATCGACCAGGTGCAATCCTTTGTGGATGCCTACAACAATCTCTTTGACCTGATGGACAGCCTGAAAGCCGGCGCGCTGGCCAGTGATTCCACGCTGCGCGGTATCGAACGGCAAATTCGCGGTGTGCTCAACACCGGTGCGAATATTTCCGGCAACCCGTACACCCATCTGAACATGATCGGTGTATCCGTGGACCGCTATGGGGACATGAGCCTGGACAGCAGCCGACTGACCGAGGTGATGAATGAAGATCCGTCCTATGTGACCAGCTTGTTCTCCGATGCCACCGAGGGTTTTGCTGTACGCATGGACAGCACGCTGGAAACCATGGTGCAGTCCAATGGCTTGCTGGATCAGCGAACGGAGGGGCTGAACAGCCGCAAGGACAGCCTGGCCCGATCGCAGGAACGCATGGAATATCGACTGACCGTGATCGAAGCCAACTACCGTGCCCAGTTTGCAGCCCTGGATTCCCTGCTGGCCAGCATGCAGGGCACCAGTAATTTCCTGACCCAGCAGCTCAGCACCCTGGGTACCAGTTGAGGAGCCTGAATGATGAACTCTGCCATTCACCAATATCGCCAGGTCAATACCGGTGAAGTGGATTTCGCCAATCCGCACCGCATTGTTCAGCTACTGATGCAGCGTTTTCTCGAACATGTGGCTCATGCCCGTGGCGCCATGGAGCACAAGGAAATCGAGCAAAAGAACGAACATATCAAGAAGGCCATCATGATTGCTGCCGGCTTGCAGGAGAGTCTGGATTTCGAGCAGGGCGGTGAAATTGCCCAGCAGCTGGATGGGCTCTACAACTACTTCAAGATCCGCCTGACCGAGGCCAATCTGCATAATGATCCTGCCATGCTGGATGAGGTGCGCGACCTGATGGTGGAAATCAAGACCGCTTGGGATCAGGTGCCGGATAAACTGAAACAGGAAGCAGCGGAGGGCGCGTGAAGGGCGACACTTCGGCACTGGAAAGCCTGCAACAGGCCGTATTGTTATCGCACAAACTGTTGGAACGGGCTCGGCTGAAAGACTGGGCTGGCATGCAGCAACTGGATCAGGAACGAATGGATGCGCTGAAGCAGGCCTTCGAATCCGGGTTTTCAACCGATGAACAGGCGCAGGCCCGCGTGCTGGCAGAAGAAGTGCAGCAACTGAATCAACAAGCCGTACATCAGGTTCAGGATGCGCTGACAGATATGCGCCAGTCGGCGCGTGATCTGCAGCGCAACCTGCAGGCAGCAAAGGCCTATCTGGAAAACACCGAAGCAGCTCAGCAGAATCGCTAGTACAAAAAGCCGGCTTCAGGCCCGCGAGGCGAACTTACGCGTCTGGGTGTTGACCCGAATCCGCTCCCCGCTTTCGATGTAATCGGGAACACCTACTTCGATACCATTGTCCAGCTTTGCCGGCTTGTAACTTTTGGTGGCGGTGGCACCTTTCATGCTGGGCTGGGTTTCCACCACTTCCGCTTCCACATGCTGCGGCAGCTCCACGGCCACCAGCTGGTCGTCGATCAACATCCCCGTCAACCCTTCCATGCCTTCGCTCAGCCAGGCGGCATCGTCGCCCAGCGCCTCTTCCGACAACGGGTACTGGGCGTAATCATCCAGCGCCATGAATACGCAGTCATTACCATCGCGATAGCTGAACTGCAAATCCTTGCGCACCGCGTCCACATCCGGCAGAAAATCATCGCCCTTGAAGTTCTTCTGCGTGCGCTGGCCGGTAGTCACATTGCGCAGTGTGGTCTTGTACAGGGTGGTGGCACCGCGTGCGGAAGGGCTCTGGGTTTCCACCTGCAGTACCATCATGGGCTGACCATCCACTTCCACCACCTGATTGCGTTTCAGATCGGATGCCTTGGGCATGTCGCTACTCCATGAAAAAAACGCATAGTATATAGAACCGCATTCAACAGGAGCACTCCCCCATGCAAGCCGAAGAAAGACTGGAACGGTTGGAAACCCGACTGGCACAGATGGATGACGAAATGCAAAGCCTCAATCTTGCCCTGTATCGCCAGGGGCAGGAGCTGGATGCACTGCGCCAGGCCCAGCAACAGATGCTGGATTGGCTCAAGGCGATGAAGGAACAGGCACCGGCTGCTGTACAGGGCAGCCCGGAGGATGAAATCCCGCCCCATTACTGATGATGGCTGGCACAGTGGCGTTTTTTTGTGCATAATCCATACTCAAGCGTATGGTCAACCGAGGTGAGGCATGAGTAACCGCAAGGTGGTGCTGGTGGACGGGGTCAGAACCCCTTTTTGTCGCATATCCAGCGAATATGCGGATTTGCGTTCCTATGATCTGGCCCGTCTGGCGCTCAAGGGTCTGAAGGAAAAGCTGGCGCTGGATGAGAACCCGCCAGATCAAGTCATCATGGGCACCGTCATCAGCAATGTGGCCACCAGCAATGTGGCACGCGATGCCATGCTGGGTGCCGGTTTTGCCGTCAGCACTCCAGCCTACACCGTGACCCAGGCCTGTATTTCCTCCAACCGTGCCATCACCAACGCCTGTGACCAGATCATGACCGGTCATGCCGAAACCGTGGTGGCCGGCGGCGTGGAAGTCATGAGTGACACGCCTATTGGTTTCAGCAAGGCTTTCCGCAAGCGTCTCATGGCCTTGCCCAAGGCGAAAGGCCCGGCGGATTTGTTGAAGATCTTCAAGGGTTTTCGTCTGTCCGAACTCAAACCGCAACAGCCGGCGGTAGCGGAGTTTTCCACCGGCCTGACCATGGGCGAGGATGCCGATCAGCTGGCTGCGGAATTTGGCATCAGCCGGGAAGAACAGGACGCCTACGCCATGCGTTCCCACCAACTGGCCGCACAGGCCTGGGCCGAGGGCCGGCTGGCCGAACAAGTACTCACCATCAGTCCGCCGCCGCACTTCCGCGTGCTGGCGGAGGATAATACCTTTCGCGCCGATACCAGCATGGAAAAGCTGGCGGGCCTCAAGCCGGTATTCGTCAAGCCCCACGGCACGGTGACGGCGGGCAATGCCTCGCCATTGACCGACGGCGCTTCCGCCGTGGCGCTGATGTCTGCCGGCCAGGCCCAGCGCAAGGGCTATCGGCCATTGGCAAGAATCGTGGATTATGTCTATACCGGTCAGAATCCCCGTGGAGAGCTGCTGCTGGGTCCGGCCTATGCCATCCCCAGGCTGCTGGCCCGGCAGAAGCTGACGCTGAGCGATATCGATGTCTTCGAGCTGCACGAAGCCTTCGCCGGGCAAGTGCTGGCCAACCTGGCCGCCTTGCAATCACGAAAGTTTGCCCAGGAGCGGCTGGGTCTGGATCAGCCCGTGGGTGAGATTCCCTTGGAAAAGCTCAACACCGGCGGTGGCTCCCTTTCTCTGGGTCATCCCTTTGGTGCCACCGGCGCGCGTCTGGTGACGACTGCGGCCCATCGCCTGCATCAGGAAGATGGCCAGTTTGCACTGGTGGCCGCCTGTGCCGCCGGTGGCCTGGGTAGCGCCATCCTGATTGAACGAATCTGAGCGGGAGAAGCGGCATGGCATATTTTGAAATCGAACAGCAGGATGAGATTGCCGTCATCTGGCTGGATCAGCCCGACAGCAAGGTCAATACCCTTTCCGCCCGCATGCTGGGCGAGTTCGAGTCGCTGCTGGACAAGCTGGAGCAGGACGACAGCATCCATGGGGCGGTTTTGATCTCTCGCAAGGCCGATACCTTTATCGCCGGCGCGGATATCGAAGCATTTACCCGCATGAAAAGTTCGGAAGAAGCCCGGGCCTTGAGCGAGCAGGGCAATGCCCTGTTGTTGCGGCTGCAACGGTTGAACAAGCCGGTGGTGGCCGCCATCCACGGTGCCGCCCTGGGGGGCGGGTTGGAAGTGGCGCTGGCCTGTCACTACCGCATCGCCAGTACTGGAGACAAGACCGTGCTGGGTCTGCCGGAAATCAAGCTGGGCCTGCTGCCCGGTGGTGGCGGCACCACCCGCCTGCCGCGGCAGATCGGCCTGGTGAAGGCGCTGGATTTGCTGTTGACCGGCAAGAACATCTATCCGCGGCCCGCTCGTCGGGCCGGGTTGGTGGATGAATTGATCCATCCGCCGGGCCTGTTGCAGGCAGCTGTCGCCGCAGCGAGGGAAGGGCGGCGCAGCAAGCCCGCACGCCTGCCTTTGTGGCAACGGGTACTGACGGCCACACCCGCGGGCCGGCACCTGCTGCTGGCGCAGGCCCGCAAGACCGTGTTGAAGAAAACCGGCGGCCACTACCCGGCACCGTTGAAAATTCTCGAAGTGCTGCAAACCGGGCTGGACGAAGGGCTGGAAGCCGGCCTTAAGGCAGAAGGTCGCGCCTTTGCCGAGCTGCACGCCAGCGATGCCCACCGCTATCTGGTGCGGCTGTTTCTGGCCATGCAGGCACGCAAGCACAATCCGCTGAAAGTCTCTTTTCAGCCGGTGGAGAAACTGGGCATGCTGGGTGCGGGCTTCATGGGCACCGGCATTGCCGAGGTTTCCATCGAAAAGGGCATGCAAGTGGTGCTGCGGGATCTGGACCATGCGCGACTGGCTGCGGGGCTGAAACGCCTGTGGCAGGATCTGGGCCGCAAGGTCAAGCGCCGCATCATCAGTGATTTTCGCCGTGATGAATTGCTGTCTCGCGTCCACCCCACGGTGGAGGTTCAGGACCTGCGCCATTGCGATATGGTGATTGAAGCCGTGTTCGAAGATCTGGACATCAAGCGCAAGGTGGTGGCGGAACTGGAAGCAGCCCTGCCGGAGAAAGCCTGGATCGCCAGCAATACTTCCTCCCTGCCCATTGCCGACATTGCCGCCGCCAGCCGGCGGCCCGAGCAGATCATCGGCATGCACTATTTCTCGCCGGTACCCAAAATGCCCCTGCTGGAGATCATCATCACCGAGCAGACGGCCCCGGAAGTACAGGCCGCGGCCATTGATGTGGGTATTCGCCAGGGCAAGACACCGGTAGTGGTGCGGGACGGCCCCGGCTTCTACACCACGCGCATACTGGCCGCCTACATGAATGAAGCACTGGAATTGCTGGCCGAAGGCGTGCCGGTGGACGCGCTGGACCGGGCGATGAAAGCCTGGGGTTTTCCGGTGGGGCCGGTGGCCCTGATGGACGAAGTGGGCATCGATGTGGGTGCCCATATCGGCCGGGGCAAACTCACCGAACTGTTCGCCGCGCGCGGCATCGAAGGGCGGGATACCCTGCAAAAAATGGAAGCCCAGGGGCTTTTGGGCCGCAAGAATGGCAAGGGGTTCTACCTCTATCCCAAGCGTGGACGCAAGCGCCCCAACCCGGCGCTCCAGCGCTTTTTTCCGGAAGCCAACAGCAACCCCGACCAGAGCGACTGGCAATGGCGGCTGGCGGCGGTCATGGTAAACGAGGCCATCTACTGCTTGCAGGAAGGTATTTTGCAATCAGCGGAAGACGGTGATGTGGCCGCCATTCTGGGTCTGGGTTTTCCACCATTTCGCGGCGGACCCTTTGCCTGGGTGGATCACATAGGTGCCGCCATGCTGCTGCAACGCATCCAGGGCTTTGAACAGCGCTTCGGCGCCCGTTTCCGTCCGGCTGACCTGCTGGTAGAGATGGCGGAAAAGCAGCAGCGCTTTCACCCGCAATAAGCCCACGCGGCCCGTTCGGGCCGTGTCCATGACTTTCTGCTCATGTCCTCTTCGGGCAAAGCTGCCATGATCCAGGCTGGATTCCGGAAGAGGGCATGAGATGAAGAAATGGTTCAAGCGTCTGGCGCTTGCGCGGGTTGTACTGCTGGTCTTGCTGGGCGGGGCGGGTATCTGGTTCTGGAACGTCCATCTGCCATCCTACAATCTGGCGCTCAATCGTGCCTTTCTCAAACTGGCTTTGCAAAGCCCGGAGATGCTGACCCAGATTCACATGCTGGAGCAGTTCGGCATCAAGTTTCATCAGGATGATCTGGATGATGCCTCACCGGCAGCCGGTGACCGTTCCCTGAAGCAAATGCGGGCCATCATGGCCGATCTGCGTGATTACGACCGCGATCAGCTCTCCGAACAGGAGAAACTTTCCTACGATATCGCCAACTGGATGATGGACGCCATGGAAGAAGGCAGCACCCGCTGGCGCTGGCACAACTATCCGGTCAACCAGCTTTTTGGCGTGCAGAACAACTTTCCCAGCTTCATGGAATCCGCCCACGCCATTGAAACCGTGGGCGATGCCGAAGACTACAACACCCGCCTGTCCAAGGTGGGCTGGAAATTCGACGGTGTACTCCAGGGCCTGAAAATCCGCGAGGAGAAGGGCATTCTTCCGCCCACCTTCGTGGTGGACAAGGTGCTGGAGGAAATGGAGAAATTCGTCGCCCAGCCCGTGGAAGAAAATATCCTCTACCGTTCCATGGCCGAAAAGCTGGACAAGGCCGGCATCGAAGGAAAGCAGGCGGAAAGCCTGAAAGCGGAGACCGCGCGGCAAATTCACGACAGCGTGTATCCGGCCTATGGCAAGCTGATTGCCTATTTCAAGGCAGTCCGGCCAAAAACCACCACCGATGCCGGCGTGTGGAAACTGCCGGACGGGGATGCCTTCTACCGCTTCAGCCTGAAAATGATGACCACCACCGATCTGGACCCGGACGAAATTCACCAGATTGGCCTGAACGAAGTGGCGCGTATCGAAGGCGAAATGCGCGCCATTCTGCAACAGGAGGGCTATGACACCACGCAGCCCATCGGCCAGATCATGCAGCAGCTGGGCCAGGAATCCCGTTTTCTCTACAGCGACAGTGATGAAGGTCGCCAGCAGATTCTGGAAGACTATCAGGCCATCATCGATGAAATCAGCGCCGGATTGTCACCCATGTTCGCAGTCATGCCCAAGGCCGGGGTGAAAGTGGAGCGAGTGCCGGCCTTCAAGGAAAAAACCGCACCGGGCGCCTATTACAACGCGCCGGCCATGGATGGATCGCGCCCCGGCATCTTCTACGCCAACCTCTACGACATCAAGGCCACGCCCAAATACAGCATGCGCACGCTGGCCTATCACGAGGCGGTGCCCGGCCATCATTTCCAGATTGCCATCGCCCAGGAACAGAAAGACCTGCCGTTCTTCCGCCGCATGCTGCCCATGCCGGCCTTTGCCGAGGGTTGGGCCCTGTATGCGGAACGGGTGGCCTGGGAGGCTGGTTTTCTTGAAGATCCCTACGATAACCTGGGCCGCCTGCAGGCTGAACTGTTCCGCGCGGTTCGGTTGGTGGTGGATACCGGCATCCATGCCAAGCGCTGGAGCCGGGAGCAGGCCATAGACTACATGCTGGCGCATACCGGCATGGCCGAATCGGATGTCATTGCCGAGGTGGAACGCTACATCGTCATGCCGGGCCAGGCCTGCGCCTACAAGATCGGCATGCTCAAGATTCTCGAATTACGTAAGCGTGCCAGGGAAGCCCTGGGCGACGCCTTCGACATTCGCGCCTTCCACGATGTGCTGCTGAAAAATGGTGCCATGCCGCTGGATATTCTCGAAAAGGTGGTAGACCGGTGGATTGCCAGTCAGGCAGTGAAGGCAAACACGGTATGAACAGGTGGTCTTATCCTTCTCGGCGCCAGGTTGCGAGTGACTTGTTAAATCCTGTCTCAAAAGTCTTCAAAGCTGTCTGCGAATAACCGGTCGCTGTTGTCGCTGACTTGCACGGCCTGATTCAGTCGATAGGTCTGCATGGGTTCGTCAACCGAGGTGATCTGGCCGTCTTCATCCACATCCAGCCAGAGGGCTACCAGCACATCGTATTGGCCAGCCGGTACCGAGGCGTTGCCGGGGTCGAAACTGCGGCTGCGTGTATCTCGCGTGGCTGCGGGCAGAGTGATGAGGGCATCGTTGGCGGTATCATCCAGATAGCCGGTACCAGCGCTGTACAGGCTGGCGCCAACCAGGAT
>WFUE01000061.1 GCA_015485125.1 Lysobacterales bacterium | reverse complement strand
GGAACCCTGGATCAGCTATCTGCAAAACAGACCGGAGGCGCATGGTCTGCTGGTGCGTTTGAGAGAGTATCGAACCCTGTATCTGAAGGAGCTTGGGGAATACGCGCGCGCACTGGAGGAAAACTCGCAAGCCCTGACGCTGGCCAGACAGTTGTATGGAGATCTCCATCCCCGGATAGCCAGCCTCTATTCCGCCCGAGCCGATGTATACGCCGGCAGGGGCCAGTTCGAGCAGGCGGCGGAAATAGATCGGCAGGCATGGAAAATCTATCAGGAAACTTTGGGCCCTGAACACACAGAAACCCTGTCCGCCATGGCGGAACTGGGCACCGACCTGCTTTCCGCTGGTCAGCCGGAAAAGGCGTTGTTGTATCTGCAACAAGCCACCGACGGTTTCAAGAAACAGGATGAGCGAAACATCAATCTCATGAGCATGGAAGCCAATATGGCGGAAGCTGCCCGCCAGCTGGGCCGCTTTTCCCAGGCAGAGCAACACCTTCGCACGGCACTGGAAATGGCAATAACCCACTTCGGTGAGGAAAGTACCAACGCGGGCTTGTATCACGCACTGCTGGGGCGGGCACAGGGGTTGTCAGGTCAGGCGCGGCCCGCGGAAGAACATTTCGTTCGTGGCCTGGAAATCCTGAAGCAAAGAACCGGACGACAAAGCCCCTATACCTTGCGTATTCTTGGAGAATACGGTGCCTTCCTGCTGCAACAGGGCCGCCTGAATGAAGCGGAATCAGCACTGGTACAGGCAGTGGACGGGCTGGCCAGCACCATGGGGCCGGATGCGCTCTATGTGCAATCGGCCAATCTGTACCTGGGCCTGTTGCGTCTGCGCCAGGGCAAGACGGAAGAAGGCCGGCAGCGGCTGCAGCAGGCCATGCCGATACTGGAACGGGCTGGTATCAAGTTTCGTTATCGAATCCAGCAGGCCCGCCAGGCCTTGAAAGCGCTGGCCGGTGCCGAAGCAGGCACCGGTCAGCTTCAAGGGAAGGAAGCGGCTCAATAACGCCAGCGGCGGTCCATGCTGTCGCTGAAAACTACATCGGCTTTTTCGTTCAAGGAGATAGCCAGGGCTTTCAGATCCGTGTTGTAACCCTGGCCTTCCGTCTTCATTTCCGGCATGGTATCCACCTTGCGCCAGCGATTTTTACCCCAGCGGTCGTAGCCGAGAATATCCTGGTCGGTGAAAGCAATCCCGGCGATCTCTCCACTGGTATCGAAGCTGAGTAATAGTTCGCCCGTGTCCGGTACATAATCGAAGGCGTCGATACGCAGGTGCGGGGGGATAGGATAACCCTTGACGGGCGTGGTATAGGGGTAATTGGCATCAACCAGTGTACTAGGGTCAAAAAACCACATATCGAGACTGGAGGTTGATGCTGAAAATATTTCATTTCTCCCTATCCATCCCGGTCCACCGGAAACTTTGAAGTCCACATCGAAGGAAAGCAATAGCGTACCATCACTCAAAGTGCTGATGCCATCAATAGCTACACCCTCGGGGATTCCCGCGGTAGTACCGTCAAAATAAAAAGTACTACCGCCCAACCCGTAGATGATGACATTGCGGGTAAGTCCTTCATTCCTGGCTGTATCAAATGCGTATAGAGTTCCCAATAAACTCGGAACGGGTTTTACACCAGTAACATTGATGCCGGGTTGGTCCATGGGCGCAGGAACGTACTGAAAAGAGGGTGCAAACTGTATAATAGAACCCCATTCATCTGGAAATATCGTGCTGTTATATAAACTTTCCTGAAAGTCCACATCCGGTGCAAAATATACTTCACTGATTTCGGCTGGAACAAGACCAGCCTGCCCTGATCCTGCCCAAAGCAACAGCCCGGCTGCAGTTAGTGGTTTTGCTAGGTTCATGGCTGGTTTCCTCAGGGGCAGAAGGTGGGGGATATAGCCGCAGAAGTACTACATTGATTGTTCAATGTCAGCACAGCATTTGTGGTATTCGGGTTGGATGCATTACTTCCAGCATTGCTGATAAAGTAATTGTTAGACAATGAAATATAACTTAATAATCCGGCTACACCATAATCACCATTATCTACGACGAGACAATTATCCATTTTTCCCTGGCCTACAAAGCCAATCTTGCCATTTTCCATAATAATAGAATCCTGAACGATAGCGTATGCTGCGGCTATACCATTTCCCCCATTTCCTCGCAAGGTCATATTGTAGACCTTGGCTCCATTTGAAGCCGAGATGGCATCAGAGGCCATGCCGACAATGGTGCCATCATGAACAGTCAGACCCTTTGAACTGATCTGGTAGATTCCTTTAGATGTACCACTACCAGTACCAGAGCAGGTCGGTCCATTGCCAGAGCAAGAGGCTGGGCCCATGATACGGAAACCATTGAGATCGATATCCACATAGTCCGCTGTCACTTCGATGACATTGGTGGAGGTGGAAGTAGTCACCAGATCACTGGTCAGCACGTAGCTTCCCGATTGGTTGATGGTGATGGGAAAGCCGGCAGTGTCGCCACTGGTACAGCCGAAGTTCTCGGCACAGACCTGGCTGAGTTCGATCCGCCCCTCTGCGGCGTGGGCAGAGGAAAAGGCCAGAACAGACAACAAAGCAATCGTGGATTTTTTCATCTCGTTTCTCCTTGACGTGGGTGGGTTCACCTCTACATACGGAAACGGATGAAAAAATGCGTCAACTTTTTTTCATCAATTTTCTGTTCTGGCTTAAGTTCAGAAAGAAAGTCCTGTTAATTCAAGGTCTTATGTGTGTTTGCCAACCGCTTGGCATGGGCATCAAACCTCCAGCCGGTAGACTCGCCCGTTGCGTTCCACCTCCAGCAGCAGTACATCCGGCTTTGCTTGTAACAGGCGCTGGAACTGGTCCAGGTCACGCAGCGCTTCCCGGTTGATGCGCAGGATGCGGTCACCGGGGCGCAAACCCACCCGATACAGCCGGCTGCCCCGCACCATCTTGTCGATGACTACCCCCTCGGCCAGACGGTCACCTTCCATTTCCGCGCGGCTGATAAACAGCACGCCAGCCAGGCGCCGGTCCAGATCGGCACCATCCAGTGCCTTGGGCGTGGGCTGATCGATTTCCACCTGCAAACGCCGCTTGCGGCCGTCGCGCAAGACTTCCAGTGGACGTTCATGGCCCAGTGGCAGCAGGCTTTCGGCCAGGCGGAAGGCGGCTGCACTGGCCACGGGCTGGTGGTCTACCTGCACAATGACATCCCCGGCCCGCAGTCCGGCCTTTTCAGCGGGCGAATGAGGGTCTACGGCCGTGACGATGGCACCGCGATGGCCTTCCAGATCGAGACTTTCGGCCAGCGCCGAATCCAGATCCTGTACGGCCACGCCCAAAGTGCCGCGCCGTACCTCACCATGCTCCAGCAACTGGTTCATCACCTTTTGCGCCAGATTGACCGGTATGGCAAAGCCGATACCCACATTGCCGCCGCTGGGTGAATAGATGGCCGAATTGATTCCCACCAGCTCCCCGCGCAGGTTGATCAGCGCGCCGCCGGAATTGCCCGGATTGATGGAGGCATCGGTCTGGATGAAATTCTGCAAGCCCAGCCCCTTCAGGCCGGTACGGCCCAGGGCACTGACGATGCCGGAGGTGACGGTCTGCCCCAGGCCGAAGGGATTGCCCACGGCCACGACGAAATCGCCCACGCGCAAACGGGAGGAATCGGCCAGCGGCAGGGCCACCAGGTCATCGGCACGGATTTGCAGCAGGGCCACATCGGTTTCCGGGTCGGAACCAACCAGCTTGGCCTGCAGGGTGCGGCCATCGGCCAGATTGACCTGGATGTCATCGGCACCGTCGATCACATGGTGATTGGTGACCACCAGCCCTTCATCGGCATCGATGATCACGCCGGAACCCAGGCTTTGGCGAATACGCTCACTGGGCATGTTGGGCAGGTTGAAAAACCGGCGCAGAAAAGGGTCTTCCAGCAACGGGT
>WFUE01000060.1 GCA_015485125.1 Lysobacterales bacterium | reverse complement strand
CAATTGCACCAGCGATTTTTTGCCCTGGAGTATCTGCCGTTGGGCGTGCAGGCACCGGGCCAGGTGGCCGAATTGCTGGAGCCGGTCACTCAACTTTTGCAGGCGCAGGACGATATCCAGCAGAGAGACGGGCAGGCCTGGATCGACCAGCCGGCACAGGCGCTGGCGGATGTGCGGGACTTGACCGGTTTTGAAGCGGAAACCACGGCTCGGGCTCCAGCCGGAGATTATTTGCCGGCCGGGCACTGGCAGCATTATGGCAATGGGCAAGATGGATAAACTGGAACAACTGACACCCGCGGTGGGGACGTCGCTAAAACTGGCTTTTGCCAACCCGGTACTGGAAGCCGGCAGCCGCTTGCTGGGCTACTGGCCGGGCCGCTCGCTGATGGTGCGCACCCCGTTGCGGGCGGGCAAGCCCATGCTGTTCAAGCAGGGGCGGCAGGTTCGGGTCACGTTCATGCAGGCGCGCGCGGTGGTGGGGTTCAATACGGAAGTGATGCAGGAATGTCTGCACCCCTACCCGTATTTGCATCTGGAGTGGCCGGAGGACGTGGAGCAGGTGGTGGTGCGCAAGGCACCCCGGGCCGAAGTCAGCCTGATCGCGGCTGTCTTGATCGAAGGGCAGGAGGAAGAAGCAGGTCGCATTGTGGACTTGAGCCGCAATGGTTGCGGGCTGCAGCTCAAACCCACGACCACGGTGCTGGAAGAGGACACCGTGCAGCTGCGCTTTCGGGTGCAATTGAGCGGCGTGGAGCAGTTCTTCAACCTGGATGGCGTGGCCCGCTCCGTGGAAGAGGTAGAGGAAAAAACTCTGGTCGGGGTGGAGTTTGTCGATGTGCCCGCCAAACAGCAGGCCCTGCTGGAGGCCTATGTGAATCAGGAGCTGGTGCGCAAGGCCCAGCCGCTGTGAATACCCTGCCATGAGCCTGATCCAGTTGGTTTTATTGGCCATCATGCAGGGGCTGACCGAGTTCCTGCCCATTTCCAGTTCTGCCCATCTCATCCTGCTGTCGCACTGGCTGGGCTGGCCGGACCAGGGCCTGGTGCTGGATGTGGCCGCGCATCTGGGGACCCTGCTGGCGGTACTGTGGGTGTTCCGTCGTGATATACCGGACATGCTGCGTCCGGCCCGTGAAAACGCCCGGGGCAATCCGAGCCTGTTCTGGTTGTTGTTCTGGGCCAGCCTGCCGCTGGCGCTGGTGGGCTATTTTTCGGCGGATTGGGTGGAAACCCATCTGCGCAGTGACGCGGTCATTGCCTGGTCCACCATTGGTTTCGGCCTGCTGCTGGGGTTGGCGGATCGGTTCCCGCAGGCACGCACCCGTCTGAATTCGGGGCGGGCATTAGCGGTGGGTCTGGCCCAATGCCTGGCACTGATTCCCGGCGCTTCCCGCTCGGGAACAACCATTACCGCTGGTTTGCTCCTCGGTTTGGGTCGAGCCGAAGCGGTGCGCTTCGCCATGCTGACGGCCATCCCGGCCACGGGCATGGCCGGTGGCTATGGCCTGTTGAAGATGCTGCAGCAGGATACTGCCGTGGCCTGGGCGGACTTTCTTCTGGTGGTCGTGTTTTCCGCCGTCACCGGCTGGCTGGGTCTGCGTTTTATCCTCCGGTGGGCGGAAAAGACCAGCCTGCGCCTGTTCGTGTATTACCGTCTTGTTCTGGGTCTGGCGTTGCTCCTTGCTCAGTAGTGGATGGCCGCACTCATATGGTGCATGTATTTGCCATCTGCACAAATATAGTGCAGACTGATTTGCTAGAGTCCGCCGTAAGCAAATAAAATCAGTGAGTTGGTATCCGCACCATTTTGGCACAATACTTGCGGTAGTGTTTCACCCAAACCAATCGCTCGAGGAGCCTACCCATGTCTGCAGACAAAGTACTCAAGATGATCAAGGACCACGATGTCAAGTTCGTGGATTTGCGTTTCACCGATACGCTGGGCAAGGAACAGCATGTGACCATGCCGGCATCCGTGGTGGATGAAGACCTGTTTGAAAGTGGCAAAATGTTCGATGGTTCTTCCATCGCCGGCTGGAAGGGTATCAACGAATCCGACATGATCCTCATGCCGGAGGCCGAAACCGCCGTGCTCGATCCCTTCTCCGAAGTCTCCCAGCTGAACATCCGCTGTGACATTCTCGAGCCCAGCACCATGCAGGGTTACGAGCGGGATCCCCGTTCCCTGGCCAAGCGTGCCGAGGCCTATCTCAAATCTTCCGGTATCGGTGACACCGCTTTCTTCGGCCCCGAGCCCGAGTTCTTCGTTTTTGACGATGTGCGCTGGGGCGACGAAATGAAGGGCAATTTCTACCAGGTGGATTCCTCCGAAGCCTCCTGGAACTCCGAAGCCGAATACCGCGATGGCAACATCGGTCACCGCCCGGGCGTGAAGGGGGGCTATTTCCCCGTGCCGCCGGTGGATTCCCTGCATGACGTACGTGCCGCCATGGTCATGACCCTGGAAGCCATGGGCGTGCCGGTGGAAGTGCATCACCACGAAGTGGCCACCGCCGGCCAGTGCGAGATTGGTACCCTGTTCAACACGCTGGTGAAGAAGGCCGACGAGGTGATGACCCTGAAGTATGTGGTGCACAATGTGGCGCACAGCTTCGGCAAGACCGCCACCTTCATGCCCAAGCCACTGGTGGGTGACAATGGCAGCGGCATGCACGTGCACCAGTCCATCGCCAAGGGTGGCGAGAACCTGTTTGCCGGTGACGGCTATGGCGGCCTGTCTGATCTGGCCCGCTATTACATTGGTGGCATCTTCAAGCATGCCAAGGCCGTGAATGCCTTTGCGAATGCTTCCACTAACAGCTACAAGCGTCTGGTCCCCGGCTTCGAGGCACCGGTACTGCTGGCCTATTCCGCCCGCAACCGCTCCGCTTCCTGCCGCATTCCCTATGTGAACAGCCCCAAGGCCCGCCGCATCGAGATCCGCTTCGGTGATTCCATCGGCAATGTCTATCTGACCTTTGCCGCCATGCTCATGGCCGGCCTGGACGGCATCAAGAACCAGATCGACCCCGGCGAGCCCATGGACAAGGATCTCTACGACCTGCCGCCCGAGGAAGAGAAGCAGATTCCGCATGTGGCCGCTTCCCTGGATGAAGCCCTGGCCGCCCTGGATGCCGATCGTGCGTTCCTGACCGCCGGTGGTGTGTTCACCGATGACATGATTGATGCCTATATCGAACTGAAGATGGAAGAAGTCAATCGCTTCCGCATGACCACCCATCCGGTGGAGTTCGACATGTACTACTCCAACTGACCGGTATTGTCCAGACATCGTGGCACAGGGAAGTGCCGCATCCGGTGCAGGAACCGGACGGGCTGCCGGCAGTCCGAATCAGCAGGTGGAGCCATCTGGCACCACCGTTTGTTTGCTACCAAGGGAGTGAGATGATGAAACGTCGATTGCTGTCTGTATTGCTGTGCCTGTTCAGTTTTTCACTGGTGGCCGCACCGGTCTACAAGCATGTGGACGCGCAAGGCAATGTGACCTATTCCGACAAGCCCGCCCACGATGAGGATCAGCCGGTCGAGTTGAAGCCGGTCAGCGTGATTCCGGGGCGAAAGCCCGCACAGTCACTGAAGAAACAGCCTGTACAGGAAGCAGCAGAGCAAAAGCCGGTTCGATACCGCCTGGAATGGCTGCAACCACAGCAGGAACAGACATTCCGCAATACTGGTGGGCAGATTCAGGCAGATCTGAAAATTGAGCCGGGCTTGCCCAGGGGCACGCGGGTGGAGCTATGGCTGGATGGTAAGAAAAAGGCCGAATGGAAGGGCGCACCGGTTACCTTGAGCGAAGTCTGGCGCGGGCAGCACTCGCTGGAAGCCCGTGTGATCGATGCCAATGGCAAGACGCTGGCCCGTTCCAGCGTGACCTTTTTCATGCATCAGGCTTCCCTGCTGATTTCCACACCCATTCAGAATGGAGGCTGATGGTGCAAGCGCTTTCGCAGCCACTGGTGCCCGGTATTGAAGCACTGGAATGGCTGCAGACACCGGTACTGTTGCTGACACCATCGGGCGAACTGGACTGGCTCAATCCGGCGGCTGAAGACCTGTTCGGCTGCTCCCTCAGGCGTGGAAAGGGTCAGCCGCTGAGTCGGCTGGTCAACAACCCGGAAATTCTGACTGCCTTGGTGGAAAAGGCCCGTGAACGGCAGGGCAGTTTGCAGGAACTGGTTCAGGAACTTTCGCTACCACGCGGGAAAACGATTCGTGCGACCTGTACCTGTACGCCTCATGCCAGTGGTTTCGTGCTGGAGATTCATCCGACGGAAGCGCTGATTCGCCATCTGGAACGTGAACAGGCCCATCACAAGCGCCGTCTGCTGGAGAATTTTCTCAAGGGTATCGCCCATGAAGTCAATAACCCGCTGGGTGGCATGCGCGGTGCCGCCCAGTTGTTGCGCCGGCAACTGAAGGCGGAGCAGACGCCCTATGCCGATATCATCATCGCCGAGATCGACCGCCTGCATACACTGGTGAAACGTTTTCGGGAAAAACCCGCCATGCAGGACAAGGAGGCCACCAATGTCCATGCTCTGCTGGAACGGGTGATCACCCTGGTACAGGCCGAGTTTCCCGACACCCTGCAGGTGGAACGTCGTTACGACCCCAGCCTGCCGCCGGTGCAGTTGTTTCCGGACCCCATGGTACAGGCCCTGCTCAACCTCTTTCGCAATGCTGTGCAGGCGAAGGCGCAAGTGATTGTTGTGGAGACCGCCATTGATTTTGAAACTGTGTTGCCAGCCCAGCGTCAACGTCACAGCCTGTGCATTCGCATCACCGACGATGGCCAGGGCATACCCGATGAACTGCGTGACAAGTTGTTCATGCCCATGATTACGGGAAGGGCCGAGGGTACCGGAATCGGCTTGTCGCTGGTGCAGGAAATCATTCTGCAGCACCAGGGACTGATCCAGTTCGAATCCCGACCCGGCCGGACACGTTTCCAGTTGAATCTGCCGATGGAGAAAAGTGATGACCCATGAAGTCTGGGTGGTGGATGATGACGACTCCATCCGCTGGGTGCTGGAACAGGCCCTGCGGCAGGAAGGGCTGGTCATCCACAGCTTTGCCAATGCGGACGAGGCCTTGCAGGCCCTGGAGCAGTCCCAGCCGGATGCGCTGTTGACCGATATTCGCATGCCGGGCCTGGATGGCCTGGAAATGATGGAGCGGGTGCATCAGCTGGCGCCCCAGTTGCCGGTGATCGTGATGACGGCCCATACGGATCTGGACAGCGCGGTCTCTGCCTACCATCGCGGTGCCTTCGAATACCTGCCCAAACCCTTCGATATCGACGAAACCGTGACCACGGTCAAGCGGGCGCTGGAAAGCCGCGCGCCTGCCGAGCCACCGGAAACAGTGGCAGGGGGGGGGTTCATCGGCAATGCCCGTGCCATGCAGGAAGTTTTTCGCCTGATCGGGCGGCTGTCCAAATCCGAGCTCAGTGTGCTGATTACCGGAGAAACCGGTACCGGCAAGGAAGTGATCGCCCGCACTCTGCATGAAACATCCCCCCGTGCCGACGGCCCTTTTGTCGCCATCAACACGGCGGCCATTCCGGCCGAGTTGCTGGAATCCGAACTGTTTGGCCACGAAAAGGGTGCCTTCACCGGCGCACAGGCGGCCCGGGCCGGCCGTTTTGAACAGGCCCATGGCGGCACGCTGTTTCTGGATGAAATCGGTGACATGCCGGCCTCCATGCAGACCCGCCTGTTGCGGGTGCTGGCACAGGGCGAGTTCTTTCGCGTGGGTGGGCATCGGATGATTTCGGTGAATGTGCGTATCCTGGCCGCCACCCATCAGGATCTGGAAGCCAAGGTACGTCAGGGTGAGTTTCGCGAGGATCTCTATCACCGGCTCAATGTGGTCAAGATCCACGTGCCGCCCCTGCGTGAACGCACCGAGGACATTCCGGCGCTGGTCGAGCATTTTCTCCGGCGCGCGGCGGAAGATACCGGCCTGGAGCAAAAGTGGGTTTCACAAGAGGTACTGGATGCGCTGGCCGACTACCCCTGGCCGGGCAACGTACGCGAGCTGGAGAACTTCTGTCAGCGGATGACGGTTATGGCTCCCGGCGATGCCATACAACTGTCTGATCTGCCGGAAGAGATGAGCGGGCGGCTGCAGGCGGATGCTCAGGATCAGGCCTGGGAGAATCACCTTTGCCAGTGGGTGGCCGAGCAACTGCGTCAAGGTGTTCCAGATCTGGCCCAGGTGGTTACACAGCGTGTGGAGGCTATACTGATTCGGGAAGCCCTGCAAGCAACCGGCGGCCGCAAGCGGGATGCGGCCGAACGCCTGGGCTGGGGGCGCAACACCCTGACGCGCAAGCTGAGCCTGGTCGAAGAGTTGCTGGCCCGAAAACTTCAGGGGACCACGGAAAGCCAGGAATAGACCACCCTGCCGCAAGCACGAAGTACGCCTGTAACGGAACTTATACGGGGTCGGCTGCCTCCAGCCGCTTCAGGGCTTCTTCCAGCGCCGCTTCCCGGTCATGCACCACCGCGCCGCACTGGCACACGCGTGCCTTGACCCCCTGACGCTGGAGCATGTCGCGTACCTGTGGATTGCGCACGGCCAGGATGACTTCCTTTCCCTGGCTTTCCGCACTGTCCACCATGTCGATCAGTGCCATGCTGGAAGTAAAATCGATTTGTGGTACATCCGTGAGATCCAGTACCAGCACATCGTAACCGTCGTATTGGGCCAGCCGGCGCGCCATGCCCTTGGCCGCGCCAAAACTCATGGCCGTACCCAGATGAAACAGCAGTACATGCCCCTGGGCCTGTTGCATGAGCTGCTTTTCCCGCTCATTCAGCGGCAGCTCCTCATCGGGTTCCCGCGAGGCCACGATGCTGTCCAGTTGCAAATCCACCATGCGCTGCATGAAGACGAACGCCGCCATGACCATGCCTACCGCTACGGCCGTGATCAGGTCCACGAATACCGTCAGCACGAACACCGTCAGCATCATCATCAGGCCGGCCTTGGGCGCCTGGCGGATGCGGCGCAAATAGTCCCAGTCGATGATGTCCGTCCCTACCTTGATCAGAATGCCCGCCAGCACGGCATGCGGGATGTAGCGCGCGTACTTGCCTGCGCCCAGTACCACCATCAGTAGTACAACCGCATGCAAGGCACCGGACAACGGGGTGCGTCCACCGGCACGCACATTAACCACCGTGCGCATGGTGGCACCCGCACCGGGCAGCCCACCAAAAAGACCGGCGATGGTATTGCCCAGCCCCTGCCCGATCAGCTCGCGATTGGAGTCATGATAAGTACGGGTGATATTGTCGGCCACCAGGGAAGTCAGCAGGGAATCCAGCGACCCCAACACCGCCAGCATCAGGCCGGACTGAATCATTTGCGGTACCCATTCCAGCTGGAAAACCGGCCAGTGCAAGGCGGGCAAGCCGGAGGGAATATTGCCCAGTACCGATACCCCACCCAGCAGGTAGCGGGTTTGATCAAACTGTTGCACGGTTTGAATGTCGCCCCCCTGCCAGAACACCAGCCCGAGCGTGCCGGCAGCCAGCGCCAACAGTGGCGCCGGTAGTATCTGGTTGACGCGACGGGGCGTCAGGTACACCAGCAGCAGGGTAAACAGGCTCAGGCCAAGTGCCGGGATCACCGGCTCACGGGCCACGTCCGGCAGGGTCATCATCGATGCCATCGGACCCGGCAGGGCCGGATAGCCGAACAGGGGCGGGATTTGCAGGAAGATGATGATCACCCCGATTCCGGTCATGAAACCGGAGATGACCGGATTGGGAATGAGATTGATGAACCGCCCCAGCTTGAGGAAGCCGAAGCCCATCTGAAACACCCCGCCCAGCACCACCGTGGTAAAGGCGAGTGCCAGGCCGGTGGATGGGTCATCCGGGAAGGCCGTGGTGTACTGGGTGATGACGGCAGCCATCACCACGGTCATGGGCCCGGTGGGGCCGGATACCTGGGCCGGCGTTCCCCCGAACAGGGCGGCGAAAAAGCCTACCAGAATGGCGCCATACAGCCCGGCAATCGGGCCGGCGCCGGAAGAGACACCCATGGCCAGCGCCAGCGGCAGTGCCACCACGGCGGCTGTCAATCCACCGGTGATATCTCCCTTGAGGTTGCTGAAATCAAGGCGATTCATTTCGGATGTCCCGCAGTGTGAGCAGGGCGGGTATTATACGCCCGTTGTCCTGGTGCGTAGCTCCCCTGCCCATGCATTGCGCAAGGCCACTGCTTCACCGCCCAGTACCCAGCCCTGCAGGCCCTGTTCGCCTTCGAATCGTGCTTCCAGCCGCTGCGTGTCACCCGCGAGCGTCCAGGCCCCTGGCGTCCCCGGCTTGGGTGGCATCAGCCAGAGCGGGAATACGCCCGTCTTGACCTGTATGGGCGTGGGCCCCAGACGCATGGGCGTGGCTTCTCCATTCAACGTGGCCGCCAACGCACGCGCACCTGCGGTTATCGGGGCCACATAGGGCATCCAGCCTTGCGGATACTGCGCCACATCGCCCAGCGCATAGATATCCGGTTCACTGGTTTGCAGATAATCGTCCACCACCACGCCTCGATCCACGGCCAGACCCGCGGCCTGGGCCAGGCGGATATCTGGTTGCAGGCCGACGGCCATCAGTACCACATCCACCTCCAGCACGGTGCCATTACCCAGTTGCGCGCGTAGGGCGTCACCGTGGTGGTCCAGTCGTTCCACCACGGTATTCAGGTGCAGCACGATGCCGGCTTCCTCCAGCCGTGCCCGTACAAAGCGGCCAACCTCTGGCGGCAGCAACTGCCCCAGCGGCGTTTCATCCGGCCCCACCACCACCGGCTGATAACCGGCCTTGCACAGGTCACTGGCAAACTCCAGACCAATCAGCCCCGGGCCGATGATCAGCACCCGCTTTTTTCCTTGCAGGCGCTGACGCCAGCTGCGGTAGTCATCCAGCCAGTTGACCTGCATCACCGTATCGGCCGCATCCCCGGCCAGTGGAATACGTATCGGGCGGGCACCACTGGCCAGTACCAACTGCCCGTAGGGCAACAGACGGCCATCGGCCAGCTTCAGCTGGTGCGATTGTGGCCGGATTTCTTCCACCTCGGTGCGGGTCAAAATCTCTGCCTTCAGGGACCGCGCCTGTTGCCCGGCGGTGGCATTGACCAGTTCTTCGGGGGTCTTGCCATCGGAAAGAGCCTTGGACAGCATGGGCTTGGCATAGGCTTCGCCACCATCGCGGGTGATCAACACCAGAGGACGTTCCTTGTCCTTGATACGCCACATGCGCGCCAGGGTGTAACCGGCCATGCCGGTGCCCAGTATGACCAGTGGCGCGGATTTCACTGGCTGATCTCCACCATCTCGAAATCAGCCTTGCCCACCCCGCATTCCGGGCATGTCCAGTCGTCGGGGATGTCCTCCCAGCGGGTGCCGGCGGCGATGCCTTCTTCCGGCAGACCGGTTTCCTCGTCATAGATGAAACCGCAAACCACACATTGCCATTGCTTGTATTCCATGATGCTTCTCCTCACTGAATATTGTTCAGTTGCTGTTGATAGTGTTCGGCGTGACGCTTTTCCACCCGGCTCAGAGCATCGAAGCGGCGCGCGGCCTTGTCCAGCATTTTTTGGAACTGCCCGGCATGTTCCTTCGATTCGGTGATCTGCTCCTCGAACTCTTTCACCGCCGCCTGCTGCTTTTCTTCCAGCGCCGTATGGCGGAAGGCCGGGTACATTTCCGTATATTCGTAGGTTTCGCCTTCGATGGCCAGCTCCAGGCATTTTTCCGGCGTCAGGCTCTCCGGCGGAAAGAGCAGATCCATGTGGCCAAAGGCGTGCTGCACTTCCTGTGAAGCCGTTTCTTCGAACACGCGAGCCGTTTCTTCATCCCCCATCTGCCGGCAGATACGGGCAAAGTAGCGGTACTTGATGTGAGCCATGGATTCGCCCGCCAGCGCGGCTTCCAGGTTTTTCAGCGTTTGCAAGGTTTTCTCATTCATGTTGTCAATCTCCTGTTTTGTTTTGACAGTCACAGTCTATGGATTAAGCGATTATCATTCAAATCGTTTGTTTTTATAAAAACGATTGGTTTTGTCTATTTTTGCCATGCCAGGTGCTGTGATAATTTCTATACAAAATTCAGGAGCTGGGCGCCCATGGCAGGCAAACCGGGGTATGAGGTGGTCTTTCGGGGGAAACTGGTGCGTGGCGCCGACCCACAGGTGGTGCGCGACAATCTGTGTCGCCTGTTCAAGGCCCCGGCCGAGAAGATCGAAGCCCTGTTTCAGGGTGGTCGTCATGTACTGAAAAAGGGCTTGAGCCACGAACAGGCCCATCATTACCGGGAAGTGCTGAAAAAGGCCGGTGCCATCGTGGTGGTGGTGGATGCCGAGGCCAAGGCCGACATGCAGGCGCTGCGACCTGTATCATCGGGCAAGCCCTCACCCGGCCCGGCACCCGTGACCACGCCACCAGCGCCAACCGAAGCCGCCCCTGAGAACCAAACCGGCAGCCCGTCATCGGATCTGCTGGCACCCGTGGGCGCACCGGTGAACGACCCGGTACCTGCGCCACCCGCGCCGGAATTCGACTTGTCGCCCTATGCGCTGGATGAACCCGGCGTCGTCATTATCGCCCCCGAACCTCGCCCGGAGCCGCGCATCGACATCAGCCACATGCGCATCGACGACAGCGACCGACCGCACGAGCAGAAACCGGCGGCCACGCCCCCGGCTGTCGACCCCGACCGCCTGTCCTTTGCCGACGAGCAGACACCACTGGAACCGCCGCGAGAAGAATCGGAACCGGATATCGACCTTTCACACCTACGGCTGGATTCCTAGCCAGTCACATTGGGAGGCGGCCATGACCTTGAGCACTGGCAGTATGCCGGGAACTGCCTTATGCTTTTCCGGTCATTTCATGGTGCACATCCGCCCTGAACCACGGTTGTGTGAATTACCCGCAATGTTTTAGGAGATTAACCATGGGTTTCTGGATTTTTCTCGGCGTACTGGCCCTGATCGTGTTCTACTTCATCGGCCTGTACAACCGGCTGGTCACCCTGCGCAACCGCTACAAGAACGCTTTTGCCCAGATCGATGTACAGCTGACCCGTCGCCATGATCTCATCCCCAATCTGGTGGAGACCGCCAAGGGTTACATGAAGCACGAACGGGAAACCCTGGAAGCGGTCATCCAGGCCCGCAACGCGGCCGTTTCCGGGCTGAAGAATGCCAGCGGCAATCCCGGTGACCCGGAAGCCATGGCCCAGCTCAGCCAGGCCGAAACCGCGCTGACCCAATCCCTGGGCCGGCTGTTTGCCCTGTCGGAGGCCTACCCCGACCTCAAGGCCAACCAGAACATGGCACAATTGATGGAAGAACTGACCAGTACCGAAAACCGGGTGGCCTTTGCCCGCCAGGCCTTCAATGATGCGGTCATGGAATACAACAACGCCCGCGAAGTCTTCCCCGCCTCCATCGTGGCCAACAATTTCGGCTTCAAGGAAGCGCAATATCTGGAAATCGAAGACGAAACCAAGCGGGAAGTACCCCAGGTCAGCTTCTGACGGCAACACATGAACTTCTTCGCCCATCAGGATCAGGCGCGCAAGACCAGCCGCATGCTGGTCTTCCTGTTCTTTCTGGCCATGCTGGCCATCATTGCCGCCATTGATGCCATCGTCTGGTGGGGCATGGGCCGCGATTTGCCACCACAGGAGCAGTTGGGCCTGCTGCTGAAAAGTAGCGCGCTGGTTGCCGCGGTCATACTGGTTGCCAGCCTGTTTCGATCCGCCAGTCTGTCCGTCGGCGGCGGCAAGGTGGCCAGCAGCCTGGGCGGCACGCGCATCTTGCCCGGTGATCCGGATCCGTTGCACCAGCGGCTGTACAATGTGGTGGAGGAAATGGCCCTGGCCGCCGGCCTGCCGGTACCGGAAGTCTATGTGCTGGAAAACGAGGAAGGCATCAACGCCTTTGCCGCCGGTCACCAGCCGGCCGACGCGGCCATCGCCGTTACCCGCGGCTGTCTCGAACAACTGAACCGGCAGGAATTGCAGGGTGTGATCGGGCACGAATTCTCCCATATCCTCAATGGCGACATGCGCCTGAACATCCGCCTCATGGGCTGGCTGTACGGCATTCTGGTGCTGGCGATGATCGGTGAATTTCTCATGCGAGCCGGCGTGTACAGCGGTCACAGTCGCCGCAGCCGCGACAACAACGGTGCCAGCATCGCCATGATCGGCCTGCTGGTACTGGTGGTGGGCTATATCGGCCTGTTCTTTGGCCGCCTGATCAAGGCCGCCGTCTCCCGCCAGCGGGAATACCTCGCCGACGCCTCGGCGGTGCAGTTCACCCGTAACCCGGAAGGTATCGCCAACGCGCTGAAAAAAATCGGCGGCCTGCCCAGCCAATCCTATCTGGAGAATCCGAAAACCGAGGAAGTCAGCCACATGCTGTTTTCCACCGGCCTGCCTTCACTGGCGGGAATGTTCGCCACACACCCGCCACTGGAAGAGCGCATCCGCCGGCTGGACCCGAGCTTTCAGGCAAATGTTGCCCAGACCAGGCCACCGGCACAGGCTCAGCAAGGCCCGGTGGCCGGCCTCGCCGCCGCAGCCGGTTCGCCCGCCGCTGCCGCGCACCGATTCAGCCAACAGGCCGGCAGCCTGCCGGAAACCGCCGTGCAACAAGCCGGGCAACTGCGCAGTACTCTGGAAACCCGGCTGGTGGAAGCCGCCCACCACCCGGCCCAGGCGCCGGCGCTGCTGATGGCCCTGCTGCTGGATGATGCGCCGCTGATCCGACAGAAACAGCTGGATGTGATCGATCTGGAATGGAACCCGGAAACCCGCGCCCTGACTGAAAGCCTGGCCGAGCAACTGGCCGGTGTGTCAGAAGCACAACGCTTGCCGCTGATGGAAATGGCCTTTCCACAGCTGCGCCGCCGTGGCGTGCGGGAACTGCAACGCTTGCAGCAGGTACTGGACAAGCTGGCGCGGATGGACGGAAAAATCAGCTTCCACGAATTCGCCCTCAGCCAGATGCTGCAAACCCTGATTCAGGACAGCCTGCATCCCAACCGATCAACGCGCCATTGCCGCTTGAAGCAACGCAGGGAAGCACTGGCCACCCTGTTGTCCGTGCTGGCCGCCAGTGGCAGCCGCAGTGAGCAACAAGCCCATGCCGCCTACGCCGACGGCATGCAGCTGCTCTTTCCCATGCAACCACCGGCCTACCGCCTGCCCAAACGCTGGGTGGATGAAACAGCCAAGGCTTTGCAGCAACTGGACTGCCTGCACCCACTGGACAAGGAAAACCTGCTGCAGGCCCTGCATACCGTGGTCCACCACGACCAGATCGTGACCGTCAGCGAAAGGGAAATGCTGCGCGCCATCTGCTCCAGTCTGCATTGCCCGCTTCCCCTGGAAAATACCGAATAATCCTGCTGCACGTTTTCTATTGTGTCATTTCAGCAACCGACCCAAAGCGATGCATTGTATTTCTATACCTATTCACCACCGGAGGCTGGTGAGTTTTTATTTTTTTTGCATACAGTATTCTGTTCATTACTCGTCACATGAACCCGCTGTGGCGAGGCATGTTTCAACAAACAAGGAGTGCTGTTATGCAATATGGTCGCGAGGTTTTTCCTCATGTCTTCTTCCGGTTGGTCTTGCTGGCCCTTTTTTTATCCCAAAGCGTTTCCGCCAAACCGGAACGCGCCTTCCATAAAAACGGTCTGATCAATGAAGCCTGGCTGAAAAACGCCAGCAAGGAAGAGGTGCAGGGGCTGACGCGAG
>WFUE01000059.1 GCA_015485125.1 Lysobacterales bacterium | reverse complement strand
TGACCGTCAGGCTGACGCCATCGATGGTGATGGAGCCCTTTTCCGCCACATAACGGGCCAGTTCGGCGGGCAGGCTGAAGCGCATGCGGGTGGAGCGGGCTTCCTCGAAGCGTTCCAGCAACTGGCCGGTGCCGTCCACATGGCCGGAGACCAGATGCCCGCCCAGCCGGTCGCTCAGGCGCAGTGCCTTTTCCAGATTCACCGGGCTGCCGTTTTTCAGCGCGGCCAGGCGGGTGCGTTGCAGGGTTTCGCGGGAGACATCCGCTTCGAAATCATGCGGGCCCAGGGCCACCACGGTCAGGCAGATGCCGGAGACGGCGATGCTGTCTCCCAGGGCCACGTCGTCCATGGCCAGCGAACCGGTGTGGATGCGCAGGCGCAGGTCGCCGCCCCGGGCCTGCTGGCTTTCGATGCGGCCCACGGCCTGAATGATGCCGGTAAACATGTCAGTTTGCCTCCTGTTCGGCCCAGGCCGCCGCCGGTTGCAGCAGGAAATGCTGGCACAGGTCGTCACCGACCAAACGCCGTTGCGGGCTGGGCAGGGTTTGTCGCTGTTGCATGCGGGTCAGGGGCCATTCCAGCAGTGGCCGGGCGTGGTGGCCGAGGATGACCGGGGCCTGGTAGAGCAGCAGTTCATCCACCAGGCCGGCCTGCATCAGCGCGCCGGCCAGGGTGGGGCCACATTCCACCTGCACTTCGTTGATGGCCTGTTCACCCAGCCAGCGCAGGGCGGCGACCAGGTCCACTCGCCCGTCCCGCGCCGGCAGGCTGTGGCGGCGGGCGGGGAAGTCGCCGGCTGGCGGCTGGCCCACGCCCAGTTGCCAGACCGGCTGGCCGTCGTTGAGCATGCGCAGGTGGGCGGGCAGGCGCCAGTTGGAATCCAGCACCACGCGCACGGGCTGGCGGGGGCTGCCGGGCAGGCGCACATTGAGTTGCGGGTCATCCTGCAGCACGGTTTCCACGCCGGTGAGGAGGGCGCAGGCGCGGGCGCGCCAGCGTTGTACATCGTGGCGGGCCGCCTCGCCGGTAATCCATTGGCTTTCGCCGGAGGCCATGGCCGTGCGGCCATCCAGGCTCATGGCCAGTTTCAGCCGCAGCCAGGGCCGGCCCCGCAGCACCCGGCTGAGAAAACCCGCGTTCAGTTGTCGGGCTTCGGCCTGCAACAGGCCACATTCGGTGGTGATGCCGGCTTTGCGCAGGCGGGCCAGGCCGCGACCGGCCACTTGCGGGTAGGGGTCGGCCATGGCGGCCACTACGCGCCGGATGCCCGCCCGGATCAGCGCATCGGCGCAGGGCGGGGTACGGCCGTGGTGGGCACAGGGTTCCAGGGTGACATAGGCGGTGGCGCCACGCGCCTGTTCACCGGCCTGTTGCAGGGCGTGGATTTCCGCATGGGGACCACCGGCCTGCTGGTGCCAGCCTTCGCCTACGCACTGGTTTTCACGCACCAGCACACAGCCCACGCGCGGGTTGGGGGTGGTGGTGTTCAGCCCGCGCCGTGCCAGTTGCAGGGCGTGTGCCATCCAGCGGTGATCGGCGGCGTTGAAGGTTTCAGTCATGATCCAGCAAGGAAAGCTGGGCGTTGGCCTGGCGTTGCATTTCTTCTTCCAGTTGCTCGATCTGGCGGCGGAACTCCTCCAGATCGTCGAAACGCAGGTAGACCGAGGCAAAGCGCAGATAGGCCACCAGATCCAGATTTTTCAGCGCTTCCATCACCCAGTGGCCCAGCTGGCGCGAGGGCAGTTCGCTGGCGCCACTGGCCTGGGCGGCTCGCAGGATGTGGGCCATGGCATCGTCGATGGCCTCGGTGCTGACCGGGCGGTTGCTCAGCGCGTGCAGCATGCCTCGGCGAAGCTTGTCTTCACTGAAGGCTTCCCGCTTGCCATCACTCTTGATCACCATGGGCAGCCGCAGCTGCTGGGTTTCCAGGGTGGTGAAGCGCTGGCCGCACTGTTCGCAGCAGCGGCGGCGGCGAATCTGTGACCCTTCCGCCACCACGCGGCTGTCTACCACCTTGGTATCCGTGGCGTTGCAGAAGGGGCAGTGCATGGCTCAGCCGCCGTAGACGGGGAAGCGGTGGCAGAGGGCGGTGGCCTGTTCCGCCACTCGCTCAACCACGCTGTCGTCGCCCATGTGGTCCAGCACATCGCAGATCCAGCCGGCCACCTGTTCAGACTCACCCTCGCCAAAGCCACGGGTCGTGATGGCCGGGGTGCCGATGCGCAGGCCGGAGGTGACGAAGGGGCTGCGCTGCTCGTTGGGCACGGTGTTCTTGTTCAGGGTGATATGGGCACGTCCCAGCGCTTCTTCCGCGTTCTTGCCGGTGATGTCCTTGGCGGTGAGGTCCACCAGGAACAGGTGGTTTTCCGTGGTGCCGGAGACGATGTTGTAACCCCGTGCCTTGAGGGTTTCGGCCATGACGCGGGCGTTCTTTTTCACTTGCTGCTGGTAGGTCTTGAAGCTGGGGTCCAGCGCTTCCTTGAAAGCCACGGCCTTGGCGGCGATGACATGCATCAGCGGGCCGCCCTGAATGCCGGGGAAGACGATGGAGTTGAGCTTTTTCTCGATTTCCGGGTTGGAACGGGCGACGATGAGCCCGCCACGGGGGCCGCGCAGCGTTTTGTGGGTGGTGGAGGTGACCACATCGGCATGGGGCACCGGGTTGGGGTATTCACCGGCGGCGATCAGGCCGGCCACATGGGCCATGTCCACCATCAGAAAGGCCCCCACTTCATCGGCGATCTTGCGGAACTCGGCCCAGTCCAGTTCCAGCGAGTAGGCAGAGAAGCCGGCGACGATCATCCTGGGCCGGTGCTCCAGGGCCAGCTGGCGCACCTGGTCGAAATCCACCGCGCCGGTGTCGGGAGAAATGCCGTACTGCACGGCGTTGAACAGCTTGCCGGAGAAATTGACCTTGGCGCCGTGGGTGAGATGACCGCCCTCGGACAGGCTCATGCCCAGCACGGTGTCACCCGGCTGCAGCAGGGCGAAGTAGACCGCGGCGTTGGCCTGGGAGCCGGAATGGGGCTGTACATTGGCGTAGTCGGCGCCAAACAGGGCCTTGGCCCGGTCGATGGCCAGCTGTTCGGCCACGTCCACATGCTCACAGCCACCGTAATAACGTTTGTGCGGGTAGCCTTCGGCATATTTGTTGGTCAGCACCGAGCCCTGCGCGGCCATGACCAGCGGGCTGGCGTAGTTTTCCGAGGCAATCAGCTCGATATGATCTTCCTGCCGGCGGGCTTCGTCAGCAATGGCCCGGGCCAATTCGGGGTCGAAATCTTCCAGGGTGCGATGGGGGTCGAACATGGTGGCTACCTGCAATCACAAGGGGGAAAGGAGGACGCATTCTAGCATCCGTTCAATGCGGACTGTAGGGCGAGAGATCCCGGCTGGGAACCGGCGGGCCCGCGGGCCCGCCGGGGTCCAGCCTCAGCTGTTTTCGATGACGATGGAGGGGAAGGCCGCCACCTGGTTGCGGGCCTGGGTGGCCAGCCGGCCCGCGGCCTTGCGGGCAATCTCGCGATAGTTCTGGGCGATGCGGGATTCCGGCTCGGCCACCACGGTGGGCTTGCCTTCATCCGTTTCGATGCGGATGCGCTTGTCCAGCGGCAGGTTGCCCAGCAGATCCACGCCGTATTCCTCGGCCATGCGCTCGCCGCCACCGGCACCGAAGATGTGCTCTTCGTGGCCGCAGTTGCTGCAGATATGGGTGCTCATGTTTTCGATGATGCCCAGCACCGGCACATCCACCTTCTGGAACATTTTCAGGCCCTTGCGGGCGTCCAGCAGGGCGATGTCCTGCGGGGTGGTGACGATGACCGCGCCGGAAACCGGCACCTGCTGGGCCAGGGTGAGCTGCACGTCACCGGTGCCAGGAGGCATGTCGATGAGCAGATAGTCCAGCCCTTGCCACTGGGTGTTGCGCAGCAGTTGCTGCAGGGCCTGGGTGACCATGGGGCCGCGCCAGATCATGGGAGAGTCTTCCTCGATGAGGTAGCCGATGGACATGGTTTGCAGGCCGTAGTTTTCCATGGGTTCCAGCTTCTGCCCGTCCTCGGACTCGGGCCGGCCCTGGATGCCCATCATCCGTGGCTGGCTGGGGCCGTAGATATCGGCGTCGAGAATGCCGACCCTGGCGCCTTCGGCTTGCAGCGCCAGGGCCAGGTTGACGGTGGTGGTGGATTTGCCCACGCCGCCCTTGCCCGAGGCGATGGCGATGATGTTCTTCACTTCCGCCAACGGGGTGAGGTCTTTCTGCACCTTGTGGGGGGTGACTTTCCAGCTCACGTCCACTTCCGCCGGCACCCCGGCCTCGGCCAGTGCTTGGGTGACGCTTTCCTTCAGCGTTTGCAGGTAGCCACCGGCCGGGTAGCCCAGCACGATGCGCACGCGGGCGGGGTCGGATCCGGAGTCGATATCCTTGACGGCCTGGCTGTCCAGCAGGCTTTCGTCGGTGTGCGGGTCGTGTATCTTGCCCAGCACGTCTTCGATGGTTTGGCGTTTGGCATCACTCATGGGGAAACCTGTCTCGCGTTTTTTGGAGGTTGGGCGATTGTAGCCTAGTTGAGCAAGTTGGAATATATGCCTAAATGAGAAGCATTCTCGCCAACTGTTATACTTCCGGTTCCACAACAACCGAGTGAAGCAATCATGATGAAATACGGCATGTTGGCCCTGTGGCTGTTCAGCTTGCAGACTTTGGCGCTAGCCGCTGATCGCAGCGCGGATGAACAGGCCATCCGGCAGATCATCGCAGGGATCGAGCGCGGCTGGGAACAGGGAGATGGCACACCCTTCCGGCAAACCTATCTGGATTTTCCCGGTGCGCGCTACATCGAATCTGGTGGCCAGAATGAGGGGCTGAATGATCTGGTCAGCCACCATGTGGAACCCGAAAAGGACGCGCTGGAGTACCTCGAGCTGGACTTTGCCAATATCGAAATCCATTTCGAGGGGGATCGCTTCGCCTGGGCTGTGGCCGATACGGCGGTGAAGGGCAAGGTGCGCAAGAACGGGCGCGTGTTCGACAAGACCGGTTACCAGACTTTCCTGTTCCGCAAGGTGGGTGACGAGTGGAAGGTGGTGCATACCCATTCCTCCAGCCGGGACCGCAGGCCGAGCAAACACAAGCACTGAGACCGGGTTCCCGTGGCCTCCTGCAACGGGAGGCTTCGTTTTTGGCCGGTGCGCGAGTAGAATCCGCCCTTTGTCTCTGGTGGAACGCGCAATGAGCCAATCCGTTGACGAAGCGCTGGCCGAAATCGGTCGTGGCGCCGATGAAATCATCAAGCTGGACGAGCTGGAACAGCGGCTGAAAAAAGCCGCCGAGGAAGGCCGTGCCCTGCGGGTCAAGGCCGGTTTCGACCCCACGGCACCGGATATTCATCTGGGCCATACCGTGCTGATCAACAAGTTGCGCCAGTTTCAGCAACTGGGGCATCAGGTGATCTTTCTCATCGGTGATTTCACCGGCATGATTGGCGACCCCACCGGCAAGAATGTCACCCGCAAGCCGCTGACCCGGGAGGAGGTGGCCGCCAACGCGGAGACATACAAGGAGCAAGTGTTCAAGATTCTCGACCCGGAACGCACCGAAGTGCGGCGCAATTCCGAGTGGATGGATGCGCTGGGTGCCGACGGCCTGATCAAGCTGGCGGCCCAGTACACCGTGGCGCGCATGCTGGAGCGGGATGATTTCGACAAGCGTTTTCGCGGCAATCAGCCCATCGCCGTGCACGAGTTTCTCTACCCGCTGATTCAGGGCTATGACTCGGTGGCGTTGCAGGCGGATGTGGAACTGGGCGGCACCGACCAGAAATTCAACCTGCTCATGGGTCGCCACTTGCAGCAACAGTATGGCCAGCCACCACAGGTGGTGCTGACCATGCCGCTGCTGGAAGGCCTGGACGGGGTGCAGAAGATGTCCAAGTCCCTGGGCAATTACATCGGTGTCACCGATGCCCCCGAGGAGATGTTCGGCAAGATTATGTCCATCTCCGACAGTCTGATGTGGCGCTATTTCGATCTGCTCAGCTTCCGCAGCACGGCGGAAATCGCCGGTCTGAAGCAGCAGGTGGAGGCGGGAGCCAATCCACGGGACATCAAGTTCCTGCTGGCCGAGGAGATCATCACCCGCTTCCACGATGCCGCCGCCGCCCGGCGGGCGCAGGAAGATTTCATCCAGCGCTTCCAGAAAAACCAGCTGCCGGACGACATGCCGGAGGTGACTCTGGAAGCCGGTGCCGACGGCTTGCCGGTGGCGGTACTCCTGCGTGAAGCGGGCCTGACCGGCAGCACCAGCGAATCCTTCCGCATGATTCAGCAGGGCGCGGTAAAGCTGGACGGGGAAAAGGTCAGCGAACGCAACCTGCGCCTGCCCGCCGGGCAAACCCTGGTGGTGCAGGTGGGCAAGCGCAAGTTTGCGCGGGTGAAGCTGTTATAAAGAAGAGTAAAAAAGCCGTTACAGTACTATTGCTTCAATTCATCGAATATCTTATTCGGATTCATTGAAAGGTTGTTGCAATAACTTAAAACTTCATCAGGATTTTGGGGGTGGCGGCCAAAGCGGTCCCATAGCATGAACGCAGCCCGAATGTATTGCCCAACCGGTTCACCTCCATTGCTGTCCCCTTGAGAATTAATGACTTCCTCCATGCCGATTTTGCTGTAGTACTCACTCAGGGGTTTGCCGGATTGATAAAATTCATAAAGATCAGGTAAAGGCAGTTGCCCTATATCCCCAGAACCTGTCATGTATTTTGCGCACTGACCCATGATGGTCGAAAAAACTTCCTCGGGATAGTTGGGCTTAATAACTCCTTCTATGCGTTTGTTCAACAGGATGGCATGACTCAGTTCATGATATATGGTTTCAATCCAGAGTCTGATTTGTAAATCCGCATTTTCTCCTAGTGACTGAACCAACAGCAAGGGAATGCGGTTGCGATATGCGGCCTTCTTTTTCCAGCGAAAATTCATGGTATTTGGCACCATGACCAGTTTGAGTTTGACTTCCTGGTCTTTGAATAGCTGTTGTTTGCTGGAATGCAGATCAGAAAGGGTTTTCTTGAAAAGTGCATTTGCCTTTTGGATTTTTGGATCGTTGGGTTTGGTTTTGCAAGGAACCAGGGTTTCCACTCTCCATAAGCCGTCTTTCCATCTGTCAACCGTCCGGTTACAGGAAGAGGCTTTTTCCTTGTAATTGATTGAGTAGGAATCCCATTGAATAAATTTGGTGTTGTTGACAAAAAAACCATTCATTTGGTTTTTTGTAACCCCAGCACTTGTCAGAGCAGGAATAAGCGTAAGAATGAGGATAATTGGTCGCATTATCAGGTCCTTTTTGTTTGTAATGCCGCACTGCTGATTCAACAGCAGTGCGGGTCCGGTTATTGCTGTTGACAGTTCGTACAGTTACTACCTCCTAGGTAAGCGGAGAAGCTTCCTCCACCAACAAGGTCATCGCTATAAAATAGTTCGATTACAACATTATTATTGCCTGTTTGCTCTGCAAAATCCATGCTGGGTAATTCAATTTCAACGGTATCGAATGTTTCAGCATATGAGAGTAGCCAAGATTTAACGGCATAAGGATCAGTAAGGTAATATCTATTTCCTGATCGGTAAAGGCTAAAGCTTCGTGAGTTGACTATGTTGTAACCGTCCATAAGTGATACATTTGCCGTCGTTTGTGGAAATGTGGGAAGGATGTTGGAAGAAGTGGTTTCGACATAGATTAGAGCAGGATTGAATTGATCAATCTGTTCCTGAGTTAGTGCGGTCTTGTCAAATTGACCATCAATTCTTTCCTTCCATTGACATACAAATTCTGGCAATTCGCATTGAAGCCAGACTCTCGCGCCGGTAATGCCAAGGTTTATAACACATGCGCCAAGAAGAAGAGAAAGAGAAAGGATAATGCTTAATTTAGCAAGAAGGTGTTTGGTGTTTGGTGTTTCATATATTAACTCCTTAGTTAAGTCCATGCGCATAAATCATTTTGCGCAATAGTAGTATATGGGCAAATATTAAAAAGTCAAATGGTTATTGTATACAAATGTAATTATATGTTGCAGTCTGTTCTTAACAGTAAGAATTGATGATGTACTCTTTAATGTGTGTGGTGTATTATGTTAAATAAGATGACAAGAGGGGTGTATCAGTTTAGGTACGGGCATTTAGAATGACTTCAATACTAGTCCCATGATGACATCATCATGAACATGTACTGGGCAAGGAAGTGGCTCTTGGCGGTTTCAGTGCCATTGAAGTAGTCGATCCAGACACTGGTGTCTGGCAAAAATCATCCGCTCTTTCTCAGGGCGTCCAGCTCCCCGCTCCACACGAGTTGGCCGCGCAGGTTGTGGGTATTTGCCTGTTTCTGCAATCGGATCAGGGCCTTGAGGCCGGTTTCCACGGCTTCCTATTTGGTGTGCAGGCCGGAAACCCTTAGGGCTTCGGCCATGAGCTGATTATTAATACACATTTTGCTATAGCGGTTGATGCCGGGCAAGTAGCCGCTTTCAACTACCCACCGGCGGCCCGCTGACCCAGCCGGCACCAAAACGCGCGCGCAGTCTGCGGTACTGGGCCGGGCTGCCGGTGTCCTGCCAGTATTCCATGGCTTCCAGCTCGTTGAAGGGGGGTTCGTGGCGCAGGCCGTGCAGTACATCGGTGAGATGCACGAAGGCTTCCGATAGCTGGCGGTAGAGCCATTGTTGTTGCTGTTCCAGCCGGTCGCTGAGGTGGGCGTAGGCGGAGCGGCCCATCTGCACGAAGTAGGAAACCCGCACCATGCGCTTGCGGGCCAGGCCCGGATAGAGGCCGGCCAGCAGCAGGCAGTGGTCGCCCACGCGGCGCAGATCCACGCCGGCTTGTGTCCCGGTTTGTTGCAGGGCCTGCAGGTATTGCAGGGCGACAGCGTGCTGGCCCAGTTCCAGGTCACGAGTCAGGTGGATCAGGGTCTGGACCAGATAGCCTTCGAGGTTTTCGTCCAGCCGCACCTGGCAGGCTTCGGCCGCTTCGCGCACCAGCCGGTGCCAGGCACTCATGGCGGTGGGTTCGAGAATCAGGGTTGCATCGCGGGTTGTGCCCGTCATGTTGGCCTCCTGTTCACAGTGTTGCTATACAGTTATACCGTATTGGAGCGACAGAAAGCGGGGCGGGTTTCACACCGGGCGCAATCGGCACCCGGTGTGTGGAAGATGGGGTCAGCCGCAGCTGGTTTCCAGGTCTTTCATGCCCAGGGCCTTGAAGACCTTGGCAGCCGGGCAGAAACCGGTGAAGGATGATTGAAACAGGTTCAGGCCCACAAAGGCCGTCAGCCACAGCCAGCTGGGCTGGGTAATGTCGATCTGGCCGGTGAAATGCCCCAGCCCCAGGCTGAGCAGGATCATGAACCCGGCCATGGCGGTGATTGCGCGTTGTACAGTCATCTCTCTTCTCCTCCATCGTGTTGTGATTGCGCGCCATACCATGCCACAGATGATGGAGGATGACCATGGATGGCGTGTAAAACGTGGCTTGTGGCACATTGCCTTTTTCCGCGCTTTGCGCTTACATGGCCCGGTTGTCAGTAGCTCGGGAGCGTACCCCATGCGTCGTGTTGTCGTTGTTCTGTTGTCGCTGTTGTTGTCCCTGCCGGCCCTGGCTGCCGGCGAGAAAGCCAAGGGCCCGGTGCTGGATGGCATGACCCTGCGGGGTATCGGCCCGGCCATCACCTCCGGCCGCATTGCGGATCTGGCGGTGAACCCGAACAACCCGGCGGAGATCTGGCTGGCCTTTGCCTCGGGCGGTGTCTGGCGCACGCGCGATCATGGCATCCGCTGGAAGCCGGTGTTCGACCGCCAGGGCAGTTATTCCATTGGCGTGGTGACGCTGGACCCCAATGACCCGATGACGGTTTGGGTGGGTACCGGCGAGAACAACTCCCAGCGCAGCGTTTCCTACGGCGATGGCGTGTACAAGAGCACGGATGGCGGGGAAACCTGGCAAAACATGGGGCTGAAGCATAGCGAGCACATCGGCAAGATTCTGGTGGACCCACGGGATTCCAATGTGATCTATGTGGCGGCCCAGGGCCCGCTCTGGCGTGATGGCGGCGACCGCGGCCTGTACAAGAGTATCGATGGCGGCAAGCACTGGAAGAAGATTCTCGAGATCAGTGACAAGACGGGCATCAACGAGGTGGTGTTCGAGCCGGGCAACCCGGATGTGCTCTATGCCTCGGCCTACCAGCGCCGTCGCCACACCTGGGTGTTGATCGACGGCGGGCCGGAGTCCGGTATCTACAAGTCCACCGACGCGGGCAAGAGCTGGAAAAAGCTCAAGCGCGGCCTGCCCAAGGGCGATATGGGCAAGATTGGCCTGGCGGTATCACCGGTTTCACCGAAAACCGTCTACGCCATCATCGAGGCGCTGGGTGAGGAGAAGGGTTTTTATCGTTCCACCAATGGCGGTGCCAGCTGGAAGAAAATGAGCGGCTATATGAGTTCCAGCCCGCAGTACTACAACGAGATTTTTGCCGACCCCAAGCGGGAGGATCGGGTCTATTCCATGGACACCT
>WFUE01000058.1 GCA_015485125.1 Lysobacterales bacterium | reverse complement strand
GGTGGGCTCAGCCACCACCACCTTGCGGTAGCGGTTGTTCGGCAGATAGTTGCGGATACAGGTGCTGTTGCCGGCTTCCTCATCCGAGGAAAACAGCAAGGCCACCGGGCCTTCCGTCTGCGTGACCGCGCTGAGCATGCAGGCGGCCGCGCCCTTGATGTCGCAGGCACCCAGGCCATAGGCCCGGTCGCCTTCCACGCGCAGGCGGAAGGGATCACGCTGCCATTTCTCATTGGCCGGCACGGTATCCACGTGAAAGTTGAACAGCAACTCCGGCTCGCCCCGCTCGGCCAGCAGGCTGATACAGCCGTTGCCACTGTCCTGCCACTGGAAACGAAAACCGGGCAACTGTGCCTGCAGCCAGGGAAACAGCCCCTGATCGGCCTGGATGTTACGCGGCGGGTTGCAGGTATCGAAGGCAACCAGCGACGACAACCGTTCCAGAATGCCGTCGATGGGGCTCATTTGCGAATCCGGTCGCGGTTGACCTGGGCCCAGAGACGCGAACTCATGCCAAAGAGCTTGATGAACCCTTCCGCCTCGCGGGAAGTCCAGGCGGCGGACTGGGCATAGGTGGCGTCCGGGCTTTGCAGGATGTGCGGTGAGTCAATGGCAATGGGATGAACCACACCACCACAGGTTTCCACCGTGACCTCGCCGTTGACCACCTGCTGGGAGGATTGCAGATAGGCTTCCAGATCGAATTTCAGCGGATCGTAGAAGAAGCCCTGATACACCAGTTCCACCCATTTTCTCGCCACCATGGGCTTGAAGCCGTTTTGCTGGCGGGTGCAGACAGCCTCTTCCAGCGCCCGGTGGGCGATCATCAACGTGGTCATGGCCGGGGCGATGAAGACGATGCGCCCCTTGAGGCCAATGGTGGTATCCCCGGTGTACAGACCACGGCCGACGCCATAGGCGCCCATCTCCGCGTTCAGGCGCGAGAGCATGTCCACGCCACCGAGACGCTCGCCGTTGATGGAAACCGGCCGGCCCTGCTCGAAACCGATTTTCAGCTGCAGGGGCTTGTCGGGCCATTGCTCCCGGGGCTTGGCCAGCACCCAGGTATCCGGCTCCGGTGGCTGGAACTCGTCAATTTCGGAACCGGAAATGGTGATACCGAGAATGTTTTCATTGATGGTGTACTGCGCCGTCTTGGCCCGCACCTCGAAACCACGCTCCTGCAGATAGGCCATTTCATAGGCGCGTACATTGTCATGCTCGGCCTGAATTTCACGAATCGGGGCGATGACTTCATAATCACCCAGCGATTGGGCGGTGAGATCGAAGCGTACCTGGTCATTGCCCATGCCGGTGCAGCCATGAGCGAAAAAGCGCGTGCCCAGTTCATCACAGAGTTCCAGCGACTTGCGCACGATCAGGTAGCGGTCGGAACAGAGCATGGGGTACTGGTACTGGTACCACTCCCCGGCCGCCAGTGCCGGCACCACGATTTCATCCCAGATGGCCTCGCCGATATCGGCCACATGGTGGGCGGCAGCGCCCAGCTCCAGCGCGCGCTGCTCGATATAGTCGCGCTCCTCGGCGCTGACCCCGCCGGTATCCACAAACAGGGTATGGACTTCATACCCTTGATCCAGCAGCCAGGGCACGCAGAAACTGGTGTCGAGACCACCTGAGAAAGCCAGTACAACCGGTTGTTTTTTCATCATTTACCTCGCATTTTCTTCAATCAGTTTGCACAACATGCCTTTCTGGGCATGCAGGCGGTTTTCGGCTTCTTCGATGATCAGCGACTGCGCTGAATCGACGACGGCATCGGTGGCCTTGATGTTCCTGCGCATGGGCAGGCAATGGCTGAACAGGGCGTTGTTGGTCAAGGCCATCTTGGCTTCGTCCACAATGAAATGGCGCAACTTGGCGCGCATGGGCAACTCCTCCTCCCAGCGGCCAAAATAGGGTATGGCTCCCCAGCTCTTGGCATAGACCACATCGGCACCGGTATAGGCCTCCTCGATGTCGTGGGTGACGGTCAGGCTGCCACCGGTGGCCTCGGCATTGGCTTTGGCCTGGTTCAGGTAACGTTCGTCCAGCAGGTATTCCTCATTGGGACACAACAGGGTCACATCCATGCCAAAGCGGGTGGAGATCAGCAGGCTGGAATTGGCCACCGCCGTGTTCAGCGGCTTGGGGTGCCAGGTCCATGTCAGTACATATTTCTTCTTTTTCACTTCACCCAGACGATCCTGCACCGCCATCATGTGCGCCAGCTCCTGACAGGGGTGGGTGATGGTTTCCATGTTGAAGACCGGCACTTCCGCATAGGTGGCAAAGGCGTTGAGAATCTTGTCCTGCCGGTCTTCCTGCCAATTCTGGAATTTCGGGAAGGCACGAATGCCGATCAGGTCCACATAGCGGGAAAGTACGCGAGCTGCTTCCTTGACATGTTCCTCGGCATCCCCATCCATGACGGCTCCCATCTCGAATGCCATGCCCCAGGCATCCTTGCCCGGTTGCAGGACGATGGCGTGACCGCCCAACTGCCAGGTACCGATATCGAAGGATGATCGGGTGCGCAGGGACGGGTTGAAGAACATCAGCGCCACGGCCTTGCCCTGCAACTGCCGGCCCATGGGGTTTTCCCGGAAGGCACGCCCCAGGTCGATCATGGCCTGCAGTTCTTCCAGGCTCCAGTCCTGCGTGGTGAGGAAGTGTCTCATGTTGGTGTTCCCGTTTTTCAGCCATAAAAAAACCCAGCACAGGCTGGGTTTTATTCATGCGCGCAGCAGCACTTACCCAGCCGTCGATTGCAAAACTCGGCGTCGGCGCGGGTTGGTACGGTTGTGTGCTGAGGCATGCGTATTCATCATGCGCACCTTATACCATGCGGCAGACAAAAGGCTCAAGGATTGCATGGCTTTCTCCCCCATCAGGGAGAGCCCAGGGCACGAATGCGCTCGGCCAGTTGCCGGATGGTATCCAGGGTGGTATTGCGATGCATCACCACCAGCCGCAGCCAGCGCTTGCCCTGATAGATGGTGGTGGACAGGTGAAAATCCCCTTCTTCGATCAGCGCATCGCGCACGGCAATGGGATCGCTGCCGCGATGCTCGAAACAGAGAATATTGGCCTGTGGCTCCACCGGGCAATGGAAGTCGTCCTGCTGCCCGAACCAGACCCAGGCCTGATGGGCCAGATCCACGGTATAGGCCAGGTCTTCCGCCAGCGCATCCGGGCCTTTCTCGGCCAGGGTGAAAAACCACTTCAAAGCCTGTCCGGCGCGGGTACATTCCACCGTGCGGTGCATGAAATCGAAACCGGGCTGGCGCTTTTCATGAAAAAGGTAGCTGGCCTCCTGCTCGAAGGCCTGATCCAGCGTGCGTGCCTGCCGCACCAGTACCGCCGTGCACAAAGGCGGCGTCTGCATCATCTTGTGCGCGTCCCAGATCAGCGAATCCGCCAGTTCGATACCGTCCAGTCGCTTGCGTAATTGCGGGTGCAACAGGAAAGAAGCGCCGTGGGCACCATCCACATGCAGCCAGACACCCTTCTCCCGGCAGATTTCACCAATGGGGCGCAAGGGGTCGAACAAACCGGCCGCCGTGGAGCAGGCATTGGCCACCACGGCCATGATGGTCTTGCCCTGCTCGCGCAGGGCGTCCAGCTGCGCGGGTAATCTTTCCGGCAGAATGACACCGTGCTCATCCACAGCCAACGGTTCGATCTGCCGCCTACCCAGACCCAGCAGGCCGCAGGAACGCGCTACCGAGTAGTGACTCTGGGGCGTGGCCAGCACCACCAGATCAGCGGGCACGCCATTTTCCCAGGCATCCGGCACCGCATGACTGCGCGCGGCCAGCAGGGCGGTGAGATTGCCCAGCGACCCGCCATGGGTCAGCACGCCGGCGCCGCTGTGGTCATCCGGTTTGCGGTCCCGTGGCCAGGGGGCCGGCCGCCAGCCACATTGCTCCAGCAACCAGTTGATGAGCACATATTCGATGGCGGCCGTGGCCGGCCCCATTTCATAGATGTTCATCGGATTGTTGATGCAGCCGTCCAGCAACGCGCCTACCGTGCCGCCGGTACTGCTGGCACAGGTCTGATGGGCCAGAAAGCCCGGTGCATGCAACTTGGTGGTGGCCGGCAGGAAATCCTGCAAAAAACACCGTAGCGCTTCTTCATCCATGCCGCCCTGTTCGATCCACTGGCGTACCGACAGCCGCTCGGCCAGCTCCCGCAACGGCGGCAATGCCACCGCACCCAGCTCGCCATCACGGCTTTCCTGCAGATACCGCTGCAACTGCGGCAGGATCAGCTCAATGGCCTGCTGCACGTTTTTCATTGCGCTTGATCGCCTCGAATCAGCCTCAAGGTTCGTCGCCGGGCAGACAGGTCAGAATCTCATGCCCGGTTTCGGTGACCAGAATGGTGTGTTCGTACTGGGCCGACAGCGAACGGTCTTTCGTCACTACCGTCCAGCCATCTCCCAGGGTCTTGCAGGCGGGCTTGCCCACATTCACCATGGGCTCGATGGTAAAGATCATCCCCGGCACGATTTCCACGCCGGTACCGGGGCTGCCATAGTGCAGCACCTGCGGGTCTTCATGAAAGCCCCGTCCGATACCGTGACCGCAATACTCTCGCACCACGGAAAAACCCTGTTTTTCCACATAGCGCTGGATGGCATGGCCGATATCGCCCAGATGCTTGCCGGGCTCCACCTGTTCGATGCCGAGCAGCATGGCCTTGTGGGCGGTCTCGCACACCCGCCGGGCCATGATGGAAGGCTCGCCCACATAGAACATCTTGCTGGTATCCCCGTGGTAGCCGTCCTTGATGACGGTGATGTCGATATTGATGATGTCGCCCTTCTTGAGCTTCTTGTCTCCCGGTATGCCGTGGCAGATCACATGGTTGACCGAAGTGCAGATGGATTTGGGAAAGCCGTGGTAGTTCAAGGGTGCCGGAATGGCGTGCTGTTCATTGACGATATAGTCATGGCAGATGCGATCCAGTTCACCCGTGGTGACCCCGGGC
>WFUE01000057.1 GCA_015485125.1 Lysobacterales bacterium | reverse complement strand
CCATTGCTGGATTTCCGGCCAGACCTGCTGGATGGCTTCAGGTTTCAAGCCGTTGCCTTTGTTTCTTTTCAGGCCGCTGTGCTGTTGCAGCTGTTCCCAGATGGCAGGGTGCTGACTTTCCCATTCCGGCTGTAACGCTTTGATTTCCGCCAACAGCGTGGCGGCATTTTCCGTGGGCCAGGGCACGATTTCCGGGGCGGCTGGTTGCAGCAGGGGCGTCAGGGCACGGGCCAGTCGTTCCGGTTCATTGAACTTGTGCATGCGGGCGAACTGCCAAAGCATGGGGTCCGGTTGCGGGGTTTGCATGCCGTGGATGCGAATCCAGTCCTGAACCGCCTGCAGGCGGAAGGCGGTATCTTCCTGAAGTTGTTGTTGCAGGTTTTCTCCGCTTTCCAGCGCATGCAGTTGCAGTGCCTGCCAGCAGAAACCGTGGATGGTGGTGATGGGGGCCTGATCCATCTGGTTCAAGGCTGTGTGCAGGCGTTGGCGCAGGGTGTTTTCATCCACTTCGGTCAGCGCCTGTGCCATCAGCGCTTGCAGGCTTTCATCCGTGGCATCGGGGCTGCGCAGCCAGTACAGAGCCTGTTCCAGCCGTTGTTGCAAGCGGTCGTTGAGTTCGGCGGTGGCGGCGCGGGTGAAGGTGACCACCAGGATGCCATCCACGGCACGACCCTCCAGTACCAGGCGCAGGTAGAGATTGGCCAGGGTGAAGGTCTTGCCGGTGCCGGCATTGGCTTCGATCAGGTGCCAGCCGTGCAATGGCAGTTGCAGTAGCGCAGGGGTGTCGAGGATCTTCATGACGCACCGGCCTCCTCAACACCCAGCCAGTGGTACAACTGGTGAATTTGTTCGACGAAGACTTCATCCGGCTGCCAGTCGTGCCCGCGCAGCCAGAGTTGGGTCCAGAAGTCCTGCCGGTCTCCCCGATGGAAGGCGCTGCCCTGGAAGGCCTGTTGTATCTCCCGCCAGGGTGGGGTTTCCTCCCGCAGGCCCTGCAATGCGGCCCAGCCGGCCTTGCGCAACAGGGGCAGCGGCTGTTGCATGCCTTGTTGATACCATTGCAGCCCCGTGGCCAGTCGTTCTCGCGCCAAGGCAACATCCAGCGGCGGCAGCGGGTGAAAGGCGGGTGCAATCTCTGTGGTTCGGTACAGCCACAGGCTGTGGCTGGCATGGCCGCCGGCACAGGCCAGCAGGTGGGCCAGGTGAACCCGGCTCCAACGGCCCAGATGCGGTGAACCGGGTTCCAGAAATACCAGTCCCTGATCATCACGCAGCGCCGGCAGGCTGCCCTGAATGTGTACCGGGCCGTTGGCCGTGGGCAGTTCAAGGTCGATCTGCAGGGGGGATTCCTGCCATTGGCCCCGGTATTTCGGTAATGGGGGCCAGGTGCGTTCAGCCCGGTGTACGGCCTGTTCAAACAACTCATTGCCAAGCGGTGGCGGTGGCAGAATGCCCAGATTCAGTAGTATGTTCTCGTTCGCGTCCTCACCGGTATAAAACCGTTCCAGCACCTGTTGATTCAAACGCCAGCGTTGCAGGGTGGACAGGCTGAAGGGCTCGTTTTCCAGCGCTTCGCTTTCTTCCGGTGCCTGTATCTGCAGCTGACGCTGCAAAAAGGTGCGCAGCGGATGTTCAAAAAAACGCAGCAGTTCGGCGGGAGACAGGACAAGTATCTCTTCATCCTGTTGCGTGGCTGGCTCCGGTGTTGCCGGTTCGACCGTCAGGGATGCGGGCTGGCACAGGGCGAGCGCATGGCTGTCAAAGGAGGGCATGGGGCCCTGAAATCGTTCTGCCGCGAAGGGATGCAGTGGATGGTCGTGCAGGATGGTGGAGAGGATATCCGCCCCATTCTGCAGGCGAAAGCGTTGCTGGATGGCGTTCAACAGCTGGCGCAGGGGCAGGGCAGCAGGCAGGATTTCATCGGTTTGCGGGTTGCGACCGCTGTAGCTGACCCATAATTGTTCCCGGCAGGCCATCAGGGTTTCCAGCATCAGGCCGCGATCTTCCAGTCCCGGGTGCGGGTCTGTGATGACAGGGTAGAGGTGCATGCCGTCAAAACTGGCGGGCCGATGGCGGCGGGGGAAATGCTGGTCATCCATGCCCAGCAGGCAGATGACCGGATAGGGCACGCCCCGCAAGGGTTGCAGGCCACAAAAAGTGATGCCACCGCTGTACTGGCGCAAGCTGCTGCCACGCCGGCGAAAATGCGCACTGGCCAGGCTTTGAATGATACCCAGCGGGACAGTGGTTTCTGTCTCTGTTGCTGCCAGTTCAGCCAGCCAGTCACGGATGCTGTGCCAGGCCTCCTCGTCGGCTTCGTGCTCCTGTGCCAGCGACTGGAGCAGGGTCGTCAGCACTTCCGCCCAGGCTCGCGGGGTATGCGAGGCTTGCAGTTGACCGCGCCAGTATTCCAGTTGTTGCAGGTATTGGTGCAGGTGGCCGACAGCGTCCGGATGCCGGTTGCCGGCGTGCAGGGGCATGGGCATGAGTGTGGCCAGCGGCTCGTCTTCATCCAGAACCTGACCCAGTACCAGCCGATCCAGCGCCAGTTGCCAGCTGTACCACGCATGCGCCGGCAGACCCAGTGCCTGCCGGTGACGGGCGTGCAGGCCCCAGCGGGCATTGGCTTCACGCGCCAGTTCGAGGAGATCTTTCAGGCTTTCGGCATCCAGGCCCAGGGCGGTGTGCACCGAAGGGCTTTCCAGTTGCGTGCTGATTTCGGCCAGTGACAGGCGCAAATCCGGCAGTTGCAACCATTGCAGGAAGGTCTGGATCAGCGGCTGTTCGGCCAGGGGTGGAACATCTGAAAGATTGTAGGGGATCTGTGGCATGTCACCACTGCCAAAGACGGCCTGGATGCAGGGCGCATAGCTGCTCATGTCGGTACTCATGACCAGAATGTCTTCCGGCTGCAATTCAGGGCGGGATTGCAGCAGGTGTAGCAGATGGTCCCGCAAAGTCTCGCATTCGCGCATGGGCGTATGGCAGCGGTGTACCTGCACGCTGTCGTCTCGTTCGAGGGTACAGGTTTCTTCCGGCTGGGTGGCGGCACGGATGTCGGCTTGTAGTTGTTGCAGCAATGTCGCCGGGGATTCATCCGGCCAGTAGCCATCCAGTGATTCATGAATGGGTTGGCCGCTTTTCCAGAACTGCTGGTCGAGTGCGCGCAGGGCTTGCCCCCAGTCCATCAACAATGGATGGCCGAATGGAGTGCTCGGTGTCCCGTCCGGGGTGGGTTCTGCTGCCGGATCTGGGCGCTGCAAATCGTTCCAGTATTGTGTGCTGGGCTGGAACTGCCAGATGTGTACAGGGATTTTTTCGGCCAGTGCGTGCAGCAATTCCACCATCACCGCGGGCAGGTTGTGCAGGTTGAAGCAGTCCAGTCGCTGTGGCAGGGCTTCCGGATCACAGGCGTTCAGTCGTTCCGGCAGGGCCAGCAGCAGGGAAACCCGGTTGACCGGATGTGCCCGGTGCAGTTGCTGCCATAGCCAGGCCTGCCATTGCAGGGCCTCATGGCGCTGATCATATCCATTCCCGGCCCATTGTTGCAGCCAGTTGGGGCGGTGATACTGGTAGCGGTCGAAGAGATCGGCGATGGTTTCCGCCAGCTGCCAGCGTTCGCGGGCATTTTTGCCGGCCAGCCAGCGTTGCAGGGTGGGAAATCGCTCCAGTTTTTCCGCGACCAGCAGGGGGTAGATGTGCCAGGGCAGGCTTTCCCGGCTCAACGGGTCATTTGCAGGGATGTCCGGGTTCAGTCGGCGGTAGAGATCCCAGAGCCAGTTGGCAGGCAGCTTGTAGTCGATGCAGCAGCTGACGCCGTTGTAGAGGGTGATTTCCTGATCCAGCCAGCGGGCCAGTGCCGGGCTTTGAATCAACAGGGTTTGTGGCTGAAATGGTGGCAAGGGCTGTGTGGCCAGGGCTTGTGCCAGCGTGGCGGTCAGCTGTTCCAGTCGACTGCTGCCATGCAGATACAGACCCGGAGCGGGTAAACGCTTGTGTGTTTCTTCCATGCCCGCATAATAGCAGTTTTTCCCGGTATGCCATGCCGATGCACGCCTGCCTGGACATGAAAAAAATACGCCAACGGAGGCCGTTCGCTCTTGCCTTGCGGGACGCTCTCTTAGTACACTTCGCTGCCTGCTTGCGCCGGTGTAGCTCAGTTGGCAGAGCAACGCATTCGTAATGCGTAGGTCGGAGGTTCGACTCCTCTCACCGGCACCATTTCGCAGCCTGGCGCGGGTTGCGGGGAGCATTTGGAATAGATGCCAGAAGCAGGCTTGACAAGCCCACGGGCTTCAAGCAGAATGCGCGCCTCGACACTATTCCCCGGTAGCTCAGTCGGTAGAGCAAGTGGCTGTTAACCACTGGGTCGGCGGTTCGAGCCCGTCCCGGGGAGCCATACATGAAAAAGCTGGCCAAAGTGCCAGCTTTTTCTTTTTTCATCCGCGAAAAATCGAGTTTTCTCTCAGGTCCATTCCGGAAAGGCGTCGATCAGGGGCTGGATCAGGTCGCCATAGCGTTTCCACCGTTGTTTGGAGCTGGTGTAGATGCCTTCACGTACCTGGTTGACGCTGGCGGTGACTACGCGCCGCTGCTTGCGATTGAAGGCCAGCACTTCCTCGCTCCATTCCAGCCCGAGAAAGGCAAAGACTTTCTGGCTGGTGGCTTCCGGTGCATGCACCATGTCCTCGTAGGCTACATCCAGCATGTTTTCGGGCAGCAGGTCATGCCAGTAGTCCATCAGGGACCGGTACAGCCGGTAGTGCTCGATGAAATCTTCCATGGAGTAGGTCCAGGGAAAGTGGCCGGCAAAGTCGATGGACAGGCAGGAAGTGGCCACATCCAGCGGGTTGCGTACGCAATGGAGGATGCGGGCCTTGGGAAACAGCAAGCGGATCAGCCCGATGTATACCGTATTGCCCAGGTTCTTGTCCACGATGCGGTGCCCTTCTTTGCCACTGAGCCGCAGAGCTTTGTTCAGATAGAAATGGGCCAGACCGGTCCATTTTTCCTTGTCCAGCTCCTTGACCCATTCGGGGAATTCCACGGGTGGCTGCAACAGTTCGCCGCCATAGCGGCTCAGTTGCGGGATCAGCGGGCTTTCGCCAATGGCATGAATATCCGCGTGCGTGGCCAGCATGCTTTCGACCAGGGTACTGCCGGAACGGGGCAGGCCGACGATAAAAATGGGTGAGGCTTCGCATTGGCTGCTTTGCCCCAGTTTTTGCATGGTGTCCCGGGTAAAGACCGTTCGAATCTGCTGGTAATATTCTGCGGTCTTGTCGTGGCCGGATTCCTGATGGTGGTACCGACCGGCCTGAAGAAAGTGCTCCATGGCCTTGCGGTGGTTGCCCATGGTTTCTTCCGCACTGCCCAAGTTGTACAGTACGCTTTTCTTGACTTGTGGCGAAATGTCAGGATTGTTGCGCAGCAATTCCCGCAGGCGGTGGGCCAGTTGTGGCACTTCTTTCGCGCCCATGCGCATCATGCGGTAGATGACATTCAGGTCATAAGGGTTTTTCTTGAGAATCTTGCGATAGATGCGCAGGGCTTCTTCCTTGCGCCCCCATTGGTCCATGATCTGCCCCTGCGCGCGCAGTAATTCCATGTGATCGGGGGCCAGTTTCTGGCCGGCTTCTATGGCTTCCAGGGCGGCATCCATGTTGCCCTGTTCCATAAACAAGCGAGCATAGGCCAGATAGAGTTCGGGTTGGTGTTCAGCCAGCGGGCCCAGCTTATCCAGTTCTTCTGTGGCTTGATCGAGCAAGCCCAACCGAATCAGGGCATGGACCTTGCCGAACCAGGCCTTCAGGTGATAGGGGTCAAGTGCCAACACCTCGTTGAACAGCCCTAGTGCCTCGGTCAGCATGTTGAGCTTGAGCAGGGACTCTCCCAGATACAGCCGGCTATTGACATGCCGTTCGTCGAGATTGCGGGCATCTTCCATGGTTTTCAGGCCGCGGGCGATCTCGCCCTGCATGTATTGCGCCAGACCGAGGTGGGCGAGATACTCCGGTTCGTCCGGCTGCTGGTCTACGACCTGTTGCAACAGGTCGACGCTTTTACCGTACTGCCCTTGTTTCAGGCGAATATAGCCCAGCAACAGCAGCCGGTCGGGATGGTTTTTCAGCAATGGGTTGGCCAGCAGTCGCTCGGCCGCTTTAAAGCGGCCCTGACCGATCAGTGTGCCGGCTTGCTGCAAGCTCTGTTCGACGGGGTTCATATTCGGGGTTTCGGCACTTTGGCGGGTTACTTGAGTAGTTGATCCAGTGCCTTTCGGGCCTGCGCTTCCACGGAAGCTGGTGAATCTCCCTCGTGACGCTGATAACGAATCTCGCCATCCGGTGCGATCACGAACAGAGCCGGTGTACCCTTGACACCATAACGTGCCGCGACCTTTTCGCCATCCACCAGTACTGGAAACTCGTATTCATGGTCGAACATATAGGCCAGCGCGTCGCCGGTTTCCCAGACATTGATACTGTAGATGGTTACGCCCTTGTCGCTGTAATCATTGTAGATTCGCTGAAAACCGGGCATCAGCTTATGACAGAAAGGGCACCAACTGGCCCAGAAAAACAATACGGTCGGCTGCTGCTGTTGTTTTTGATCGTATTGAACCAGATCACCCCAGGCATCCTTCAGTTGCCATTGGACGGATGCCCTGTCGGTACTGGCCCAGCCATCAGGCAGCAGAAACAGAAAAAGGATGGCGGCAAATGTTTTCATTTCATTCTCCCCTGCAATCAGCATGGATTGTCTTTCATTCCCCGCCTTCCGTCCAGCGGGGATTGACTTCATCGAGCAAAGCATCAATGATGCGCTTTTCACTGAGCCCCGTGAAGGATGGAGATCATGCAAAAAACTGGTGCAGGCTTGGCTGTGTGGGTGCTGGCTATGTTGCTGGCGGAACCGGCATGGGCGGATGATGGCGCGATGCAGCGATGCATGGGTATTGCCGACAGCCTCAAACGGCTGGATTGCTTTGAAAAGCTGGCCCGCAGCAGAGCAGGGGAAACCGGGAGTCCACAACCCGGTGAGGAAGCAGATTCCACGTCCAGAGTGATCGAGGCGCCGGCTCATCCCTTGAAGACCAGATCATCCTCCACCACGCCCATGACCCAGGTGGTGCCCGGCAAGTCTGAAATTGAACGCTGGCTCATTCATGTTTCGGTGGATCCGGTCAATGGCGGCGCACAGGTGGTCTTGCGCAACAAGGCCGTGAAAGGTCGCAACCAGTTCGCGGTGCCAGTGGAACTGCGATTGGAATGCAAGGCGGGTCGGCCTTCGGCCTTTGTGCTTTGGCGCGAGCCCATGGTCAAGGGTGAGGTACCCGTTCTGCTGTTCGATGGCCGCAATGTGGGGGCGGCATCCGAGAACTGGCGGATGGATGACAAGTCGGAGAACTGGGTTTATACCGGTCATTTTGCCCAGTTGCTGGAGGCGCTGGCTACTCACCAGGAGGCTTCTGGTAGTGTTCAGGTGATGGATGAGAATATCAATTTCGAGGATGACATCATCAATGCCTGGTTCAATATCACCGGAGCGGAGTATGCACTCAAACCCTTGAAAAAGGCTTGTTTCTAGGGCAGGCCCATTCCATGCCGGCCAGGGGTGGGCGCATCGCTCCCCCTCCTGATCAGCAGCTCATTCCCCCGGTCCTTCCAGAGAGGCTTCATTGAATTCCTCGATCTGGTAGTACTGGATACTCACATCTTCTCCCCAGTAGTCCTCGGGCAGGCCTGCCGCCTGCTTGAGCTGGGCGAGAAATTCCCTGGGTGTGCCGAATTGTCGCCATACGGAAGGCAGAAAGGTGCTGCGTCGGGGGCCGGCATTGAATACCACTCCCGTACCGCTTTGCAGTTGTTCCAGCAGTTGTTCTTCGCTGTTGAATGCAATGGGGTGCAGGTCACCCAGTACGGCCACATGGATGTCTACCCGCTGCGCTTCCAAAGGGCTGAGGGGGGCGTAACGCGGGTCGCGAAAGGCGGCATTGTAGGCATTTTCCGCCACATTCTCCGCCAGCGGCTGGTTGGCCTTCAGGCTGCCCACGCAACCACGCATGCGCTGGTTGATAAACAGGCTGACAAAAGAACCGCGATGTTGCTGCAGGTTTTGCGGAAATTGCTCCAGCTTCAGGGGCAATTGGCCGGCATAACGCAGGCCGTGCAGGATGCTGTCATGGGCCACTTGCAGCAACAGCCGTTTTTCCTGAGTGCTCAGCATGGAAAATCTCCTGGAGTTTTCCATAGCCTACTGGCTGTGCGCCGATCTGGCAAACCGCTCCGGAGAGAGCGGTTTGCCCGTTTAATTTTCAGTCTTCGAATCCGTCGCGAAACAGCCAGCGGCTAAAATCCAGAAACACGGCCACAGGATCGTGATCGGAGACCCGATAGGGTGCAGTGCTGTACAGACTGTCGCAGGGCTCGCCGGCCTCGCAGATGCCATTGCCATTGCTGTCGCTGCTGCTGGTGAGCGCATAGCCGCTGAATGCCGGTTCATCGGCATTGATGTGCCAGATAGCAGTGCCGGTAATGGCGGATTTGAGGCGGCGGTTGGCCAGTGCGTAATCCAGATACCCCCTGCGACCCCGGAACTGGAAGGACCATGCCGGCTGTTCATCGGCCAGTTGCGTCTGGTGCAAGTCCACCAGCCCGTTGGCCTGATAGGCCTGAATGGGGTCTTCCATGGCATAGCTGTTCATGTCGCCCAGCAGCAGGTAACCGCGGTGCAGGGTGTCATTGTTGTGGTCATAGAGCGCGCCGGTGTGGATGGCTTTGGCCAGCGCCGTGGCGGCGGCTGTTCGGATGGCATTCCAGTTGCCCTGGCCATCGCCCTGATCGGCATCGGCACCACTGCCGCTGCCGCCCTTGGATTTCAGGTGAGTGGCCACCACGGTGAAGTGTTGACTGGTTTGTGCATCTGCAAAAGTCTGCGCCAGTGCCGGGCGGTTGCGGGTGGTGTCATAGGCCGGGTCGATGCTTTCGTTCATGATGCGAGCATCACCCACCGGTGTGACAGTGTCCGGGCAGTAGACCAGCCCCACCTGGATGGCATCCGTGCCCAGCTTGCCATCGGCACCCAGCGCGTTGGCCGGCGGGGTGATATAGGTGTACTGGCACTGGGTATTGGCATCGGCATTCAGGCTGTCGACCAGTTCAGCAATGGCCGACAGGCTGCCGAAACCGTCATTTTCCAGTTCGGAAAATGCGTAGATGTCCGCGTTCAGTTGTTGCAATGCACTGAGTATGCGTGCTTTCTGCCGATTGTATTCCTCAGCGGTGGTGGCACCACGGGCATTCATGCTGTAGTCGCCGCTGCCGTCTCCATTGAAGAAGTTCTGCAGGTTGAAACTGACAATCTTCAGGCCGCCATGGGCATCGGGTGCGGGTTTGCGTGGATTGATGTTGGTATGGAAATCGGTCGTCTCCACCGGTTCGAACAGATACTGGCCAAAACTGTAGGTCAGGGTGCCGTGCCAATTGCTGAAGGTATAGCCGACCCGCACGGGGTTGCTGGCAGAAAGCGGGCTGGTGGCGGATGGCCAGCGTATGGGCCAGTTGTAGCTGCCACCCTGACCGTCATCGATCAGCAGGATGGAACGCTGGTTCAGGGCTTCCACCGCCTGG
>WFUE01000056.1 GCA_015485125.1 Lysobacterales bacterium | reverse complement strand
GGATTCGAACCTATGACCAATTGGTTAAAAGCCAACTGCTCTACCGACTGAGCTAACGACCCGTTTGTAAGGCGCGCAATTATAGCAAACGCTGTTTCTGTGGCAAGCCGTTTTGGCCTGCTGGTTTAAAATGGTCGGGGCGAGAGGATTCGAACCTCCGACCCCCACAACCCCATTGTGGTGCGCTACCAGACTGCGCTACGCCCCGACACTGTTTCAAACTGTAAAACCGGTTCTCAACCTCTCGCGGGCGAGAGGATTGTTTCGGGCGTCCTGCCCTCCACCCGTGAGCCGCTTGTTTTGCGCATTTCTGCGTTGCGGTGGCTGTTCGCGTCAGTTATGTAGTTTATCTACACGCCTTCCGCTCGCAGCCCCCACGCCTTGAACTGCGCAAAAACGCTGGCTCAGGGCCGCCCTGCGGGCGTTCCGGATGGCTCCCGGCCATCCTGGTCGAACCTCCGACCCCCACAACCCCATTGTGGTGCGCTACCAGACTGCGCTACGCCCCGACAGGGTTTCAAACTATAAAACCGGTTCTCAACCTCTCGCGGGCGAGAGGATTATTCCGGGCGTCCTGTCGCCGGCTCTGCCCGCTGTCCATGCGGAAAGGATGCGCATTCTACCCAAAGCGTGGGCAGGCGACAATACCCGGCAGGGAAGTTTTTCAGCGACGGAGAATATCCAGCACTTCTTCCAGTTCGACGATGACCTGGCGAATGATCTGCTGGCTGCGCTGGGCATCCGAACGGGCATCGTCGCCTTCGAGAATCTGCCGCGCGCCGCTGATGGTATAGCCCTGCTCATAGAGCAGGCTGCGAATCTGCCGGATCATGATGACGTCGTTGCGCTGGTAGTAGCGACGGTTGCCCCGGCGCTTGACCGGTTGCAGGGCTGGAAACTCGGACTCCCAGTAACGCAGCACATGCGGTTTCACATCGCACAGGTCGCTGACCTCGCCAATGGTGAAGTACCGTTTGGTGGGTATGGGTGGGAGTTCCCGGTTATTCCCCTGGTCCAGCATACGCCTCTACCCTTGATTTCAGTTTCTGTCCGGCCTTGAAGGTGACCACCCGGCGAGCCGTGATGGGGATTTCCTCGCCGGTCTTGGGGTTGCGCCCCGGGCGTTCGTTTTTCTCGCGCAGATCGAAATTGCCAAAGCCGGAAAGCTTGACCGGCTCGCCGTCACGCAGCACCTGGCGGATCTCATCGAAAAAGGCATCGACAAATTCCTTGGCCTCGCGTTTGTTCAACCCCACCTCCTCGTAGAGGTGCAATGCCATTTCTGCCTTGGTCAGCGCCATTTCAACTCCGCAATGTTATCTGGAACTGCTGTTGCAGTCCCGCAACCACTTCCTGAACGATGCGATCTGCATCTTCGTCCAATAGAGTGCGTGAATCTTCCTGTAAAATCAAGCCGATTGCGATACTTGTGCATCCTTTTTCTATATTTTCCCCTGTATACAAGTCGAAAATCTGCACTTGCCGCAGCGTTTCGCCAGCCAACGCCCAAATAGCTTCCTCCACCCGCTGCCACTGCACGCCCTGCGGAACCAGCAGGGCCAGATCACGGCGAATGGACGGATACGGGGAAGCCGGCTGATATTTCGGCGGTGCCGTCTGGCGCAACGCGGCCAGGGCCACTTCCATGGCCAGCACCTCGCCCTTGAGTTTCCAGCGCTGCTGGTAGGCGGGATGCAGCGCGCCCAGCCAGCCCACCACCTGCCCGTCACGGGTGATGTGGGCGCATTTACCCGGATGAAGCCAGGGCTCCGGCTGTTCCGGAGCGATGATCTTCCACGTACCCCGGCTCAGGGTGAGCAGGCGTTCCACATCCCCTTTCAGATCAAAGAAATCCGCTGGCCGCTGGCTGTTGGCCCAGTTTTCCGGCTCTGCCGGGCCGGCCAGCAGCATGCCCAGCCTGAGGGGTTGCTCTTCCGCCGCGCCACGCAGGAAACAAGCACCGGTTTCAAACAAGCGCACCCGTTCCTGCTTGCGCTTGCGGTTGGCATCCAGCGTATTCATCAGGCCAGGCAGCAGGCTGGTGCGCATGACGGCCATGTCCTCGCTCAGGGGATTGGCCAGGGCGATGCCCAGGCTTTCATGGTCCAGGGCTGCCACTTCCTTCGCCGGAATGAAACTGTAGTTGATGCATTCCTGATAGCCCAGATCCACCAGCAGCTGGCGAATCACCCGATCCTGAACGCGGTATTCGGAGACGGGATCCATGCGCAGACGACCGCCAGGAGCACGTGTCGGCAGCTGGTTGTAGCCATGCACGCGCGCCACTTCTTCCACCAGATCTTCCTCGATGGCGATATCCACCCGCCAGCTCGGCGCGGTGACGGTCCAGCCATCGGAGTCGGTTTCCGGAGCAAAGCCCAGCCGCTGGAAGATGGCGGTAACCGTCTCGTCCTCCAGTTCCGTGCCCAGAATGCGGGCCAGCCGAGCCTTGCGCAGGCGCACCCGGGGTTGCGCGGGTACATGTGCCTCATCCACCGCGGCAACCACCGGGCCGGCCTGACCACCGGCGATGGCCAGCAGCAGTTCCGTGGCCCGTTCGATGGCCCGTTGCTGCAATTGCGGGTCCACGCCGCGTTCATAGCGGTGGGAGGATTCGGTGTGCAGGCCCAGATCACGCGCCTTGCCCATGATGCGCGCGGGCTTGAACCAGGCACATTCCAGAAACACGCGCGTGGTCTGTTCATTCACGCCACTGTGCTCACCACCCATGATGCCGGCAATGGCCAGCGGCTTTTCCTCGTCGGCGATGAGCAGGTATTCTTCATTCAGCGTAACGGTCTTGCCATCCAGCAGCACCAGCTGTTCATCGGCCTGGGCCCGGCGCACGATGATCCGCCCTTGCAGGCGGTCCAGATCGAAGGCATGCAACGGCTGGCCCAGCTCCAGCATCACATAGTTGGTCACATCCACCGCCGGGGCGATGGCGCGAATGCCGGAACGACGCAGTCGTTCCTGCATCCACAACGGGGTTTGCGCGCTCAGGTCCAGCCCCTCGATCACCCGCCCCAGGTAGATGGGGCAATCTTCCGGGCTTTGCAGTTCCACTTCAAAGCGGGCCTGGCTTTCCACCGGCACGGTTTGCATGGCCGGCGGCTGCAACGGGCAATTAGTCAGCGCGGCCACTTCCCGCGCCATGCCGGCGATGGACAGGCAATCAGCCCGGTTGGGGGTGAGGTCCACATCGATGAGCGTGTCATCCAGTTGCAGGTACGCGCGCAGGTCTTCCCCCACCGGCGCGTCTTCCGGCAGTTCCATCAGGCCGGCATGGTCCTCGCTCAGGCCCAGCTCCCGTGCGGAACAGAGCATGCCGAAGGATTCCACGCCGCGCAGCCTGGCTTTCTTGATGCGAAAGTCGCCCGGCAATTCCGCACCCACCACCGCCAGCGGCGCTTTCAGGCCGGCACGGGCGTTGGGTGCGCCGCAGACGATTTGCACGGTTTCACTGCCGGTACTGACCTGGCAGACTTGCAGCTTGTCGGCATCCGGGTGGCGTTCGCAGGCGAGAATCTCGGCCACCACCACGCCCTGGAAGTCGGCGGCCGCCGGTTCCAGTCCGTCCACTTCCAGCCCGGAAAGGCTGAGCTTTTCCGCCAGTTCGTTGCTGTCCAGCGCAGGGTTGCTCCAGCTGCGCAGCCATTGTTCACTGAATTTCATGCTTGCACGCCTTATTGAAAGCTTTGCAGAAAGCGCAGATCATTCTCGAAGAATGCGCGCAGGTCGGTGACGCCATAACGCAGCATGGCAAAACGTTCCACGCCCAGGCCGAAGGCATAGCCGATATAGCGTTCCGGGTCGATACCCGAAGCCTTGAGCACATTGGGATGCACCATGCCGCAACCCAGCACTTCCAGCCAGCCCGGCTCGCTGCCATCGCCCTTGTCCCAGCGCACATCCACCTCGGCGGAAGGCTCGGTGAAGGGGAAATAGGAAGGCCGCAGGCGGATTTCCAGTTCCTGCTCGAAGAAGGCGGAAACAAACTGCTGCAACACCCCTTTCAGATCGGCGAAACTGACATCCTCGGCCACCAGCAGCCCTTCCACCTGGTGGAACATGGGGGTGTGGGTCTGGTCGGAATCGCTGCGATAGACCCGGCCCGGCGCGATCACGCGGATGGGCGGCTCGGTTTTTTCCATGGTGCGGGTCTGCACCGGCGAGGTGTGGGTGCGCAACAGCCGGCCATCGGGAAAATAGAAGGTATCGTGCATGGCCCGCGCCGGATGGTGGGGCGGGAAGTTCAGCGATTCGAAATTATAGTGGTCGGTTTCGATTTCCGGCCCCTCGGCCACGGTGAAACCGATGCGGGAGAAGATCTCGATGATCCGCTCCATGGTACGGGTGACCGGGTGCAGCCCGCCCCGGTGCTGGCCACGGCCGGGCAGGGTCACGTCGATGCGCTCGTTTTCCAGCCGGGCGTTCAACTCGGCCTGTTGCAGCGCTTCCCGCCGGGCCTGGATGGCCTGCTGCACCTGTTGCTTGGCCTGGTTGACCGCACCACCCATGGCCTTGCGTTCTTCCGGCGCCAGCTGCCCCAGGGTTTTCAGCAAGGCGGTGATTTCACCCTTCTTGCCCAGGTACTGTACCCGCACCTGGTCCAGGGCCGGCAAGTCATT
>WFUE01000055.1 GCA_015485125.1 Lysobacterales bacterium | reverse complement strand
GAGGATCTTCGCCTAACAAGGGGCTCAAACGGACGCTCGTAAACTCGCGCCGCTTAGCCCAAGCGTTAGCCTACAACTCCTCTAGCAACCACTTCTCCCACTTCCTTGCACCCCAATGGTTGTGTGGGCTTGAGGTCGGCCGTGACTTGTTCGCTTTCCACAGCTTGATCCACCGCTTTTTCGATACTCTGGGCGATGTCTTCCCGTTGCAGGGAGTGGCGGAAGAGCAGGGCGAGGCTGAGGATGGTGCCGATGGGGTTGGCGCGGTTTTGGCCGGCGATGTCGGGGGCGGAGCCGTGGATGGGTTCGTAGAGGCCGCGGGGACCATCGCCGAGGGAGGCGGAGGGTAGCACGCCCAGGGAGCCGGCGAGCATGGAGGCTTCGTCGGTAAGGATGTCGCCGAACATGTTTTCGGTGACCATGACATCGAAGTCGGCTGGTCGGCTGAGCAGGTGCATGGCGGCGGCATCCACCAGCAGGATTTCTAGTTCCACATCGCTGTATTCGCCCTGATGCACCTGTTGGGTGACTTCACGCCAGAGGCGGGAGGTTTCCAGCACATTGGCCTTGTCCACCATGGTGACCTTGTTGCGGCGCTGGCGGGCCCATTCGAAGGCCTTGCGCACGATGCGTTCGATTTCATGTCGGCTGTAGGTGCTGACATCCGTTGCGCTGTCGGCGGTGCGAGATTTTTCCCCGAAGTAGATGCCGCCGGTCAGTTCACGTACCACCAGCAGATCCACGCCTTGCAGGTATTCACTTTTCAGCGGTGAGGCAGCCGCCAGTCTGGGCCAGGGTTTGACCGGGCGCAGGTTGGCGAAGACTTGCATATCCTTGCGCAGGGCGAGCAGGCCCTGTTCCGGCCGGCAGTTGGGGTCGGTCCATTTTGGCCCGCCCACGGCGCCCAGCAGCACGGCGTCGGCCTGTTGCACGCTGGCGCGGGTGCTATCCGGGTAGGGGGTGCCTTCGGTGTCGATGGCGGCACCGCCGATGCTGGCATGTTCCAGCCGGATGTCGAGGTCGAATTTCCGGATGCAGGCATTGAGCACGGTTTCTGTGGCCGCGACAATCTCGGGCCCGATGCCGTCACCGGGCAGGAAAAGCAGTTGGTATTCAGCCATGGGTGTTCTCGTATGCGTCGATGGCGGGTTGTTGTTCCAGCAGGAAGCCCAGCGGGTCCAGGCCGTTGAGCATGCAGTGACGGGCGAAGCCATCCACTTCGAAGGCATGGTGCTGGCCGGCGAAGGTCAGTTGCTGGTTTTCCAGGTCGATGATGATCTTGCGTTCGCTGGCCTGTAGCAGTTGCCGGTGCAGACTCTCCGGTACGACGATGGCCAGCAGGCCGTTTTTCAGGCTGTTATTGCGGAAGATATCCGCGATTTCGCTGGAGATCACCGCTTTCAGCCCCATGTCCAGCAGCGCCCAGGGGGCGTGTTCACGGGATGAGCCGCAGCCGAAGTTGTGCCCGGCCACCAGTACCTGACAGTGCGTGTTTTCCGCCTGGTTGAAGGGAAAGTCAGGCTTGGGCTGGCCGTTTTCGTCATAGCGCCAGTGGTGGAAGGCGTGCTGGCCCAGCCCTTCGCGGCTGGTGGTGGTGAGGAACTGCGCCGGGATGATCTGGTCGGTGTCGATATTTTCTTCGGGCAGCACCACGAAGCAGGATTCGATGCGTTTCAGCGCTTCCATCAGAGAAACTCCCTTGGGTCGGCAATGGCTCCGCGCACGGCGGAGGCGGCGGCGGTGGCCGGGCTGGCCAGTACGGTGCGCGAGCCCTGGCCCTGACGGCCTTCGAAGTTGCGGTTGCTGGTGCTGACGGCCAGTTCACCGGGGCCGGCACGGTCACCGTTCATGGCAATGCACATGGAGCAGCCCGGTTCGCGCCACTGGGCGCCGGCTTCGGTAAAGATCTGGTGCAGCCCTTCGGCCTCGGCCTGCTGGCGCACCTGTTCCGAGCCGGGCACGACCAGCATGCGCACATGCGCGGCGATCTTGCGCCCCCGGAGAATGGCGGCGGCTTCGCGCAGGTCGGAGAGGCGGGCGTTGGTGCAGCTGCCGACGAAGACCACATCCACCTTGCGGCCCAGCATGGCCTCGCCGGGTTGTTCACCCATGTATTGCAGGGCCTTGCGGGTATCGGGGTTGTCATCGGCGGGCAGGGTGAGATCGATATTGCCTTCCATGCCCGGATGGGTACCCCAGGTGATTTGTGGCTTGAGGCCTTCCACATCCACTTCCACCACGGTGTCGAATGTGGCGCCGGGGTCACTGGCCAGGGCCAGCCAGCGTTGGCAGGCGGCTTCCCAGTCCGCGCCCTGGGGGGCACGCGGGCGACCCTTGAGCCAGGCCAGGGTTTTTTCGTCCGGGGCCACCATGCCGGCGCGGGCACCGGCTTCGATGGACATGTTGCACAGGGTCATGCGCCCTTCCATGCTCAGGGCGCTGATGGCCTCGCCCCGGTATTCGATCACATGGCCGGTGCCGCCGTGGATGCCGATCTGGCCGATGATGGCCAGGATGATGTCCTTGGCGCCGGTGCCTGGCCCGGGCGTGCCCTTGACTTCCACCAGCATGGATTTGGGCTTGTTCTGCAGCAGGCACTGGCTGGCCAGCACATGGCCCACTTCCGAGGTGCCGATGCCGAAGGCCAGCGCGCCGAAGGCCCCATGGGTGCTGGTATGGCTGTCGCCGCAGACGACGGTCATGCCCGGTTGCACCGCGCCCATTTCCGGGGCCATCACATGCACGATGCCGCGATGAGGGCTTTGGTAGTCATGCAGTTCGATGCCGAATTCGGCGCAGTTTTTCTGCAGCTGTTCCACCTGCCGCCTGGCCGCTTCGCTGACATAGGGCCGCTGGCCGCTGGCATCCGGCGGCAGGGTGGGGGTGGAGTGGTCCATGGTGGCCAGGGTGCGGTCGGGCCGGCGCACTTTCAAACCCCGTTCGCGCAGCACGGTGAAGGCCTGTGGTGAGGTCACTTCGTGGATCAGGTGCAGATCGATGTAGAGTATGCCGGGATGGTCGGGGCTTTGGGGAAGCACTTCATGCGCTTCCCAGACCTTGTCAAACAGCGACTTGGGCATGCGCGCCGTCCTCCACAGGTGTCAACCAGCCGTAGCGGTCTTCGGTTTCGCCCTTGAACAGGCCGAAAAAGGCCTCCTGCAGGGCCTGGGTGATGGGGCCACGGGTGCCGCTGCCCACGGGGATGCGGTCCACCGAGCGCACGGGAGTGATTTCCGCCGCCGTGCCGGTGAGGAAGATTTCGTCGGCCATGTAGAGCATTTCGCGGGGCATGTCGCGTTCCACCACTTCATAGCCCAGGTCGCGGGCCAGGGTGATCACTGCGCTGCGGGTGATGCCAAAGAGGATGGAAGCGCCGGCGGTGGGAGTGTAGAGCACGCCATCAAGAATGAGAAACAGGTTTTCACCGGCGCCTTCGCTGAGCATGCCGTTGACGCTCAGGCCGATGCCCTCGTGGAAGCCCAGTCGCTGCGCTTCCTGCGAGATCAGTTGGCTGGAGAGGTAGTTGCCGCCCGCCTTGACTGCCGGAGGAATGGTGTTGGGAGCCAGGCGGTTCCAGCTGGAGACGCAGACATCCACACCGTCGTTGAGGGCTTCGTCACCGAGATAGGCACCCCATTCGATGGCGGCGATGGCGGTTTCGATGGGGTCGTCCGGGCGGGTGGTGACGCCGATGCTGCCGTAGCCACGGAACACCACCGGGCGGATGTAGGCGGATTTCAGCCCGTTGTCGTGCACGGTCTGGCGGCAGGCGGCCATGATTTCATCTACCGAGTAGGGAATGGGCATCTGGTAGACCTTGGCGGAGTAGAACAGGCGTTCGATGTGTTCCTTCAGCCGGAAGACCATCGGCCCCTTGGGGGTGTCATAGCTGCGAATGCCCTCGAAGACCGAAGAACCGTAGTGGATGGCGTGGGAAAGCACATGCACCTTCACGCTGTGCCAGGGTTTGAGTTCGCCGTTGTGCCAGATGAATTCGGTTTCTTGCATGTTCGCTTCCCTCAGAGTGCGTCGATTTTGGATTGGGGTTGGGCCTGCGCGGTGTCCGCCGTGCGGATGATGCGGTTGATCATTTCCAGAAAGGCCTCGGTGGTGGCGGCGATGATGTCGGTGTTGAGACCGCGCCCGCGCCAGAAGCGGCCCTGGTATTCGGCGGTGACATCGGCCTGGCCCTGGGCGTCTTCACCCAGCGATACGCTGCGCACGCGGAAATCGGACAGGGTGGGGCTGATGCCCGTGGCCCGTTCGATGGCCTTGAACACCGCGTCGATGGGGCCGTCGCCGGTGGCCGCCTCGGTGACCTGATGACCGTCGATGTGCTGCAGCACCACGGTGGCGGTGGGCCGGGTGGCGGTGCCGCAGGCGGAGTGTACCTGCAGCGAGGCCAGTGACCAGGTGCCGGGCTGGCTTTCGTCGATACCCATGAGGATGGCTTCGATGTCGCTGTCGAAGATTTCCTTCTTCTTGTCGGCCAGTTTCTTGAAGGCCTGGAAGCCCTGTTCGAAGGCTTCGTCATCCAGCTTGTCAAAGCCCAGTGCCTCGGCCCGTTCGCGGAAGGCATGGCGGCCGCTGTGCTTGCCCAGCACCAGCGAGGAGCGGCTGATGCCCACATCCTCCGGGCGCATGATTTCATAGGTATCGGGGTTTTGCAGCATGCCATGCTGGTGAATGCCGGCCTCGTGGGCGAAGGCGTTGTCACCCACGATGGCCTTGTTACGCGCCACTTCCGCGCCGGTGACATCGGAAACCAGCCGGCTGGTGGGATAGAGCTTGCGGGTTTCGATGCCGGTTTCCAGGTTGAAGTAGTCCTTGCGGGTCTTCAGCGCCATGACCACTTCTTCCAGCGAGCAGTTGCCGGCCCGCTCGCCGATGCCGTTGATGGTGCATTCCACCTGGCGCGCACCCGCTTCCACGGCGGACAGGGAGTTGGCCACGGCCATGCCCAGATCGTCGTGGCAGTGCACGCTCAGGGTGACGTTTTCCACGCCGCGAATATGCTGCCGCAGATAGTGGAAGAGGTCACTCATCTCCGAGGGCACGGAATAGCCGACGGTGTCGGGCACATTCAGCGTGCTGGCACCGGCTTCCACCGCGGCGGAAAACACTTCCGCCAGATAGTCGCGCTCGGTGCGGATGCCATCCTCGGCGGAGAACTCCACGTCATCGAAATACTGGCGGGCCAGTTTCACCCCTTTGACCGCCTGTTCGATGATGGCTTCCTTGCTCATCTTCAGCTTGTGTTCACGGTGGATGGGGCTGGTGGCGATGAATACGTGAATGCGCTTGCGCTTCGCCGGTGCCAAGGCGTCGCGGCAGGCGAGGATGTCGCCTTCCACGCAACGGGCCAGCCCGCAGATCACCGGCCCTTCGATTTCACTGGCGATGCGCTGCACCGCCTCGAAATCACCGGGGGAGGCGGCCGGAAAACCCGCTTCGATGATGTCCACCCGTAGTTCCGCCAGCGCCTGGGCCACTTTCAGCTTTTGCCGCAGGGTCATGGAACAGCCGGGAGACTGCTCGCCGTCGCGCAGGGTGGTATCGAAGATCTTTACGGTATTTCCGGCTTGAGACATGGTGTTTGCTCCTGGGGCTCAGTCCTCGGTGTTCAGCCAGGACATGCGGGCGCGCAGCTTGCGGCCCACTTCTTCAATGGGGTGTTCCAGATCCTGACGGCGCAGGGCGTTGTAGCGCGGGGCACCGGCCTGGTTTTCCAGAATCCAGTCCCGGGCGAAGGTGCCGTCCTGGATGTCTTTCAGCACTTCGCGCATGTTTTCCACGGCGTATTCGTCCACCACCCGCGGGCCGGAGACCAGGTCGCCGTAGTAGGCGGTGTCGGAGATGAATTCGGCCATGCGGGCAATGCCGCCTTCGTGCAGCAGATCCACGATCAGTTTCAGCTCGTGCAGGCATTCGAAGTAGGCCACTTCCGGCTGGTAGCCGGCTTCCACCAGGGTTTCGAAGCCCTTGACCACCAGCTCAGTGGCCCCGCCGCAGAGCACGGCCTGCTCGCCGAACAGGTCGGTTTCGGTTTCTTCCTTGAAGGTAGTTTCCAGCACGCCGCCACGGGTGCCGCCGATGCCGTGGGCATAGGCCAGGGCGCGGGCGTGGGCGTTGCCGCTGGCATCCTGATGCACGGCAATGAGGCAGGGCACGCCCTTGCCTTCCTGGAACTGGCGACGCACCAGGCCACCGGGGCCCTTGGGGGCGATCATGGTCACATCCACATCGGCGGCGGGCACGATCTGGTTGTAGTGGATGTTGAAACCGTGGGCGAACATCAGCATGGCCCCGGATTTCAGGTTGGGGGCGATCTGGCTTTCGTACAGGGCCTTTTGCACGGTATCGGGCACCAGAATCATCACCACATCGGCGCTTTTTACCGCTTCGGCGGTTTCCGCCACCTTGAGGCCGTCGGCCTGGGCTTTTTCCCAGCTGGGGCCGTTCTTGCGCACGGCCACGGTGACATTCAGGCCGCTGTCATGCAGGTTGAGGGCGTGGGCACGGCCCTGGCTGCCATAGCCGGCGATGACGATATGCGCGTCTTTCAGCAGTTCCGGGTTGGCGTCGGTCTCGGTGTATAGTTTCATGATGGTCTCCCTGGTGCCGCAAGGCGGTCGGTTTCGAAAGTTCAACAAAAAAACCCCGCATCCTGTGGAGAGTGCGGGGTTTTGCAAGTACTTTGCGTTTTGCCCGCGTATCAGCCTCCGACCAGCAGCAGAACAGCCAGTAGAACGGATACGAGCAGTACAGTGGGTGCAAAACGTGTATTCATGCGGGCAACTATCGAAAATCACCGCGCTTCTGTCAAGCCGGAAATGGGAGTAAATGGGGCGATTACCCCGTTGTGAATAGACCGAACAGCGCAATCCTTTCCCGCTGGCGGGGCTTGTAATGCCTGGCGGCCATGGCCGGTCTGTTGCAGGAGGAGGAAAGTCATGAAAAAAAAGTATTCGCTGCCGGAATGGCAGGTAACCGACGAGTCGGTTTTTCAACAGCGCCGCGATGTGGTCAAGGCGCTGGTGGTGGCTGGTCTGCTGCCCGCTTCGGTATTGCAGGCCAAAGGCACGCTGAAAGACGAACTGACGCCGGAAGCGGCGGTTACCAGTTACAACAATTTCTATGAATTCGGTTATGGCAAGAATGACCCGGCCAAGAACGCACGGGACTTCAAGACCCACCCCTGGCAGGTGCGGGTTTCGGGCCTGTGTGAGAAAAGCGGTGTGTTCGACCTGGATGACCTGCTCAAGGGCCTTGCCGTGGAGGAGCGCATCTACCGCTTTCGCTGTGTGGAAGCCTGGTCCATGGTCATTCCCTGGTTGGGCGTGCCGCTGGCTGCCTTGCTGAAGCGTTTCCGCCCGCTGTCTTCCGCCCGTTTTGTGCGTTTTACCACTCTGTACGACCCGAAGCAGATGCCGGGCCAGCGCCGGCGGGTACTGGACTGGCCCTATGTGGAAGGCTTGCGCATGGATGAGGCCATGCACCCGCTGAGCTTCATGGCCACCGGGCTCTATGGCAAGCCCTTGCCGCCGCAAAACGGTGCCCCGCTGCGGCTGGTGGTGCCATGGAAGTATGGCTTCAAGAACATCAAGTCCATCGTGCGGATACATTTTCAGGAAGACATGCCCATGAATACCTGGCGCAAGATGGCGCCGGATGAATACGGTTTTTATGCCAATGTGAACCCGCAGGTGGATCATCCGCGCTGGTCGCAGGCTTCCGAGCGCATCATCGGTACCGGCTTCAGCCTGTTTGGCAACCGGCGGGATACGGAAATGTTCAACGGTTATGCCGAGCAGGTGGCCGGCTTGTACCGGGGCATGAACCTGCGCAAGTTCTTCTGATGCGTGTTGTGGTGTTCGTCACGGCGCTGTTGCCCCTGGCCTGGCTGGCGTGGGGCGCGGTGAGCAATACGCTGGGGCCGGACCCGCAGGAAGTGCTGCTGCATGAAACCGGCATCTGGGCCTTGCGTTTTCTCCTTCTCACCCTGCTGGCCACGCCGTTGCGGCGCTGGCTGGGCTGGTCGTGGCTGTTGCGTTACCGGCGCAT
>WFUE01000054.1 GCA_015485125.1 Lysobacterales bacterium | reverse complement strand
TGGGTCCACTGGACCCACGGTCGGGGCTGAACCCTGGCAAAAAACCGCTCGCCCAAAACTTGTGCTTGTAACTGGCTGTCGTAGGGCGGAATAGGCGAAGCCGTATTCCGCCGTGGAATCAGTAAGGCTCCCGGTGCAATATGCTTGTAGTGGTCAAGAAAAACTGGAGACACGATAACGTTTTTTCTCAGCCAGCGCGGGCGGAAGTCCGGCATTGAACTGATGGGGTCTGGTATGGTTGTAGTAGTCCAGTAAATAGCGCCCCAGATCCATTCTGGCCTCGTGGGCATCGGCATAGCCTGCTGTTGGCATCCATTCGTGCTTGAGGCTTCTGAACAGCCGTTCCATGGGGGCATTGTCCCAGCAGTTGCCCCGACGGCTCATGCTCTGCTGAATCTGGCATCTCCAGAGTTTTTGTCGAAACTTGCGGCTGGTGTACTGGCTGCCCTGATCGGAGTGGAACCATACTCCCCGTGGCCTGCCGCGTTGCTCCCAGGCCATTTCCAGTGCACGGCATACCAGGCGTGCATTGGCTTTTTCCCCAAAGGCCCAACCAATCACCCGGCGAGCATAAAGATCCATGACGACAGCCAGGTAATGCCACTGGTTTCTGACCCAGATATAGGTGATGTCTCCGCACCAGACACGGTTGGGAGCTTCCGGCATGAAGGCCCGTTGCAAGTGATTGGGGATGTCCGGCCTTTCTTCGGTTGCACGCCGGTATGGGTGTGCCCCGGGTTGTTTGCTGACCAAAGCCAGTTTTTTCATCAACCGGCGAACACGATATCGGCCGATGTCGTAGCCCTGCTGACGCAGGCTGGCCTGCAGGGTACGACTGCCTGCAGCCTGTCGGCTGGCATCAAACAGGGTTTTGATGTCGGCTTCCAGCTTCGCCTGTTCGGCTCTGGGGCGACGCAGGCTTGCCAGGTGGTGGTAGTAGCTGGATTCCGCAATGCCAAAGGCTGAACAAAGCAGCCGAACCGATGCTTGCTCTCTCAACTGGCGAATCAACCGGTATGCTTGATCTCGTCCGACATCAAGAGAGCGGTAGCCTTTTTTAGAATGGCTTTCTCCCGTTCCAGCCGCTGAATTCTGGCCTTCAGTTCCTGGATCTCGATTTGTTCCGGTGTGATGGCCTTGCCCGAGGCGGGGGCGATGCCGTTCCGTTCCGCCTGTAATTGCTTGACCCACAGCCTCAGCGAAGTCTCGCTGACATCCATGGAACGGCAGGTCTCTTTCAGACTGTAGCCTTGGTCCAGCACCATGGAGGCTACATCATGCTTGTACTGCGGGGAAAAACTTCGTCTCTTCTTGCTCATCGGCCTTCGGCTCCTGTCGGTTGGTGGCTATTACACCTTAAACCGTCTCCAGGATCATTAGACCACTACATACAAAAAGTACGTGACCTAGTGAGGCAGCCCGTGCAACGCAGAGATACGGAAAACAAACCACTCAAAAGGTACGTGACCGACGAACGAGGCAGCCATAACGCCGAGCTGCGCAAAAAAGACCAGCCAAAAAAGGTGCCCCCCGCCTGTGCCGCTACCCACCAACGACCTTGAACCAGAGGTTCAGGTGGGAGCGTCGGCCAGGGTATCAGGCTTTCCGCTCATGGACGGACATGCACACAACCCTGAACGCGGCGGGTCCCGCGGTCGCTATTTAGGGTCAAGGCAATATGTTGAACGGGCTGGCGAACACCGCAGGGAGCACCCTGAGGTCATTCTACCTGTGCGTTCAGTACCTGATCAAGGCGGGTGTTCATTTCCTCCAGATGGCTGTCGACCAGGTTTTGGGTCTGTTCCAGCTGTTCGCATTCACGGGTCAGGTCGTGGGCCAGGTTGAGCGCGGCCATGATGGCGATCTTCTCGATGCCAACGATGCCGCCCTCGTTGCGCACTTCTTCCATCTTGGCGTTGAGACGGTCGGCGGCCTTGAGCAGGGATTGCTTTTCCTCCGGCGGGCAGGCGATGCGAAAGTCCTTGCCCAGAAACTGCAGATGTACGGTTTCGGCGCTCATGTGTTCTGCTCCAGCGTTTTCAGGCGATGAATCATGGCTTCCACCCGTGAGCGGGCCTGTTCGTTCTGGGAAACCAGTTGCGCGCGTTCGGCCACCAGGTTTTCCTGGGTGACGCGCAGCGAGGCGTTTTCGGTACGCAGTCGCTCGTTGATCTCCATGAGCTGCTGCACTTGCTGTTTCAGCCGGGCCAGTTTGTCTACCGTACTCATCATTTCGCCTGTGGAGGGATTTTCCAGTTGCGCAGTATAGCAGGCCGGGAAATCGGCGATAATACACTTTTGCCTGCGGGAGAACGAAGATGGAACAGGGCTATGAAGCCATGTCACGCCAGCTGGGGCTGCATGACAGTGAACTGGCGGAAATCCACGGTACGCTCACCGGCCTGGTCTGTAGCGGGCTGGGCCCGAATGACGAGGCCTGGCCGGGTTTTCTGGAAGAACACTGGGCGCCCTTGCTGGAAGAAGAACGGCGCAAATTGCTGGAAGGCCTGTATGCACAGGTGGAAAAGGATCTCGCCGCCGGTGACCTCGGTTTCGAACTGTTGGTGCCGGGGGATGAGCGGGATTTTTTCCAGCGCGCGCAATGCCTGGGCCTGTGGAGCAACGGCCTGTTGTACGGGCTCGGCCAGGTCAAGCCGGAACGGCTGAACGCCACCGATTCCGACGTTCAGGGGCAGATGCGGGATCTGGCGGAAATCGGCACGCGGTTGACGGCCATTGCCGATGATTTCCAGCCCAGCGAAGAAGATGAGGAAGATCTGGCGGAAATCCACGAGTACCTGCGTTCGCTGGCGCAAAGCCTGTTTTTTGATCTGCATCAGAGCAGCGTGCGGCAACCCCTGCTGCAATGATCGAACGCAAGGAATACCAGGCACGGCGGCAGTGGCTCATGGAACAAATGGGCCCGGATGCCATGGCGGTGGTGGCTGCCGCGCCCCGTTGCTACCGCAGTCATGATGTGCCCTGGCCCTACCGCCAGGACAGCGACTTCCTCTACCTCACCGGCTTTGCCGAGCCGGATGCGGTACTGGTACTCTTGCCGGGGCGCAAGGCTGGTGAGCAGATCCTGTTCTGTCAGCCGGCCAGCGAGGAAAACCGCCTCTGGCATGGCGAGGTGACCGGGCTGGAAGCGGCGGTGGAGCGACTGGGTGTGGATGACGCCTTTCCCATCGAGGATCTGGACGACATCCTGCCCGGCCTGCTGGAGCATCGTCACAGTCTCTACTACAGCCTGGGCCGTCATCAGGAGCTGGACCAGCGGCTGATGGAATGGACCCGCCGTCTGCGCATCCTGCGGGATCGGGACGGCTTGCAGGTGCCGGAGGAATTCCACTCGCTGGAGCACCTGCTGCACGAGATGCGGGTGATCAAGTCGCCGGCGGAGCAGGCCCTGTTGCGGCAGGCGGCGGAAGCCAGCGTGGACGCCCATCTGGCCTGCTGGCGGGAACTGCAGGCAGCCGACGGGCCTCTGCACGAACAGCGTCTGGCGGCCTGTTTTGCCTGGCAGGCCGGGCAGCGGGGGCTGGAGCTGGCCTATCCGCCCATCGTGGCGGCTGGTCAGAACGCCTGCGTACTGCACCACACGCCGACCTGTGATCCCTTGCCGGAACAGGGCCTCTTGCTGCTGGATGGCGGTATGGAAATCAACGGCTATGCCGCCGACATCACCCGCTGCGTGCCGCTGAATGGCCGCTACGATGGCCGTGACCGGGCCTTGCTGGACATCGTGCTGGCGGCGCAACAGGCGGCGGCCGAAAAACTCCGCCCCGGCGAGCGCTGGGAGGCGGTACACGCCGCCGCCGTGCGCGTGATCACTGCCGGGCTGGTGGAACTGGGGCTGTTGCAGGGTGAAGTGGAGGGTCTGGTGGAGCAGGGTGCCTATCGGCCCTTTTTCATGACCCGCACCGGCCACTGGCTGGGGCTGGATGTACATGATGTGGGCGTCTATCGTCAGCATGGCCAGTCGCGGATGCTGGAGGCGGGCATGGTGGTGGCGCTGGAGCCGGGCATCCTTATCCGTCCGCAACATGCCGGGCGCAAGCGGAGCTGGTACCATCGCGTGATGCGGGTGGAAGACGATTACCTGGTTACCCGCCAGGGTGCCGAATGCCTGAGCCGGCGCTTGCCGGCCCGCGCCGATGAAGTGGAGGCCCAATGGGCACAAGCATGAACCAGAGCGATATTCTCATTTGTGGCGGGGGCATGGTGGGCGCCAGCCTGGGGATTGCCCTGTCCGGCCATGGTCTTGCGGTCACGGTGCTGGAGCAAAGCCCGCCGCGCACCCCCACGCCACCCAGCTACGACGACCGCACGCTGGCACTGAACTGGGCGACCTGCAATATCCTGCGCGCATTGGGCGTGTGGCAGTACCTGCCGCAAGCCAGCCCCATCCACCGGGTGCATACCCGGGAAGAAGGGCGTTTCGGCTCGGTATTACTGGATGCGCGGGAGCAGGGCTTCGACAGCTTTGGTCATGTGGTTTTTGCCCGCGATCTGGGTCAGGCGCTGATGAAGCGGCTGGAAGCATGCACCGATGTGACCCTGTTGCAACCGGCCAGCCTGCAGGGGCTGCAACAGGACGAGGCCGGTGTGCGGGCCGAGGTCGACATGGAATCGGGCACGCAGACGCTACGGGCTCCCCTGCTGGTGGCAGCCGATGGCACCCATTCACCGGTGCGCCAGCTGTTGCAGATACCGGCGGAAGCGGAAGACTACGGCCAGGTGGCCATTATCAGCAATGTCAGTACCGAACAGCCCCATGAAGGCACGGCCTGGGAATGCCTGTCACCGCAGGGGCCTTTCGCCCTGCTGCCGTTGACAGACCAGCGTTGCGGCGTGGTCTGGTCGGTGCCGGCGGCGGAAAAACAGACCTGGCTGGCAATGGAAGACGAGACCTTTCTCGCACATTTGCAAAAGCGCTTCGGCTATCGCCTGGGCCGCTTCACCCGCGTGGGCCGGCGGGCCAGCTACCCGTTGAAACGGGTGGTGCCGGCGGAAACCGTCTGGCACCGCACCCTGCTTATCGGCAATGCCGCTCACGCGGTGCATCCGCTGTCGGCCCAGGGCTTCAACCTGGGCATCCGCGATGTGGCGGTGCTGGCCGAAATCCTGCTGCGGGCCCGGCAGGCACAGGGGGAGGATTGGGATCCGGGGCATCCATCCCTGCTCAAGTCCTATCGTGCCCGTCGTCTGCCCGATCAGCAACGTATCCTGCGCTGGACCGACGGCATGGTGCGCCTGTATCGCCAATCATTACCGCCGGTGGCGCTGGCGCGGCAACTGGGCCTGAATCTCATCGGTCATCTGCCGGCCCTGCAACGCGGCATTCTGGGAATCACCATGGGTTTGCTGGAACAGGACAACCCACTGGTCAGAGGAGAACCATTGTGAAAGGCAAGCAAGCATCCGCGCCCGTGGTCATCGCTGGCGGTGGCATGGTGGGTTCGGCGCTGGCACTGTCGCTGGCCCGTGCCGGCGTACCGGTCTGCGTGCTGGAACCCCGACCGGCCCAGCCCCTGCCGGATGACGCTCCTTATGAGTTGCGCTGTTCGGCCATTTCGCCGGCTTCCATCCGCCTGCTACAGGCCGTGGGCGTGTGGGACAGCATCCGCCAGCAACGGGTCAGCCCCTACCGCCACATGCGGGTCTGGGATAGCGAAAGCCCGGCCCGGCTGGCCTTTTCCGCCGCCGAAATGGGGTTGGGCGAACTGGGCTGGATCATCGAAAACCGCCGCATTCAGTCGGCCCTGTGGCAGGCGCTGGGCTTTTGTCCCGGTGTGGAAACCCGGCAAAGTCCGCTGGCGCAGTGGGAAAACCGGGACGGCGGCCTGCTGGTTACGCTGGAAGACGGTTCTCAACTGTGGACACCACTGCTGGTGGGTGCCGATGGGCGCCAGTCCCGCGTGCGCGAACAGGCGGGCATCCCCCTGCGTGTGCATCCCTATGCCCAGCAGGCGCTGGTGGCGGTGGTGGAAACGGAAAAGCCCCATGAACACACGGCCTGGCAGCGTTTTCTGCCCACCGGCCCGCTGGCCTTCCTGCCCCTGGCCGATGGCAGCAGCTCCATTGTCTGGAGTCTGGACGATGCCGAGGCTGAAAACGTGCGGGCACTGGAAGAAGCGGATTTCAACGCAGCCCTGACCGCCGCGCTGGATGCCCGGCTCGGCCGTTGCCGCCGCATCAGCCCGCTGGCCGCCTTCCCCCTGCAGATGCAGCGCGCCGGGGCCTTCATCGGCCCGAGGCTGGCGCTGGTGGGGGATGCGGCCCATGTGGTGCACCCGTTGGCCGGGCAGGGTGTGAATCTGGGCTTTCTCGATGCGGCTGCATTGGCCGAAGTGCTGGTGGAGGCCCTGCGCCGGGGCGAGGACATGGGCGATGCGCGGGTGCTCAACCGTTACCAGCGCTGGCGCAAGGCCGACACGCTCATTACCCAGGAATTCATGACCGTGCTGCAACGGCTGTTTGGCAGTCGCCACCCGCTGCTGGCCGGTCTGCGGGGGGCGGGCATGCAGCTGGTGGACAAGACTGTGTTGAAAAAGGCTTTTGCCTGGCATGTGGCCGGTCAATCCGATGACCATCCACGTCTGTGCCGTGGGCAGGCGCTGGAACCATTGCGGGGGCAGGTGGCATGAAAAAATGGTGCTGTTTGTTGGCCGGTTTGTTGTTGAGCGGCTCGCTGTGGGCACAGCAGATGGTACTGATTCACGGTTTCTCCACCGGGCCGGCCACCTGGTTTGCCAGTGGTTTTGTACCCGTGCTGGAGCAGCAGGGCTGGCGGAATGGTGTTCAATTCCCCACTGCGGAGAAGACCTACTGGCTGGCGCAACTGCCCTACCGGGCACCGCTGGCGGTACAGGCGGAAGCCCTGCGGGCCCAATTGCAGCGGATCGAAGCCGCGCGCCCGGATACACCAGTCTGGCTGGTAGGCCATTCGCTGGGTGGCGTGGTGGCGCGCATGCTGCTGGTGACGCGGCCGGACGCGCGCATCGAACGGCTGGTCAGCATCGCCAGCCCGCAGGCCGGCCTGCCGCTGGCCGAGCCGGTGGCGACCATGAACCGGGGCATGGGCCCGGTGGGTGACTGGATGGCCACCTTCATGCCCGGCCCGCTGGCGGATCTGGGCCTCAGTGACGCCCTGATGCAGGAACTGGCCCTGCGCCCCGGCACGGCTTTGGATTGGCTCAACCGCCAGCCGCATCCGCCCATTCGCTATCTCAGCATAGTGCACACTGTCGAAGACGGGCCGTGGATGCGGCTGGTGCCGCCGGCCTCGCAGGATCTGAATACCCTGGTGGTGTTGCATGGTCGGGTGCGGACGGTGGCCCTGCCGCTGTCGCATGGGCTGGCTCCGCCCGACGCCTGGGCACTCTTGCGACAGCCATGAACGCCTTGCAGGCCCTCCGCGAGCATTGGCAGGGCTTGCAGCTGGCCTGGCCGCAGGCCGCCGGTTTTGAGCAGAAACTGGCGGATGCA